>NZ_CP117435.1:1205714-1507142 GCF_030687495.1 Pseudomonas sp. FP453 | reverse complement strand
GTCGTGGGAAATCGCCGCAAGAAACCGCGTGCGCTCGGCAATGTTGGCGATCAGCCGTTGCTGCATCGCATTAAACGCCTGGGCCGCGCGGCGCACTTCGGTGGGGCCACTCTCCGACAGTGGCGGGCGCTGGATGTCGCGGCCGAGGGCTTCGGCCGCCTTGGCCAAGGCGTTGAGCGGGCGGATGGCCAGCCGCACGGCCACCAGCGCGATCACCACCAGCACCAGCACGCGCAGCAGGTAGATGCGCATCACGTAATCGAACAGCAGGTCCAGCGGCGAGGTGCTGGTCCAGCCCTGCTCCTCGCGGGCGTCCACCTGCAACCAGCGCCCGTCGGGCAGGCGCAGGTCGATGAGGAACTGCCCCACCACCGGCTTGGACTCCAGCAAGGTCCACAGCCCGGCGTTTTGCCCCGCACCGTCCACCAGCGACAGGTGCAGCAGGATCAGGGTTTGCGCATAGCCGGTTTTTTCCGAGAGAACTTTCTTGATCAGCCGCTCGGTCGGCCGGTCGCTGTCGGTAAGGCTGCTCGGCGTGTTGCTGGCCTGGTCGCTCAGTGTCAGGCGAAAATTCGGCGCATCCAGCAGCTTGATCAGCAGGTCAGCCTGTTGCGGATCGCTGTGTACCAGGCGCACCACATCGGCCAGCCGGGTGGCGATCAACCGCGCCGGGATCTCCAACACCTGGCCATGGCGCCGGTCATACCAGATGCTGCTGGTCAGCGCCTGGGCCGCGAGCATGCCGCTGACCAGAATCAGCACCAACCGCCCAAACAGCGAACGCGGCAGCAGTCTCACGACGCCAGCACCACGTCATCGGCGGTGAGCATGTAACCCTCGTTGCGCACGGTCTTGATCAGCCCGGCCGGCAGTTGCGAGCGCAGGCGGCTGACGCACACGTCGATGGAACGGTCGAACGGCGTGCTGTCCTTGTCGAACACATGGTTGAGCAGAAAATCGCGGCTCAGCGGGCGGTTCGGGTGCTGCAAGAGCAGGCGCAGCACGCGGTAATCCGAATTGCCCAGGCTGACCACCACACCGTCCGGCGAAAGCAATTGGCGCGCCCGGGTGTCGAGTTGCCAGCCGGCGAAACGGATGCTCGGCGCTTCATCCAGCCGCGCCCGGTCGGGAAAACTCTGCACCCGGCGCAACACCACCTTGATCCGCACCAGCAGTTCCCGCGGGTCGAACGGCTTGGGCAGGTAGTCATCGGCGCCGATTTCCAGGCCGACGATGCGGTCGATCAACGACCCCTTGGCGGTGAGCATCACCACCGGCGTGTTGGAGTTCACCCGCAATTCGCGACACAGGCTCAGGCCGTCTTCGCCGGGCAGCATCAGGTCGAGGACGATCAGGTCGATGACGTTCAATTCCAGGCGCCGGCGCATCTCCTTGCCGTCGGCGGCGGTGGACACCTGAAAGCCCGCATCGCTCAGGTAGTCGCAGAGCAACTGGCGGATTTGCGGGTCGTCATCAACGATCAGGAGGTGGTCTTGCTTGGCCATGGGCAGTCGATCCGAAAAACTATAAAACGCAGCAAATAGCCGAAAGTTCAGGCAACGGCGTACGCAAATGTAATGGAATGTTGTAGGAAACGATAATCAAGCATCAGCGATACAAACCAGGGGCAGTGCAGGGGAAATCGCTGTTTAGACTACCGAACCTAAATGAGAGTAATTGTAATTTAGACTCGGAAGTAGCCCATGTCATTGCCCACACCGCTCCGCAACCCGCTGCACACCACCCTGGCACCGATGTTCGGTTTTCTCGCCGCCGGCAGCGTGGCCCCGACGGCCTGGGCGGATGCGCCCGCCGCCAGCCCCCAGGATTCAGTGCTGAGCCTGCCGGAAATCCAGGTCGATGGCGAAGCCACGTCCACCTTCAAGGTCGACCGGGTGACCTCGGCGAAAATCAGCCAGCCCCTGCTGGACGCACCGCAAAGCGTGACCATCGTGCCGCAGCAGGTGCTCAAGGAACAGAACGCACAGACCTTGCAGGAAGTGTTGCGCAACGTACCGGGCATCACCTTTATGTCTGGCGAAGGCAACCTGGGCTGGGGCGATCTGTTTTCGATCCGTGGCTTTTCCTCCGAACAAAGCCTGACCGTGGACGGCGTGCGCGACGCCGGCATGTCCACGCGCACCGACACCTTCAACCTGCAACAGGCCGAAGTGTTCAAGGGCACCGGCTCCATCGAATCCGGCGTGTCCGCCGTGGGCGGCAGCGTCAACCTGGTGAGCAAGGAAGCGCACCTGGGCGACGCCAACCGCGTGTCCGCCGGGATCGGCACCGATGCCTACCGTCGTCTGACTGCCGACCTGAACAAACAGCTGAACGACACCACCGCCGTACGCGTCAACCTGATGAAGCACTACAACCAAGTGTCCGAACGCGACGACGTGGACTACGACCGCTGGGGCATCGCCACCTCGTTCGGCTTCGGCCTGGGCACCGACACGCGCTTTTTCATCGACACCTTCTACCAGAAAGACACCAATACCCCAGACGGCGGCGTGCCGATCCAGCGCGGCACCCATGGCGACCGCATGCCCGGGGTAAAACGCTCCAACTGGTACGGCGATTCCAGCCTCTACACCCAAGAAAACAAGACCACCTCGCTGACCGCCCGCTTCGAACACGACTTCGCCTGGAACGACGCCAACCTGCGCAACCAGACGCGCTGGGAGCGCAGCGACAACTTCGCGGTGCTGTCCCCGGCGCGCTTCTTCGCCGCCAGCGCCTCCGGCGGAAAAACCTGCACCGGCACGCGCTGTGCGACCTTGGGCTACACCGGTGTAGGCCCGATCAGCCAAGTGCCGGGCAGCACGGTGAATGCCTACACCGACTACGTGAACAACAGCAACACGTCCTACGGCATCCTGCGCGGCAGCGACTTCGGTTTGTCCAAGCGCTACACCATCCTCGATAACCAGACCGACTTCAGCTTCACGTTCAACACCGGCAGCCTGCAACACGCGGTGGTCTCGGGCCTGGAGTTCTACCACGAGACCTACGGCGGCCTGAAACGCAACGCCGAAGTGCCCGATGGCAACATGCTTTTCGATATGGCCGACCCCAGCCATAGCTTCGCCAGCACCTACGTAACCAAAGGCGTCGGCGAGCCACGCTCGGTGATCGACAACGCCGGTATCTACCTGGGCGACACCGTCACCCTCAACGAGCAATGGCAAGTGCTGGGCTCGCTGCGCTACGACAACTGGCGCGCCGAAACCCGTCAGCGCGGCCAAGCCACCACGAGTAGCAGCGACGGTGCGGTCAGCGGCCGTGTCGGCGCCGTGTTCAAGCCGTTGCCCAACGGCAGCATCTACCTTTCCTACAGCGAAGCGGCACAACCGTCGGCACTCGGCGCGTCCACCAACAACCAGATCTACGGCGCGGCCAGCACCAGCAACTACAGCCCGGCCAAATCCAAGACCTACGAGCTGGGCACCAAGTGGGACATTGCCCACGACAGGCTCAACGTCACGGCGGCGATCTTCCGCACCGAGCTGGAAAACGCCTGGGAATACCAGGACGGCGAATCCGCCCCGGTGCGCGCCCTGCCCGCCAAACGTGTCGACGGCATCGAGCTCGGCCTGCAAGGCAATATCACCCCGCGCTGGACCGCCTACAGCGGTTTCTCGGCGCTCAAAAGCGTGCAGACCAAAGGCGCCAACAAAGGCGCCGAAGCCAAGAACGTGCCCGACCTGACCGCCAACCTGTGGACCACCTACGCCGTCACCGACGCGCTGAGCCTGAGCTACGGCGAGCAATACGTGGGCCGGCGCCGCTACACCGACAACAAATACGTCGGCGGTTTGAACAACAACAGCAGCTATGCCAGCGGCGCCTCCGGGGTGTACGCGATCTATACGCGCGACCACGAAAAAGCCCCCGGCTACTGGCTGAGCAACCTGGCGGCGCAATACAAGGTGAACAAGGACACCACGGTCAACCTCAACCTCAACAACCTGTTCAACACGTTTTATTACAGCCAGGTCGGCGCGTCCCTCGATGGCTTCCAGCTCTACGGCATCCCGGGCGCCGGGCGCACCCTCACCGCCAGTGTTGATTATGAGTTCTAAATCCCCTTTTCCAGGAGCCCTTGCCATGCGCAAACCCCGTCAACTGCTCAAGCTCGGCGTACTGTGCGCCGCGCTGGTCCTCGGCCACGCCGAAACCGCCGCCGCCCAGCAAGTCACCGATGTGCTGGGGCGCACGGTCGAGGTCAGCGATCACGTCAAGCGCGTGGTGCTGGGTGAAGGCCGGCTGATTTCTGCATTTGCACTGCTGGACAAGGATGCGCCGTTCCAGCGCATCGTCGGCTGGCAGAACGATTTGAAGCTGCTGGACCAGCACACTTACAACGCCTACGTGGCGAAATTTCCGACGGTGAAAGACATCCCGCTGATCGGCCAGGCGTCGGAACAAAGCGTCAGCGCTGAAGAAATCCTCTCGCTCAAACCGGATCTGGCGGTGTTCAGCATTTCCGGCCACGGCCCGACCGAACACAGCGCGGTGGCTGACGTGCTGGCCAAGGCCGGCATCCCGGTGGTGTTTGTCGATTTTCGCGTCAACCCGGTGCAAGGCACCCACACCAGCATGACCGCGCTGGGCCAGGCGTTGGGCCGTGAAGCCCAGGCCAAGGCGTTCCTCGACTTCTACGACGCGCACATCAAAGTCATCACCGACGCCGTCGCCACCCTGCCCGCCGGGCCACGCCCCAGCGTGTTCCTCGAACTGCTGGCCGGCGCCTGGCAAGCGCCGGGACACACCACCGGCAAGAGCGGCATGGGTGAAGTGATCAAGTTGGTGGGCGGGCGCAACATCGCCGCCGATGTGGTGCCGGGGGCATTGGGCGACATCAGCGTCGAGTACGCATTGAAGGCCGACCCGGATGTTTACGTCGCCACCGGTAATCACAAACCGGGGCTGATCCTCGGCGCAGGCGTGAGCACCGACGAAGCGCGCGAGGCGTTTGATCGCGTGCTGGCGCGGCCAGAGTTCGCCAACCTTCGTGCGATCCGCGCGGGCAATTCCCACGGCCTGTGGCATGACTTCTACAACTCGCCGTACAACCTGCTGGCGATTGAGGCGTTGGCCAAGTGGGTGCATCCGGAGTTGTTCGCCAAGTTGGATCCGCAGGTGACGATGGAGCAGATCAACCAACAGTTCCTCGGCATGCCGTTGCAGGGCGCCTACTGGATCGACACCAAAGCCACTGCCAAAACGCAGTAAAAACTGTGGGAGCTGGCTTGCCTGCGATGGCGGTGTGTCAGTCACCTCATTAAGTGACTGATACACCGCCATCGCAGGCAAGCCAGCTCCCACATTTAGATCTTCATTGTTTTTTGAAATTGTGTGAGCCCCCATGACCACTCAAACCCTCGACCTCGCCAGCGCCACCCACGGCTACCGCCGCCTGCTCGCACGGCGCGCGTGGCTGCTGGCCGCGCTGGGCACCGCGCTGGTCGGCGCCATCCTGGTGGACCTGGCCAGCGGCCCGTCCGGCATGGGCCTGCTGGCCTTGCTCGACGGGATCCTGCACCCCGCCCATCTCAGCGCCACCGACCAGGTGATCATCTGGAACGTCCGCCTGCCCTACGCCCTGATGGCGGTGCTGGTGGGCTGCGCGCTGTCGCTGGCCGGGGCCGAGATGCAGGCGATCCTCAACAATCCGCTGGCCAGCCCGTTCACCTTGGGCGTGTCGTCGGCGGCGGCGTTGGGCGCGTCCCTGGTGATTGTGTTTCCGGTGACGACGCTGTGGGTGTCGGCCAACACCGCGATTTCCCTCTCCGCATTTATCTTCGCCGCCGCCTCGGTGTTTTTGCTGCAAGCCATGTCGCGGCTGCGCGGCGCGGGGGTGGAAAGCCTGGTGTTGTTTGGCATTGCGCTGGTGTTCAGTTGCAACGCGGTGGTGGCCTTGCTGCAACTGGTCGCCACCGAAGATGTGCTGCAACAACTGGTGTTCTGGACCCTGGGCAGCGTGACCCGCGCCAACTGGGACAAGCTCGGCATCCTGGCCCTGGTGGTCGCGGTGGTGTTGCCGTTTTCCTTTGCCGCCGCGCCGCGCCTGACCTTGCTACGCATGGGTGAAGACCGCGCACAGAGCTTCGGCGTGGACGTGAAGCGCCTGCGGTTTTTCTCGTTGCTGCGCATCAGCCTGTTGTCGGCCACCGCCGTGGCCTTTGTCGGCACCATCGGATTTATCGGCCTGGTGGGTCCGCATATCGCGCGGATTCTGGTGGGCGAAGACCAGCGTTTCCTGCTGCCCGCCAGCGCCCTGACCGGCGCGTTGCTGCTGGCGCTGTCGTCGATTGCCAGCAAGCTGATCATGCCCGGCGTGATCGTGCCGGTGGGCATCGTCACCGCGTTGGTAGGCGTGCCGATCTTCGTGCTGTTGGTGTTCAAGCGTGGGAGGCAGTTATGAGTGAAGGGTTGCGCATCGAGCACGCGAATGTCAGCTACGGCCGTCGGCAGATTGTGCACGACCTGAGCCTGCCCACCCTGCCCCACGGCAGCCTGACCGCGCTGATCGGCCCCAATGGCGCGGGAAAGTCCACGTTATTGCGTGCCGTGGCCGGGCTGGAAAAGATGCAAGGCGTTGTGCGACTGGGTGACCTGGACCTGTCCGCCATGTCCGTGGCCGAACGTGCGCGGCGCGTCACCTATATGCCGCAGAACCTGCCACCGGGGCTGAGCCTCAGCGTGATGGAAAGTGTGATCGCCGCCTTGCGCGTGGCCAATGTGGACGGCATTCCATTGTCCAGCGAGGCCTGCCTGCGTGAAGCCTTCGCGGCGCTGCACCGCATCGGCATCGCGCACCTGGCCGATCAACTGTTAAGCACGTTGTCGGGCGGCCAACGCCAACTGGTCAGCCTCGCCCAACTCATTGCCCGGCGCCCCCAGGTGATGCTGCTGGACGAACCCACCAGCGCCCTCGACCTCAATTACCAGTTGAAAGTCATGGACTGCGTGCGCGGCCTGGTGCGCGAACACCAGCTGATCGCCGTGGTGGTGCTGCACGACATCAACCTCGCGGCACGCTTCGCCGACCATATCGCCGTACTGCGCCAGGGCCGTTTGTACGCCTGTGGCGCGGCGGATGAAGTGCTCGACCCGGCGCTGTTCGCCGAGGTGTATGGCGTGCGGGTGCGCATCGAGCGGTGTTCGCAGCAGTCGTTGCAGGTGTTGGTGGATGGCGTGGTGGCTTAACGCAGCACGTCGCGGGAGTGGATCACCGTGGCGTACTCGCCGTGCAGGTTGCCCAGCGACATGGCGTGTACCAACTCGGCCGGGTGCAGCTCACCGAAGAAGTCCGGTTTATCGAAGGTGTAGCACGCATCCTCGATCACCCAGGTATCAAACCCAAGGTTACCGCCGGTGCGGGCGGTGGCTTCCACCGAGTTGTGGGTGGCCACGCCCACCAGCACCAGCTGCGCAATGCCGGCCGCGCGCAACTGCGCTTCCAGCGGCGTGCCGCTGAACGCATCCGGCACGCGCTTTTGAATCAGTTGCTCACCGGGCGCCGGCACGCAGGCGTCCTGGAACTCGACACCGGGCTGCCCTGGCCAGAACACCGAATCCGGCGAATGGGACAAATGCTGCACATGGATCACCGGTCGGCCCGTGTGGCGCCAATGCGTTAGCAGCGCCTGAATACGCTCCTCGGCCTGTAGGTTATTGCGCCGCCCGAGCTTGGGGTGATGAATGCCTTTCTGCTGATCGATCACGATCAGTGCCGCGTCCTGCCGAAATTCCATATCGATAGACCTAAATGTTTCATTGAATTTTCGCACTCCGAACATCACCTCTACCTACAGGCATTCGCGCCTTTGGAGAGCTTCATGATCGATTTGTACTACTGGACGACCCCCAACGGTCACAAAGTATCACTGTTCCTGGAAGAAGCCGGCCTGCCCTACGCGGTGCATCCGATCAATATTGGCCAGGGCGATCAGTTCAAGCCCGATTTCCTGAAGATCGCGCCCAACAACCGTATTCCGGCCATCGTCGATCACAACCCTGGCGACGGTGGCGCACCAATTTCGCTGTTTGAATCCGGCGCAATCCTGCTGTACCTCGCGGAAAAAACCGGCCAGTTCATTGCCCAGGACCTGCGTGGCCGCCAGGAAACCCTGCAATGGCTGTTCTGGCAAATGGGCGGGTTGGGGCCGATGGCCGGGCAGAATCATCACTTCAGCCAATTCGCACCGGAGAAAATCCCCTATGCGATCAAGCGCTATGTAGACGAAACCGCGCGCCTGTATGGCGTACTGGACCGGCGCCTGGCGGATCGTGCGTTTGTTGCCGGCGAGGACTACAGCATTGCCGATATGGCCATCTACCCGTGGATCGTTTCCCACAAGTGGCAGAGTCAGCGGCTGGAAGATTTCCCACATGTGCAGCGTTGGTTCAACAGCATCAAGGAGCGGCCGGCGACGGTGCGGGCGTATGAACTGGTGCAGAAGGTGAATCCGCCCAAGGCCTGATCTCAAGACGATAGAACACAAAATGTGGGAGCTCTGGCTTATGTGGGAGCGGGCTTGCCCGCGATAGCAGTGGTTCAGCCAACCTATCAGTGACTGACACACCGTAATCGCGGGCAAGCCCGCTCCCACACTTAATTTCTCCCACCTGAGTCCTCACCTGACTCAAGATCTAATGTTTTCCCCAAACTCCCGCTTGCGTCGTTTCACCGCGCTCACTAACGTAGCGCCTTTACTGACGCTACCCCCCGCAGGAGCTTTGCCATGGCCTCGCCAGCCCTCTCACATTTTCTTCCCCGGTTCGGCGTTGCCGCGGCAGTGGCCAGTGCGTTAAGCCTGGCCGGTTGCCAGCTCCAGAGCACCCAGGACACCCTGCCACCGGTCGCCGGTGTGCAACCGATCAAAGGCCTGGCACAGAATGTGTCGGTGCGTCGCAATGCCCAGGGCATGCCGTTGATCGAAAGCAACACCTTCCACGACGCGCTGTTCAGCCTCGGCTATGTCCACGCCAGCGACCGCATCACTCAGATGGTCACCCTGCGCCTGCTGGCCCAGGGCCGTCTGGCGGAAATGTCCGGCCCTGATGTACTGGATGCCGACCGGTTCATGCGCGCGGTCAACCTGAAGAAAAGCGCCGGCGAGCTGTATAACGCCTCGTCGCCGCGCCTCAAGCGTTTCTTCGAGGTGTACGCGCGGGGCGTCAACGCCTACCTGTTCCGCTACCGCGACAAGCTGCCGCCGGACCTCGCCCAGACTGGTTACAAACCGGAGTACTGGAAGCCTGAGGATTCGGCGCTGTTGTTCTGCCTGCTGAATTTCAGCGAGTCGGCCAACCTGCAAGAAGAAATCGCCTCCCTGGTGCTGGCGCAAAAGGTCGGCGTCGACAAACTCGCCTGGCTCACCCCGAGCGCGCCGGACGAAGCGATCCCGCTGGCCGAAGCGGAAAAACTCAAAGGCGTGAACCTGAGCCAGATCAGCGGCCTCGCCGGGCTGGACAGCGTCAGCCAGCAACTGAGTCGCCTCAATTCACTGGCCGTGACCACCTCGAGCAACTGGGCCATTGGCCCGCAACGCAGCCGCAGCGGCAAAAGCCTGCTGGCCAACGACCTGGCCGCCCAGCCGCAAGCGCCGTCGCCGTGGAGCTACGTGCAGATCCGTGCGCCGAAATACCAGGCCGTCGGCGCCTCGATTGCCGGTTTGCCGACCCTGTTGTCGGGTTTCAACGGCAAAGTCGCGTGGAGCATGAGCACGGTCAAGGGCGATACCCAGGACCTGTTCCTGGAGAAGGTCAAACGCCAAGGCAGCGCGTTGTACTACGAGAACAACGGCAAATGGCTACCGGCGGGTGTGCGCAACGAAACCTTCTTCGTCAAAGGCCAACGCTCGATTCGCGAAGTGGTGTACGAAACCCGCCACGGCGCCCTGCTGAATAGCAGCCAGGCCCTCACCAGCGGTTTTGGCCTGGCCCTGCAAACCGCCGACTTCAAGGACGACAAGAGCCTCGACGCCTTCTTCGACCTGTCCCGCGCGCAAAACGCTGGCAAGGCTTCGGACGCGACCCGCGAAATCCGCGCCATCGCCTTGAACATGGTGTTCGCCGACGCCAGCAACATTGGCTGGCAAGTCACCGGGCGTTTCCCCAACCGCCGCGAAGGTGAAGGCCTGCTGCCCTCGCCGGGCTGGGACACGCGCTTTGACTGGGACGGTTACGCCGACGCGATGCTGCACCCCTATGACCAGGACCCGGCCCAAGGCTGGATCGGCACCGCCAACCAGCGCACCGCGCCCCGCGGTTACGGCATGCAACTGTCCAACTCCTGGGATGCACCGGAACGCAGCGAGCGCCTGGCGCAACTGGCCAACGCGGGCAAGCATGACACCCGCAGCATGATCGCCATGCAGTACGACCAGACCACCACCTTCGCCGCCAAGCTCAAGACCCTGTTCCAGGCGCCGGGCATGGCCCAGCCGCTGAAACAGGCGATCGATGCCTTGCCAGCGGCCGAACAGGCCAAGGCGCGTGAGGCGTTGGGTCGCCTGATGGCGTTCGACGGGCGCCTCGTATCCACCTCCGCCGATGCGGCGATCTACGAGCTGTTCCTGCAGGAAAGCGCCAAGCAGATCTTCCTCGACAAGCTCGGCCCGGAAACCAGCGCCAGCTGGAAGGCGTTTGTCAGCACAGCCAGCCTGTCCTACGCCGCCACCGCCGACCACCTGTTGGGCCGCGAAGACAGCCCGTTCTGGGATGACACGCGCACCCCGCAGAAAGAAGACAAACCGGCGATCCTGGCGCGTACCCTCGCCGCCGCGATCAGCGCCGGCGACAGCCAACTGGGCGCCGATCACAAGGCCTGGCAGTGGGGCAAGTTGCACAGCACCACCTGGAAAAACAGCCAGGGCCAGGTGATTCGCGGGCCGCTGGCGTCCGGTGGCGACCACAACACCTTGAACCCGGCGCCGTACAGCTGGGGGCAGGACTTCAACACCACGCAGGTGCCGGCGTTGCGCATGATCGTCGACTTCGGCCAGGTGGAGCCGATGACCGGCCAGGGTGGCATCGGCCAATCCGGCAACCCGGCCAGCCCGAACTATGCCAACGGCATCGACCCGTCGCTCAAGGCGCAATACCTGAGCTTCCCGATGCAGCCGCAGAACTTCGAGAAGGTGTATGGGAAAGCCAGGTTGACCCTCACACCCGGCAAGTAGCTGAAGAAACCGGCTCCACCTGTGGGAGCTGGCTTGCCTGCGATGGCATCACCTTGGTCTGACTGAAAGACCGAGGTGTCTGCATCGCAGGCAAGCCAGCTCCCACACAAGCCAGCTCCCACATTTGTTCTGCCTGCATTCAGATAGAACTTCTCAAGTCTTACTTCCCTCCTAACTGATAAGCCCATCGCCCCAGGCACGCCCATGGACCTTGTCACCGCCCGCCCCGAAGGCCTCTACTGCCCCGCCGGCGATTTCTACATCGACCCCTGGCGCCCGGTGGAACGTGCGGTCATCACCCACGCCCATGGCGATCACGCCCGCACCGGCAATACGCACTACCTGGCCGCCGCCCCCGGCGAAGGTATCCTGCGCTCGCGCCTGGGACAGGACATCAACCTGCAAACCCTGGCCTACGGCGAACCGCTGAACCATCACGGCGTGACCTTGAGTTTTCACCCCGCCGGGCATGTGCTCGGCTCGGCCCAGGTGCGCCTGGCATACAAGGGCGAGGTCTGGGTGGCCTCCGGCGACTACAAAGTCGAACCCGACGGCACCTGTGCGCCGTTCGAGCCGGTGCGCTGCCACACCTTTATCACCGAATCCACCTTCGGCCTGCCGATCTACCGCTGGCAGCCACAGGCGCAGATCTTCGCCGGGATCAACGATTGGTGGCAGGCCAATATCGCCGCCGGCAAGGCCAGCGTGTTGTTCTGTTATTCCTTCGGCAAGGCCCAGCGCATCCTCCACGGTATCGACGCCAGCATCGGCCCGATTCTCAGCCACGGCGCAGTCGAGCCCTTGAACCGGGTGTACCGCGAGGCTGGCATTTATATCCCCGAAACCCTCTACGCCGGGGACTTTCAAAAGACCGATCCACTGCTGCGCCAAGCCCTGGTCATTGCCCCGCCCTCCGCTGGCGGCAGCAGTTGGATCAAGCGTTTCGGCGACTACAGCGACGCCTTCGCCAGTGGCTGGATGCGCCTGCGCGGCACCCGGCGGCGGCGCGGGGTCGACCGCGGCTTTGTGCTGTCGGACCACGCAGATTGGCCCGGCCTGTTGTGGGCCATTGAGCAAACCGGCGCCGAGCGGGTCATGGTCACCCACGGTTCTGTGGGCGTCTTGGTCCGTCACCTGCGGGAAAAAGGCCTCGACGCCCAAGGGTTCACTACCGAGTACGGCGATGACGAAGAAGAGGCTGGCGTATGAAAGCGTTCGCCGAGCTGTACGCCAACCTCGACGCCACCACCTCCAGCAATGCCAAGCTCGCCGCCTTGCAGGCCTATTTCCGCCAGGCGCCGCCGGCAGATGCGGCATGGGCCGTGTATTTCCTCTCCGGCGGGCGGCCTCGACAACTGGTGCCGACGCGCCTGCTCAGGGACATGGCCACCGAGGCGTCGGGTATCGAGCCGTGGTTGTTCGAAGAAAGCTACCAATCGGTCGGCGACCTGGCGGAGACCATTTCCCTGCTCCTGCCGGAATCGCCCTACACCTCAGAGGACGGCCTGGCCACGTGGCTGGAAGAAAAACTGCTGCCCCTGCGCGGCCTGCCCCCCCTGGAATTGGCCGAGCGCCTGCCTGCGCTATGGGCACAGCTGGATCAACCGAGCCTGATGGTGTGCATCAAGTTGATCACCGGCAGCTTTCGCGTGGGCGTGTCCAAACTGCTGGTGACCCGCGCCCTTGCCGCCCTGGCCGACCTCGACAGTAAACGCGTGGCGCAGCGACTGGTGGGCTACACGGATTTGGCCAACCGCCCTACGCCTGAGGGCTACCTCAAGCTGATCGCCGCCGAATCGTCCGACGAGCATGCGCAACGTGGCGGGCAGCCTTATCCGTTTTTTCTCGCTCACGGGCTGGCCCAACCTGTGGAGCAGTTCGACACCGTGCTCGGTGCACCCGGTGACTGGCAGGTGGAATGGAAGTGGGATGGCATCCGTGCGCAGTTGGTCAAGCGCGAGGGCCGCCTGTGGATATGGTCCCGCGGCGAAGAACTGGTCACCGAACGCTTCCCCGAACTGCACAGCCTGGTCAGCGGCTTGCCCGATGGGACGGTGATCGACGGTGAAATCGTGGTGTGGAAAGACGCGGTGCAACCCTTTGCCCTGCTGCAACAGCGCATCGGACGCAAGACGTTGAGCAAGAAAGTCCTGGAAGACGCCCCGGTGATCGTCCTGGCCTATGACCTGTTGGAGCATGGAGGCGACGACTGGCGCAGCCATCCCCAGGCCGAACGCCGAACCCAACTTGAGCAGGTGATTGCCCAGTGCAACCAACCCGTGCTGCAACCCTCGCCGCTGTTGAGCGGCGCCACCTGGGACGACCTCGCCGAACAACGCAAAGCCTCCCGTAGCCTCGGCGTGGAAGGCATGATGCTCAAGGATCGCCAAGGCCTGTATGGGGTGGGCCGCACCAAGGACATGGGGCTGTGGTGGAAGTGGAAGGTCGACCCGTTCAGCGTCGATGCGGTGTTGATCTACGCTCAGCGCGGCCATGGCCGACGCGCCAGCCTCTACAGCGACTACACCTTTGCCGTGTGGGACGGCCCCCCTGGCAGCGAGCGAGCGTTGGTGCCATTCGCCAAGGCCTACTCCGGCCTCACCGATGAAGAAATGCGCAAGGTCGACGCCATTGTGCGCAAGACCACCGTGGAAAAATTCGGCCCGGTCAGCAGCGTGACGCCGAGCATGGTGTTTGAACTGGGGTTTGAAGGGATTGCCTTGTCCAAGCGGCATAAGAGCGGGATTGCGGTGCGGTTTCCGCGGATGTTGCGGTGGCGGCAGGATAAGGCGGTGGATGAGGCGGATAGCCTGGCCACATTGCAGGATTTGCTGGCCTGAGCCTTCCCCCGAAAACACCACGAGTTCTGTGGGAGCTGGCTTGCCTGCGATAGCGGTCGCTCAGTGACACATGGGCTGACTGACCCACCGCTATCGCAGGCAAGCCAGCTCCCACAGTTGATCTTCGTATGATCTGAAATGGTGCGCTGAATTTTCAGTGCCCGCTTTCGGGCATCTCCTAAACTCAGATCTCTAGATTCCTACCTATTAAAACGAACATTCGGAACTATGGTTCAGAAATTGCTACCGATGTTGCGTCTGACACCGTTCAGTAACAGTCCTAATCGCGCCACAAGCGCTTATCTTGGTTTCAAGGGATTACATAATGAAAAAAGCATTGCTGACCCTTTCTGCACTGGCTCTGTGCATGGCCGCAGGTTCCGCGTTGGCCAAGGAATACAAGGAACTGCGTTTTGGTGTCGATCCGTCCTACGCGCCATTCGAATCCAAAGCCGCCGACGGCAGCCTGGTGGGCTTCGACATCGACCTGGGCAATGCGATCTGCGCCGAGCTGAAAGTGAAGTGCAAGTGGGTCGAAAGTGATTTTGACGGCATGATTCCAGGCCTCAACGCCAACAAGTTCGACGGCGTGATTTCGTCGATGACCGTGACCACAGCCCGTGAAAAGGCTATCGACTTCTCCTCCGAGCTGTTCTCCGGCCCGACGTCCCTGGTGTTCAAGAAAGGTGCAGGTTTCTCCACGCCGGAGTCCCTCAAGGGCAAATCCGTGGGCTACGAGCAAGGCACCATCCAGGAAGCCTACGCCAAGGCCGTGCTGGACAAGGCCGGCGTGACCACCAAGGCCTACGCCAACCAGGACCAGGTCTACGCCGACCTGACCTCCGGGCGCCTGGACGCTTCGGTGCAGGACATGCTGCAAGCCGAACTAGGCTTTTTGAAGTCGCCCGCCGGTGCCGGCTATGAAGTCAGCGCGGCGATCGATGACCCATTGCTGCCGTCGAAAACGGCGATCGGTATCAAAAAAGGTAACAAAGACCTCAAGGCGTTGCTGGATAAAGGTATCAAAGCGTTACACGATGATGGCACCTACGCCAGCATCCAGAAGAAACACTTCGGCGACCTGAACCTGTACAGCGGTAAATAACACCCTCGCGCCCACCGGCTCCGGTGGGCGCTTTTTTATCGCCATAGGTCCTGAATTCATGTTTGAAGATCTTTTGCAAACCCTGGGGCTGGGTGCCTTCAGCTTGAAGGGGTTCGGCCCGTTGTTGCTGCAAGGGACGTGGATGACCATAAAGCTGTCGGTCGCCTCCCTGGCGGTCAGCGTCGTGCTCGGCCTGCTCGGCGCCAGCGCCAAACTGTCCAGCCTGCGCCTGCTGCGCATCCCCGCCCAGCTCTACACCACCTTGATTCGCGGCGTGCCCGACCTGGTGCTGATGCTGCTGATTTTCTACAGCCTGCAAATCTGGCTGACCGGCTTTACCGACTTTATGGAATGGGACTACATCGAGATCGACCCATTCAGCGCCGGGGTTATCACCCTGGGCTTTATCTACGGTGCCTACTTCACCGAGACCTTTCGCGGCGCGATCCTGGCCGTGCCCCGCGGCCAATTGGAAGCAGCGACCGCCTACGGCCTCAAGCGCGGGCAGCGGTTTCGCTACGTGACCTTCCCGCAGATGATGCGCTTTGCCTTGCCGGGCATCGGCAACAACTGGATGGTGATGCTCAAGGCCACGGCGCTGGTGTCGATCATCGGCCTGGCCGATCTGGTCAAAGCCGCCCAGGACGCCGGCAAGAGTACCTATCAACTGTTCTATTTCCTGGTGGTCGCCGCGTTGATCTACCTGTTGATTACCAGCGCCTCCAACTTTGTGTTGCGCAGGCTTGAGCGACGCTACTCCGCCGGGTCCCGGGAGGCGGTGCGATGATCGAGCTCTTGCAGCAATACTGGCGCCCGTTCCTGTACAGCGACGGCCAGCACATCACCGGGCTGGCCATGACCATGTGGCTGCTCAGCGCCTCGCTGGTGATTGGCTTCCTGGTGTCGATCCCGTTGTCCATCGCCCGTGTGTCACGCAAGCGTTGGGTGCGCTGGCCGGTGCAGTTCTATACCTACCTGTTTCGCGGCACGCCGCTCTATATCCAGTTGCTGATCTGCTACACCGGCATCTACAGCATCGCCGCCGTGCGCGAGCAGCCGTTGCTGGATGCGTTCTTTCGCGACGCGATGAACTGCACCATCCTCGCCTTCGCCCTCAACACCTGCGCCTACACCACCGAGATCTTTGCCGGGGCGATCCGCAGCATGGCCCATGGCGAAGTCGAGGCGGCCAAGGCCTATGGTCTGAGCGGCTGGAAGCTGTATGCCTACGTGATCATGCCTTCGGCCCTACGCCGCTCGTTGCCCTACTACAGCAACGAAGTGATCCTGATGCTGCACTCGACCACGGTGGCGTTTACCGCGACCGTGCCGGATATTCTCAAGGTGGCCCGGGACGCCAACTCCGCCACCTACATGACCTTTCAATCATTCGGCATCGCTGCGCTGATCTACCTGACCGTGACCTTTGCCCTGGTCGGTCTGTTTCGTCTGGCGGAGCGCCGCTGGCTGGCCTTTCTCGGGCCGAGCCACTAAGGAGTTCGCATGCGTCATCAGGTCCATGAACTGATTGCGCCGGTGCCAGGTACGGCGCGGCAGGTTCACAGTTTCCACTTCGGCCCCGAACGGGCCGGGGGCAAGATCTATATCCAGTCGTCGCTGCATGCCGATGAGCTGCCGGGCATGCTGGTGGCCTGGCACTTGAAGGTGCGCCTGGCCGAACTGGCCGCCGCCGGGCGCCTGCGCAGTGAAATCGTGCTGGTGCCGGTGGCCAACCCGCTGGGCCTGGAACAGGTGCTGATGGACATCCCACTGGGCCGCTACGAGCTAGAGAGCGGGCAGAATTTCAATCGCCTGTTTATCGACCTCAGTGAAGCGGTGGGTAACCAGGTCGAGGCATTGCTCGGCGATGACCCACAGCACAATGCGCGATTGATCCGCGCGGCACTGTCCGCTGCCCTCGCGGAGCACACCGCGCAGACGCAATTGCAGTCCCTGCGCCTGGTGCTGCAACGCCTGGCGTGCGATGCCGATATGGTGCTGGACCTGCATTGCGACTTCGAAGCCGTGGCGCACCTGTACACCACGCCCGAGGCCTGGCCGCAGGTGGAACCGCTGGCGCGCTACATAGGCTCGGAAGCCAACTTGCTCGCCACCGATTCGGGCGGGCAATCCTTCGATGAATGTTTCACCCTGGTCTGGTGGCAGTTGCAGCAACGCTTCGGCGAGCGCTTCCCGATTCCCCTGGGCAGCTTTTCGGTGACCGTCGAACTGCGCGGCCAGGGTGATGTGAACCACGGCCTGGCGAGCCTCGATTGCCAGGCGATCATCGACTATCTGATCCACTTCGGCGCCATCGCCGGCGACGTCGCGCCGCTACCCGACCTGCCCTACCCGGCCACCCCGCTGGCCGGCGTCGAGCCGGTCGCCACGCCCGTCGGCGGCCTGCTGGTGTTCCGCGCCCTGCCCGGCGAATACCTGGAAGCCGGGCAACTGATCGCCGACATCATCGACCCCATTACCGACCGCGTAACGCCCGTGCACTGCCAGAAGGCCGGCCTGCTTTACGCCCGTTCGCTACGCCGCATGGCCACTGCCGGGATGGTCATTGGCCATGTCGCAGGTTTAGAGGCCTACCGTAGCGGCTATCTACTTTCGCCTTGAGGATGCACGCCCCATGTACAAATTGACCGTTGAAGGCCTGCATAAACGCTATGGCGACAATGAGGTGCTCAAAGGTGTCTCGCTCAAGGCCAAGACCGGTGACGTGATCAGCCTGATCGGCGCCAGCGGCTCGGGCAAGAGCACCTTTTTACGCTGCATCAACTTCCTGGAAACCCCCAACGACGGCGCCATGACCCTCGATGGCCAGCCGATCCGCATGGTCAGCGACCGCGACGGCATGCGCGTGGCCGACGATGCCGAGCTGCAGCGCCTGCGCACGCGGCTGGCCATGGTGTTCCAGCACTTCAACCTGTGGAGCCACATGAGCGTGCTGGAAAACATCACCATGGCCCCGCGCCGGGTGCTGGGGTGCAGCAAGAAGGACGCCGAGGACCGTGCCCGGCATTATCTGGAAAAAGTCGGCCTGCCCGCGCGCGTGGCCGATCAGTACCCGGCGTTTCTCTCCGGCGGCCAGCAGCAACGGGTGGCCATCGCCCGCGCCCTGGCAATGGAGCCCGAGGTGATGCTGTTCGACGAACCGACCTCGGCCCTCGACCCGGAGCTGGTGGGCGAAGTGTTGAAAGTGATCCAGGGCCTGGCCGAGGAAGGTCGCACCATGATCATGGTCACCCATGAGATGAGCTTTGCACGCAAGGTGTCGAGCCAGGTGTTGTTCCTGCACCAGGGCCTGGTGGAAGAGCAAGGCACGCCGGAGGATGTGCTCGGCCATCCGAAGAGCGAGCGTTTGCAGCAGTTCCTCAGCGGCAATCTCAAGTGAAACGGATGCACGCCCGGAACGTATGACGCGTGCGCCGTGTGTCGAGCTGCCAGCCAGTATGGGCGCAGGCGCGGGCAACGATCTCCAGGCCGAACCCGTAGCCCTGTGACAGGCACTGCTCGTCATGGTTATTGAGGATGACCAAACGCTGCTCGGTGAGGATGACCCGGACTTTCCCGGCGCCATGCTGAGCCGCGTTGCCGAGCAGGTTCTCCACCACACTGCGGGCAATTGCCTCGTGGGCCGCCAGGGTGGCGGCGCCGGTAAATGTCAGGGCGCCTGCGGCAAACGGATAGAGCCATTGATACTTTTCGATCTGCTCGACGACGACCGCACCCAGGTCGATCGCTTCAGGCGCCCTTTGACGTGGCGCCCGGGCCAGGCTCAGAAACAGCTCAATCGTCATTTTCATCCCGGCCAGCGCTCCTTCCATACGCTGCAGGCTGCGCGCCATTTTGTCCGCCCCGCACCCCGGCAGGCGCAGGATTGCCAGGCTGTTGTTGAGGATACTCAGGGGGGTGCGCAGCTCATGGCTGACGTGCCGGGTAAACGCTTGCTCGCGCAGCAGCGCCGCGTTTTGCTGGGTCACCAGTGACGACAGCGTGCGGCTCAATGTGCCGATTTCGTCCTGGCGCTCAACCCCGCTGAAACAGGGCGGTCCGTGGGGTGCTCCAGCCACCTGCGCCGCCAATTGGCTGACCGGCCGGGCAATGGCCCGGGCAATCGCGATGGCGAGGATCGCGCCCAGGATCAGGATCAAGCCGGCCACCGCGCACAACAGCCCGAAGACCTGCCCACGATAGCCTTCGGTTTGGCTGAGGCTGGATTCATCCATGACCAGCACCAGCAACGCCGCTTCGCCGGCCACCTCACTGACCAGCACATGGATGTCCTCCTTCTCGATCTCATGGTGGCCAACGGGCAGGTGTCCGACCGTAGCGGGCAGGTTGGCATCCGTCGACCAGTAGCCTTGGAGGTAGATCGCATTGGGCATCGCGGCGGCGCGGCCCGATTGGGCGTATTTGCCCTGGAACGCCTGCGCCTCCAGGTTCAGGTAGCTGGAGACAATGTAGTCCTCGGTGAGGATCACCGCAGCCCAGATCAGCAGGCTGTAAAACAACGTGATCAACGCCATGAACGGCAGCAGCGCATAGAGGATGCGCGCAAAAAACGAGTCAGTAGGGAATAGCAAGGCGATACCCTTTGCCGTGGACGGTGCGGATCAGATCGTTGCCATGGGGTTTGCCCAGGGCTTGCCGGAGTCGGTAGATGTAGGTGCGCAGTGCGTCGCTCTCGGGCGGATCGCCTTCGGGCCACAGCGCTGCCTCGAGTTTGCGCCGGCTGACGGGCTGCGGTGCCGCATCGGCGAGCAGGCTCAGCAGGCTGAACTGGAGCGCTGGCAGCACGGTGACGATGCCGTGGTGACTCAAGGATTGCACAGTCGAATCAAGCACCAGGTCACCCAGCTGCCTTGGGCTGCGCGACTGACGCGGGGCACCCCGGCGCATCAGCGCACGAATGCGCCATAACAACTCCTGGGGCTCGAACGGTTTTACCAGGTAGTCGTCGCCGCCGACGGCATAGCCCTCTTCCTTGTCGGGCAGCGCGTCACGTGCAGTCAAAAAGATGACCGGGGTCTGAACCTGCTCGTTGCGTAATTGGCGGCAGGTATCAAACCCGCTCAGCCGAGGCATGGCGACGTCCATCACAATCAGGTCGTATTCATGCTTGCGAACACGTTCCAGGCAACTTCGACCGTCGCGAGCGAAGTCTACGTCGTAACCAAATTCGGCCAGATAATCCCCCAGCGAACCTGCCAATACGTGATCATCTTCCACCAGCAATATATCCATTAGAGCCAACTCCAAATTCATACACGCAGCAAAGATCATTCCTTCAGCAACTAACTAAATTCCTACAACAATCGCTCGCCATATTTACGTAACGTGACATTTGATTCACATTCGACCTTATACATTCCCGGCATGCCAAACACACTCGAATTATTAACTCGCTACTTGGGGTCCGGTTGCATCGCCACGTTAGTCCACCTGGTGATATTTACCTGTTTGCTGAAGGGGTGCGGCCCGGTCATTTCAACACTCTGCGCAGGCATCAGCGGGGCCGTGACCGCCTATTGCCTCAACAGGCACTGGGTATTCGCCGGGCGCCAGTGCATTGGCGTGCGGTTTGCCGTCACAGCGGCCAGCCAAGTGGTCGCGAACACGCTCATCGTCGGGTTACTGACCTTCTGGGGCGTGCATCCACATCTCGCACAACTAACGGCAATCGCAGCCGTGACCGTGCAGGGTTTTACGATCAATCATTTCTGGGTATTCAAACATGACATCAAGCGCGCACACCCCCAGTGATCCTCCACCGCCGATAGAACTTACCCTGCTGATTCCCTGCTTTAACGAACAGTGCGTACTGGCGCAATTTCACGCGCGACTCATGGCCATCGTTGAACAATTAAAAATAACTACCGAAGTGCTCTACATCAATGACGGAAGCCAAGATGAAACAGCCGCAATAATCGACCGTTATTCCCTGGATGCCCGAACCAGAAGCCTGCATTTGAACCGTAACTTCGGCAAAGAGGCCGCCATGCGCGCAGGTATCAACGAAGCGCGGGGCCGTGCAGTGATCATCCTCGATTGCGACCTGCAGGACCCACCCGAGTTGATCCCGTTAATGGTGCAGGAGTGGCGCAAGGGCTTTGAAATCGTCAACATGCAGCGCCGCTCGCGGCATTGCGACTCCTGGCTCAAACGCACGACGGCCAGGCTCTACTACGCCGTCATGGACCAGTTGATCGATGACTTCGATGTGCCCAGGGAAGTCAGCGATTTCCGCCTGATCGGACCCAATGCGCTGGCCGCCATTCGCGCCATGGACGACAACGCCGGCGTCCTGAAAATACTGGTGAGTTGGCTCGGCTACCCCACCACCGAAGTGAATTACGACCGCAAGCCGCGCCAGGCGGGCACGTCCAAATGGTCGTCGCTGTCGTTACTGAACCTGGGAGCGGACTCGATTCTGGCGTTCTCTACCCGCCCCTTGCGGATGTACAGCTATTTGAGCGGAATCAGCTTTCTGCTCGGCTCGTTGTGGATCGCCGGCGTGGCGACGTTTGGCGAACTGACCCCTCAGCATCTGCTGCTGCAGGCAATCCTGCTGCTGTGCCTGGGCACCGCCGTGGTGGGCGAGTACGTCGGCCGGGTCCTGATGGTGGTCAGCCCCAGGCCAAAATCCCTGTGCAAACGCGATCAACCTTGAACTCATTTATCCACTTGTGAGGCTAACGGTATGAACCCTTCCGTTTCCATTCGCTTGCTCTGGGCAATCCTGCTTGGCGTACTGCTGGTGCGCCTGGGGACGCTCGGGCTGTATCCACTCATGGACACATCGGAAGCGCGCTACGCGGAAATTGCCCGCAAGATGCTCGCCTCCAACGACTGGATCACGCCAATGTTCGATCACGGCGTACCGTTCTGGGGCAAACCACCACTGTCGTTCTGGGTGCAGGCGCTGAGCATGAAAGTGCTCGGAATCGGGGAATTCGCCAGCCGCTTTTCCAGCTGGTTGCTGCACGCCGCCAGCTGCCTGTTGATCGTGCGCTTCGCCAGCCAGGAGCGAAGCCTGCAGGTCGGATTGACGGCCGCGATCATCTATTCGACGTGCAGCCTCGGGTTCCTCTCCAGCGGCGCCGTGTTGACCGACGGAGCCTTGGCGTTCGCCCTGCTGCTCGCACATATGGGCCTGTGGCGCGGGTTGATGCACGGTGAGCGCGGGTGGGCCCTGGCCGGCTTTTTCGGGCTAGGCCTGGGCCTGCTCGCCAAAGGCCCGCTGGCCCTGGTCCTGATAACGCTGCCGGCCGCCATATGGCTGGCGGTCACCGCCCACTGGCGCCGCCTGCTGGGTCTGCCCTGGCTGTCCGGCAGCGTATTGACGCTTGCCGTGGCCCTGCCCTGGTATTGGCTGGCAGAACAGAAAACCCCCGGGTTCCTGGAATACTTCATCGTCGGCGAGCATTTCAGCCGCTATGTCATCAGCCAATGGCAGGGCGATCTATATGGCAGCGCCCATGCCCAGCCGCTGGGAATGATCTGGCTGCACCTGTTGGCCGGCCTCATGCCCTGGACGCTTTTTTTGCCGCTGCTAGTGAAGCTGCGCGGGCACCTTGGCAGGCAACCCGAATACTTCATCTTTGTGCTGGCTTGGGCGGCTTCGGCGCCGTTGTTTTTCACCATGTCCACCAACATTCTCTGGACCTATGTACTGCCCGCACTGCCGGCCTGGGCGGTATTGCTCGCCGACGTGATCTGCCGGCACATGCGCGCGGCCGTGATCGCTGCCGTAGCGTTGGCGTTGCCGGTGACAGGCTGCGCCTTGATCATCAGCGGCAAGGCAGCCGACCGCCCCCAGAACCAGGTAGCCATCGTGGCGCTCTGGAAAGAGCAACAGGCCGCAGCCCCTGGTGACTTGATCTACCTGGGCTCGCGCTCATACTCGGCCGAGTTTTACAGCGCTGGCTGGGCGCGTCACCGCAAGAACCTGCAACAACTGCCGACGACAGCAAACTTCTATCTGGTGCAACGCCTGGACAAGCCGCAACCCTTGCCGCCGGCCTGCCGCACCATCGGCCAGGCAAACGGCTCGCAACTGCACTACTGCGCCGTGGCGCTTTAGTTAAACCTTTGGTGCAGCGGGAGGGTCTGTGGAATAAGCCCCTTAGAGCGTCAGCCGTCGCATGGCCCCTCACTTCGACTTCGCCAGGCAATGGTTTGCCGCCAGAGGCTGGAAGCCGTTCGCCTTCCAGAAAGACGTGTGGCGTGCAGTCAAGCAAGGCCGCTCGGGCCTGCTGCATGCCAGCACCGGGGCCGGTAAAACCTACGCCCTGTGGTTTGCCGCGCTTAACCGCTTCGCCATCACCCGCCCACCCGTGACGGGCAAACGCAAACCGCCTGCCGAACCACTGACCGTACTCTGGATCACCCCCATGCGCGCCTTGGCTGCCGACACCGCGCGGGCGCTTGAGGCGCCGCTGGCAGCCTTGCAGATTCCCTGGAGCGTTGGCCTGCGCACCGGCGATACCGGCAGCAGCGAACGCGCCCGGCAAACCCGACGTCAGCCCACCGCGCTGGTGACCACCCCGGAAAGCCTGACGCTGATGCTGGCGCGGGCCGACAGCGAGACAAGCCTGGGGCACCTGCGCATGGTCATCGTGGATGAATGGCACGAACTGATCGGCAATAAACGTGGCGTGCAGCTGCAACTGGCGCTGGCAAGGTTGCGCCGCTGGCATCCCGAGTTGGTGGTGTGGGGGATTTCGGCGACGTTGGGTAATCAGGCTCACGCCCTGGAGGTATTGGTCCCACACGGCGAAGGAATCAACGTGCAGGGGCAAACCGCCAAACAGCTGATTGTCGACACCTTGCTGCCCGCCGTGACCGAGCGTTTTCCATGGGCCGGACATCTGGGTTTGAAAATGCTGCCGCAGGTCGTGGCGGAGGTGGCGTCCAGCCGCAGTTGCCTGGTATTTACCAATACCCGGGCGCAGGCGGAAATCTGGTACCAGGCCTTGCTCGAAGCGCGCCCTGATTGGGCCGGGTTGATTGCCCTGCATCACGGCTCGCTCGCCAGGGAAACCCGTGACTGGGTGGAACGGGCACTGAAAGACGGCCAGCTCAAGGCCGTGGTGTGTACGTCGAGCCTGGACCTGGGTGTGGACTTCCTGCCGGTGGAACGGGTGCTGCAGATCGGCTCGGCCAAAGGCGTAGCCCGCCTGATGCAACGCGCCGGGCGCTCCGGCCATGCACCGGGGCGGCCATCGCGGGTAACACTGGTGCCGACCCATAGCCTGGAGCTGATGGAAGCGGCCGCTGCCCAGGACGCGATCGCCCAGCGCCGTATCGAAGCCCGCGAATCGCCCCACAAGCCTTTGGATGTGCTCGTACAGCATTTGGTGAGCATGGCATTGGGCGGCGGGTTTACCCCCGATGCGCTGCTCGCTGAAGTGCGCAGCGTGTGGGCCTATCGCGAACTCACCGAGGCTGAATGGGCCTGGGCGTTGGGGTTTGTGCGCCATGGCGGCCTGTCGCTGACGGCCTACCCGGACTACCGTCGCGTCGAACCTGACGAGCACGGCATTTGGCGCGTCCCGGATGCGCGTCTGGCACGTCGGCATCGCATGAGCGTGGGCACTATCGTCAGCGATGCCAGTATCCAGCTGAAATTCTGGAGCAAGGGCGGCGGCGGCAAAAACCTGGGCAGTGTCGAGGAAGGCTTTATTGCCCGGCTCAAGCCGGGGGATGGCTTTCTGTTTGCGGGGCGCTTGTTGGAGTTGGTACGTGTTGAAAACATGACTGCCTATGTGCGCCGCAGCACCGCGAAAAAAGCCGCCGTGCCGCGCTGGAATGGCGGGCGCATGCCACTCTCCAACGAGCTGGCCCAAGCCCTGGTCGAGCGTTTTGACGCCGCCGCGCACGGGCATTTTGACGGCCCGGAGATGGTGGCGGTACAACCATTGCTGCGCACCCAGTTACGCTGGTCCGGTTTGCCGACCCGCAAGCACTTGCTGGCCGAGACGCTGAAGTCGCGGGAAGGCTGGCACCTGTTTCTCTACCCGTTCGCCGGGCGCCAGGTACACCAGGGGTTGGCGAGCCTGCTGGCGTGGCGGGTCAGCCAGTTGCAGCCTGTGACCTTCTCGATTGCCGTCAACGACTACGGGCTGGAGCTGTTGAGCGCCACGCCGGTGGATTGGCCGGGTGTATTGAATGACGCACTGTTGAGCCCGGAGCAGTTGTTGACGGATGTTGCCGCCAGCCTCAACGCCGGCGAGCTGGCCCTGCGGCGCTTTCGTGAAATCGCCCGCATTGCCGGGCTGGTGTTCGCCGGCTATCCGGGCGCACCCAAAAGCACGCGGCAGGTGCAAGCCTCCAGCGGTTTATTCTTCGAGGTGTTCAAGCAGTATGACCCGCAAAACCTCCTGCTGGCCCAGGCCGGGGAAGAAGTCCTGCGCAATGAGTTGGATATTCGTCGCCTGGAAGAGACGTTGCGCCACCTTTCGGCCCTGGAACTGGAGCTGCATGTCATCGAACGACCAACGCCCCTGGCCTTCCCCCTGCTGGTAGAGCGTATGCGCGAAAGCCTCAGCTCGGAAAAACTGTCGGAGCGCATTGCAAGGATGGTCAAGGATCTGGAGCACGTCGCGGATCATGGGAAGCGCTGATGCATTATTCACTGACGCTGGAAGGCGAGGAATTATGGCTGCTGGCGGACAAAGCGGTGTATTGGCCCGCGCGCCAGTGCTTGTTGATTGCCGATGCGCATTTTGGCAAAGCGTCGGCGTATCGCAGCCTGGGGCAGCCGGTGCCGCAGGGCACCACCACCGACAACCTGCTGCGGCTGGATCGGTTGCTGTCAGCGTACCCCTGCACGCACATGATCTTCCTCGGCGACTTCCTGCACGGACCCGGCTCTCACGCCAGCGGTACGCTGCACGCGCTTGAGGCCTGGCGTACACGCAACAGGGCGCTGCACATCACCTTGATTCGCGGCAATCACGACAAACGTGCAGGCGACCCGCCCTTGGGCCTGAGGATCGACGTGGTAACAGAGCCGCTGCTGATAGGCCCCTTTGCGCTACAGCACGAACCGCACGCGCATGCCGATTACCACGTACTGGCGGGGCATGTGCATCCGGTCTATCGCCTGCGCGGCAAGGCTCGGCAAAGCTTGCGCCTGCCATGCTTCCAGATCGGCAGGCGAATCAGCCTGCTGCCGGCGTTTGGCGCGTTCACCGGCGGGCATGACGTGGCACAGGGCAGTGGCTGCCAACTCTTTGTGATCGGCGATCATCAGGTTTGGCCAGTCGATTGACTGGCCCACTGGGGGTCAGGCAACTGGTGCGGGAGGCGGTTCATCGGGAACCGTAGGCGAGCCGGGCTCTTCAATGGGCTGTGGAGAGTCTGGATCAGGTTGGCCTGGGATGCCGCCCGCGTAAGCGGGATTGGCCATCAGTGACCAGGCCAGAACACCAATCTGGTTGGGTTCAAGCCGGGCAAGTTCGGCACTGATTCGCGGGTCGATCTTCATAGGGAACTCCTCAAGCGTGGCTCGGCGCGTTGTGCACGCACCGAGGCAGTACACCCAATAGAGTGCCTTCCCGCTGACAAATTCCCTTTACGTGTAAGACCTTTCGATCAAGCGCGCGGGAGGGTGACGCCGCGCTGGCCCTGGTACTTGCCTGCACGGTCTTTATAGGACACTTCACAGGCCTCGTCGGACTGCAGGAACAGCATTTGCGCCACACCTTCGTTGGCATAGATCTTTGCCGGCAAGGTGGTGGTGTTGGAGAACTCCAGGGTCACGTGACCTTCCCACTCGGGCTCAAGCGGCGTCACGTTGACGATAATGCCGCAGCGCGCGTAGGTGCTCTTGCCCAGGCAGATGGTCAGCACATCGCGGGGGATGCGGAAGAACTCCACGGTGCGCGCCAGGGCAAAGGAGTTTGGCGGAATGATGCATACGTCGCTCTTGACGTCGACGAAGCTCTTTTCGTCAAAGTTCTTCGGATCGACGATCGCCGAGTTGATGTTGGTGAACACCTTGAACTCATCGGCGCAACGCACATCGTAGCCGTAGCTGGAAACACCGTACGAAATCACAGGGCTGTCGCCTTCGCCACGGATCTGGCGCTCAACGAAGGGTTCGATCATGCCGTGCTCTTGCGCCATGCGGCGAATCCACTTGTCCGATTTGATGCTCATGGCGGTGTCCTGAATAGCGAGGT
The DNA here is from genome assembly GCF_030687495.1 of Pseudomonas sp. FP453. Classification (NCBI taxonomy): domain Bacteria; kingdom Pseudomonadati; phylum Pseudomonadota; class Gammaproteobacteria; order Pseudomonadales; family Pseudomonadaceae; genus Pseudomonas; species Pseudomonas sp. FP453. The sequence goes on along the minus strand of NZ_CP117435.1, from coordinate 1,479,805 downwards.
GGAAAAATTCTGTTGGGCATCTTACCGGGGCCGGCGTTGGGGTTCAAAGGGCGTCGGGCTTTTCTTCACGACAGGCCTGCCTGCCATAAGCCGCAGCCAGCGGGGCCGGGACCCTGCTTGTGGCGACCAGTGGCGATAAATACCACCGCCAGTCACGAAAATAGAGAAACCTTCGGAAATACCATTGGCACGTTCCGGAAAAAGGGTTAAGGTGGCGCCACTGTGCTGCTTGTGTCACTGAGAATCTCTACACGATATGTTGAATTTCGATCCAACCATCTCCAAGAATTTTTCCTGCTCTTTGCACTCAGTCTCGGCCAGGGCTTTTCCTGAGTCGCAGTTAACTTTGTCCAAGGAGATACACCATGTCTAATCGCCAAACTGGTACCGTTAAGTGGTTCAACGATGAAAAAGGCTTCGGCTTCATCACTCCACAATCCGGTGACGACCTGTTCGTTCACTTCAAAGCTATCCAATCCGACGGCTTCAAAAGCCTGAAAGAAGGCCAACAGGTTTCTTTCATCGCTACCCGCGGTCAGAAAGGCATGCAAGCTGAAGAAGTTCAAGTTATCTAACTTGTACTGACTTAGTCGAAAAAACCCCGCCCTTAAAAGCGGGGTTTTTTTATGCCTGGGATTTGGTTATTCCGGGCATAAAAAATGTGGGAGCCAAACCTATGTGGGAGCTGGCTTGCCTGCGATAGCATCACCTCGATGCAACTGATAAACCGAGGTGATGCTATCGCAGGCCAGCCAGCTCCCACACAAGCCCAGCTCCCACACTTTCAGCGTGCGCCGTTATTGAAACAACGACTCACTCGACAAGCCATTTTTCTCCAGGATCTCACGCAAGCGCTTGAGCCCTTCCACCTGGATCTGCCGCACCCGCTCACGGGTCAGGCCAATCTCCAGGCCGACATCCTCCAGGGTACTGCTCTCATGGCCGCGCAGGCCGAAGCGGCGAATCACCACCTCACGCTGCTTGTCCGTAAGCTCAGATAGCCACTGGTCAATGCTTTGGGAAAGATCATCGTCTTGCAACAGCTCGCAAGGATCTGTAGGCCGATCATCTGTCAGGGTGTCCAGCAGGGTTTTATCCGAATCCGGACCCAGCGAGACATCGACCGAAGACACGCGCTCGTTCAAGCCGAGCATGCGCTTGACCTCCCCTACCGGTTTCTCCAGCAGGTTGGCGATTTCTTCGGGCGAAGGTTCATGATCGAGTTTCTGGGTAAGCTCACGCGCCGCCCGCAGGTAGACGTTGAGCTCCTTGACCACATGGATCGGCAACCGGATCGTGCGGGTCTGATTCATGATCGCCCGTTCGATGGTCTGGCGAATCCACCACGTGGCGTAGGTCGAAAAGCGGAAGCCCCGCTCCGGGTCGAACTTCTCCACCGCCCGGATCAAGCCGAGGTTGCCTTCCTCGATCAGGTCCAACAGGGACAGCCCACGATTGACATACCGCCGGGCGATTTTCACCACCAGGCGCAGGTTGCTTTCAATCATGCGCTTGCGCCCGGCCGGATCGCCCTTTTGCGACAAGCGCGCAAAATGGACTTCTTCTTCGGGAGTCAGCAGAGGGGAAAAACCGATTTCATTGAGGTACAGCTGGGTCGCATCGAGCGCCCGCGTGTAATCAATGTATTTGTGTTGCTTTAACGCGGTGGAGTTCTTGGATTTGGTGCGAACTGAAGGTACAGCAGGTCCCTCATTCGACATCGATTCCGTATCGGTGTGCTCTCCCATAAGGAGAAGCTCATCGTCGATGTCAAACTCCGGCGCTTCTTTACTGAGAGCCATTGTTATAGTCCTTTGGTGAGTTCGACCTCAAGCTCAAGCGTCGCCTTTATCCTTGGCAACACTGGAGCCTGTTCCTTCTACGTGAGGGAACAGGCTGACAACAAATCAACGACGGGGTAGGAATTGCAGCGGATCTACAGGTTTCCCTTGGCGGCGAATCTCAAAGTGCAGTTTCACCCGGTCTGTACCAGTTGACCCCATTTCGGCAATTGTCTGTCCGACTTTGACCTGCTGCCCCTCCCGAACCAACAGCCTGCGGTTATGTCCGTAGGCACTGACGTAGGTATCGCTGTGTTTGATGATGACCAGCTCGCCGTAGCCCCGTAAACCACTCCCGGCGTACACCACTGTCCCATCAGACGCAGCTAAAACAGGCTGTCCCAAATCCCCGGCGATATCAATGCCTTTATTCAAACTACCGTTTGAAGAGAATTTTCCAATCAGCACCCCGTTTGAGGGCCATCCCCAACCCGTCGGTGCCGGTCCGGCAGGCGGCAGTGGCGCAGGTGCAGGCTTGCTCGCAACCGCAGGTGCGGCGGTGCCTGCAGGCCGGGTGATGATGGTGGTTTTGCTCGACGACGACGGCGAAGACGTGCTGTTTGTGACCACGGTCGCAGGCGTTGAACCGGTGCGTCCGTCAAAGCGAATCGTCTGACCCGGATGTATCGTGTATGGCACAGGAATATTGTTACGGGCTGCGAGTGCCTTGTAATCCCAGCCATAACGGAAGGCGATCGAGAACATCGTGTCGCCCTTGCGCACCACATATTGCCCGGTGGTCACCGTCGGCTTTTGCGGTGCTGCGCTGTTGCGGTCAACCACCCGCGCGCCGCTGCTTGGCGAGCTGGAACACCCTGCCAACAAGGAACTCAAGACAAGGCCAAGCACCAGTCGCTGAAAGCTTGTTTTACTCATACGCTGCGCAAGACCTGTGAGACTCACCCGCCGCTCCCTTTATGGTGGCTGAACATGAATGCCTGTATCAGGCTTGAAATATGACGCAAGTATAACTGGGCATTGGGTTTTTACCGGCACACGACTGAAACGAAAAATTCATCATGTTTAATCCCGGCGACCCATCATGTTGACTCTACAGACCCCGGCGTAAGACACATCCTCGCCAGCAGAATTCACTGCCGGCGCATAAATGATCAGGCCAGCGGGCCATTGAGCAACGGGACGAAGCGCACAGCGCCCAGTACATGCCGTGAAAAACCTTCGTCTTCACGGATGATGAGCATCAATTGTTGCACTTCGCCGGAGCCCACCGGGATCACCAACCGCCCGCCCGGGGCCAATTGATCGAGCAACGCCTGGGGCACATCAGTGGCCACCGCGGTGACGATAATGCCGTTGTAAGGCGCCAGTGCCGGCCACCCTTCCCAACCATCGCCCCAGCGAAACACCACGTTGCGCAGGTTCAACTCGGCCAGGCGCTCCTTGGCGCGGTCCTGCAGGACCTTGATGCGCTCCACTGAAAACACCCGCTCCACCAACTGCGACAGCACCGCCGTCTGGTAGCCCGAGCCCGTGCCGATCTCCAGCACCTTGTCCAGCGGCCCCGCCGCCAGCAGCAACTCGCTCATGCGCGCGACCATGTACGGCTGGGAAATGGTCTGGTTGTGGCCGATGGGCAGCGCGGTGTCTTCATAGGCGCGGTGCGCCAAGGCCTCGTCGACAAACAAGTGCCGAGGCGTACGCCGGATCACTTCCAGCACCTGGGCGTTGGACAGGCCCTCTTCATAAAGGCGCTGGATCAAACGCTCACGGGTACGCTGGGAAGTCATCCCGATGCCCCGGCGCAGCAGGTCGTCTTGTTCGCGGCCCATCAGTTCAGCGCCTCCAGCCAGCCATCGAGGCTACTGAAGGCATCACTGAAGGTGCGATCAAGTTGCAACGGCGTAATCGACACATAACCTTGCATCACCGCATGAAAGTCAGTGCCCGGGCCGCCGTCTTCGGCATCGCCGGCGGCGGCGATCCAATACCCTTCCTTGCCACGCGGGTCGACCACCTTCAACGGCGCTGCCGCACGGGCACGATGGCCCAGGCGCGTCAGCTGGATGCCACGGATGCGGTCGAGGGGCAGATTGGGGATATTGACGTTGAGCACCGTACGCGGCGGCAGGTCCAGGGAACCATGGGCCTCCACCAGCTTGCGCGCGAAATAGGCGGCGGTTGGCAGGTTGTCCAATTGGCGCGAAGCCAACGAGAAGGCGAACGAAGTACGACCGAGGAAACGCCCTTCAAGAGCCGCCGCCACGGTACCGGAATACAGCACGTCGTCACCGAGGTTGGCGCCGAGGTTGATACCCGACACCACCAGGTCCGGCTCGCGGTCCAACAGGCTGTTGATCGCCAGATGGACGCAGTCGGTGGGGGTGCCGTTCACGCTGATAAAGCCGTTGGCCAGAACCTGCGGGTGCAGCGGACGGTCGAGCGTCAGCGAACTGCTGGCGCCGCTCTTGTCCTGGTCGGGGGCAACCACCACGCACTCGGCGTAGTCTTCCAGCGCAGCATAGAGCGCGGCAAGACCGGGTGCGGTGGCACCGTCATCGTTTGATATCAGAATACGCATGGGCTGTCCGTCTGCCCCACCGGCACCAGATCAACAAGCTCGCGCACCAAGACAGTGGCGAAGCATCCGGCCGGCAGGACGAATTCCAATTGCAGAATGTCAGGCCCGGGATAATGCCACGTCAACCCGCCAATGGGCAGTCGCAGAATGCGCCGCTCCTGGCTCATGCCCGCATTCACCAGCCAATCGCGCAGCTCGGCTTCGCTGGCGGCGACGGCCTGTTCCAGCGCATGGGTCGCACCGCTGGCGGGCGAATCGCCCTCCCCCCACTGCGGCCCGGTCGGGTGCAGGTCAAGGATCGCCAGGCGCGGGTCGCTGCATTCAGCCTCGCCGGCCGGGAAAAAGCTGCGGCTGTCGGTAAATGCCAGCAGGTCACCGACTTGGGCGCGCTGCCAGGAACCGTCGGCAACACGTGCCGCCAATACCTTGTTGAAGAGGAAACTGCGCGCCGTGGACAACAACCGCGAACGCACATTGCGCTGCTCCGGCAAGGCTTTGCGCGCCGCCCACTCACGGGCGTCAACCACGTTGCCGCCGTTGTGGCCAAAACGCTGGGCGCCGAAGTAGTTGGGAATGCCGTGTTGGGCAATCAGTTGCAAGCGCGCGTCGATGGCCGCGGTATCACCGGCCAACTGGGTCAGGCGCAAGGTGAAGCCGTTCGCCGAATGCGCACCGCGTTGCAACTTGCGTTTGTGGCGGGCGATCTTGAGGATCTTGAGCGTGTCGTTTTCCGCACCGCTCATGTCTGGATCCGCCTTGCCCGGCAACTGCACGCTGAACCACTGGCGCGTCAGCGCCTGGCGATCCTTGAGCCCGGCATAACTGACGGTACGCAACGGCACGCCAGCGGCCCTGGCGATGCGCCGCGCGGCTTCTTCGGTATTGAGGCCACGCTTCTCGACCCACAACCACAGGTGCTCGCCATCGCCGGTCAACGGGATGTCCAGCACTTCATCGACCTGGAAATCTTCAGCCGTAGCCTTCAGCACGGCACTGCCCAACGCCTCGCCATAGGCCCGTGGGCCTAACAGTTGCAGGTCGTTCATGCGCGCAGCAACAAGGCGACGGAGTGCACCGCAATGCCCTCTTCACGACCGGTAAACCCGAGCTTTTCGGTGGTGGTGGCTTTCACGTTCACTTGATCCAATTCAATTTGCAGATCCGCGGCAATCAGCGCGCGCATCGATTCGATATGGGGGGCCATTTTCGGCGCCTGGGCCACGATGGTGTTATCGACGTTGCCGACCTTCCAGCCCTTGGCGTGGATCAGGCCCACGACGTGGCGCAGCAGGACGCGACTGTCCGCACCCTTGAAGGTGGGATCGGTGTCTGGAAAATGTTTGCCGATATCCCCCAACGCCGCCGCGCCGAGCAAGGCATCGCTCAAGGCATGCAACACAACGTCGCCGTCGGAATGAGCCAGCAACCCATGATGGTGTGCAATGCGCACGCCCCCCAAGGTGATGAAATCGCCCTCAGCGAAACGGTGCACATCGTAGCCGTGGCCAATACGCATAAAAAAACGCCCCGATTTAATTCAGGGCGTGATTCTACCTACTTTTGCCACACATTAACCGAGCAAAGCACGGCCATGATGTCGCAAATGCTCTTCGATGAAGCTGGCGATAAAGAAGTAGCTGTGGTCGTAGCCGGGTTGCAGACGCAGTTCCAGCGGATGGCCGGCCGCCTTCGCCGCTTGTTGCAAGGCTTCGGGCTTGAGCTGCACGGCGAGGAAGTCGTCGCGATCGCCCTGGTCCACCAGCAATGGCAGCTTTTCCGCGGCTTCGCTGATCAGCACGCAAGCGTCCCACTCACGCCACTTCGAACGCTCCTCCCCCAGGTAACGGGAGAAAGCTTTCTGGCCCCACGGGCAATCCATCGGGTTGTTGATCGGCGAAAACGCCGACACCGACAGGTAACGCCCGGGATTGCGCAGCGCACAGACCAGCGCACCGTGGCCGCCCATGGAGTGACCGCTGATACCGCGCTTATCCGAAGCAGGGAAATGCGCTTCGACCAACGCCGGCAATTCCTGCACCACGTAGTCATGCATCCGATAGTGCTTGGCCCAGGGTTCCTGGGTAGCGTTCAGATAAAAGCCCGCGCCAAGACCGAAGTCCCATGCGTTGTCCGGATCACCCGGCACGCCGGGACCGCGCGGACTGGTGTCCGGCGCAACGATGATCAGCCCCAGCTCGGCAGCCATGCGCTGGGCGCCGGCCTTCTGCATGAAGTTCTCATCGGTGCAGGTCAGGCCCGACAGCCAGTAGAGCACCGGCAACTTGCCGCCCTGCTCCGCTTGCGGCGGCAGGTAGACGGCAAAGGTCATGTCGCAACCGAGTACGTGGGAGCTGTGTTTGTAACGTTTGTGCCAACCGCCAAAACTTTTCTGGCAGGAGATATTTTCCAAGGGCATGGGGAGACTCCTAGCTGCAAGTTGCAAGCTTCAAGCGACAAGCAAGGCGTACCCCCACTTGCCGCTTGCAGCTTATAGCTGGCCGCTGCTTCAGAAATGAATGACGGTACGGATGCTCTTGCCTTCGTGCATCAGGTCAAACGCCTTGTTGATGTCTTCCAGGCCCATGGTGTGGGTAATGAAGGTGTCCAGCGGGATCTCGCCGGTCTGGGCCATTTCCACGTAGCTTGGCAATTCGGTACGCCCGCGCACGCCGCCGAAGGCCGAACCGCGCCAGACGCGACCGGTCACCAGCTGGAATGGACGGGTGGAGATTTCCTGGCCAGCACCGGCAACACCGATGATCACCGACTCGCCCCAGCCTTTGTGGCAGCACTCAAGGGCGGCGCGCATCAGTTGCACATTGCCGATGCATTCGAAAGAAAAGTCCACGCCGCCGTCAGTCAAATCGACAATCACATCCTGAATTGGGCGATCGTAGTCTTTCGGGTTGATGCAGTCGGTGGCGCCCAGTTGCTTGGCGATTTCGAACTTGGCCGGATTGATATCGATGGCGATGATGCGCCCCGCCTTGGCCTTGACCGCACCGATCACCGCCGACAGGCCGATACCGCCAAGGCCGAAGATGGCCACGGTGTCGCCCGGCTTGACCTTGGCCGTGTTGAGCACGGCACCGATACCGGTGGTGACGCCACACCCCAGCAGGCAGACTTTTTCCAGCGGGGCTTCTTTAGGAATCTTGGCCACGGAAATTTCCGGCAGCACGGTGTACTCGGAGAAAGTCGAGGTACCCATGTAGTGGAAAATCGGCTGGCCCTTGTAGGAGAAACGCGTGGTGCCATCCGGCATCAGGCCTTTGCCCTGGGTGGAACGAATGGCCTGGCACAGGTTGGTCTTGCCCGACAGGCAGAATTTGCACTTTCCGCATTCCGGGGTGTACAGCGGGATCACGTGGTCGCCGACCGCTACCGAGGTCACGCCTTCGCCGATGGCTTCAACCACCGCACCGCCTTCATGGCCGAGGATCGACGGGAAGATGCCTTCCGGGTCCGCGCCCGACAGCGTGTAGGCGTCGGTGTGGCACACGCCGGACGCGACCACGCGCAACAGCACTTCGCCAGCCTTGGGCATGGCGACATCCACTTCAACGATCTCAAGGGGCTTCTTGGCTTCGAAGGCTACGGCGGCGCGGGACTTGATCATCCGGGTTTCTCCAGGGAGTTAAAAACTGAGGCGCAGAGTGTAAAACATGGTCGAGTGATGAATAATCCAGGCAAAAGCAAAACATTATTGCCACACAGGGATAATCGCGATGTTGGAAAACCGCTGGGAAGGTATCGACGAATTCGTCGCGGTCGCCGAATGCAGCCAGTTCACGGCGGCAGCGGAGCGGTTGGGCGTGTCGTCGTCCCACATCAGCCGGCAAGTGGCACGCCTGGAAGAGCGGCTGCAAACGCGCTTGCTGTATCGCAGTACCCGCAAGGTCACGCTGACCGAGGCCGGCCAGACCTTTCTGCAGCATTGCCAACGCTTGCAGGACGGCCGCGAAGAGGCCCTGCGCGCGGTCGGCGACCTTACCAGTGAGCCCAAGGGCATGTTGCGCATGACCTGCGCCGTGGCCTACGGCGAGCGCTTTATCGTGCCGTTGGTGACGCGGTTCATGGCGTTGTATCCGCAATTGCGTGTGGATATAGAGCTGAGCAATCGCCAACTGGACCTGGTGCACGAAGGCCTCGACCTGGCGATCCGCCTCGGGCGCCTGCAGGATTCGCGCATGGTCGCCAGCCGCCTGGCACCGCGGCGCATGTACCTGTGTGCGTCACCGTCCTACCTGGCACGGTATGGCAGGCCACATAGCTTGTCGGAATTGACTCGGCATAACTGCCTGATCGGCAGTTCGGACATCTGGCAACTGGCCCAAGACGGGCGGGAATTTTCCCAGCGGGTGCAGGGAAACTGGCGCTGCAACAGTGGGCAGGCGGTGCTGGATGCAGCACTGCAAGGCGTGGGGTTGTGCCAGTTGCCGGATTATTACGTGCTGGAGCATCTGCACAGTGGGGCGCTGGTGTCGTTGCTGGAGGCGCATCAGCCGCCGAACACAGCGGTGTGGGCGCTGTATCCGCAGCAGCGGCATTTGTCGCCGAAGGTCAGGAAGCTGGTGGATTTCTTGAAGGCGGGGTTGGCTGAAAGGCCGGAGTACAGCAGTTGAATATTGGGTGCCTGGGCGGGCCTCATCGCGGGCAAGCCCGCTCCCACAGTTGACCGAGTTGTATCAGGAGAAAGTGATCCCATGTGGGAGCTGGCTTGCCTGCGATGAAGTCAACTCGGTGCAACTGACTACCGCCGGTTAGCCCACCGCAACCGCAACCACTCGAGATCTTCGGGCCGGGTCACCTTGATATTGTCCGAGCGCCCCTCAATCAAGCGCGGCGCCTGGCCGGACCATTCCATGGCCGAAGCCTCATCGGTAATCACTGCATCCGCCACCAAACTGTCAGCCAACGCACGGTGCAAGGCACCGAGGCGAAACATCTGTGGCGTGTAGGCTTGCCAGATCAAGCTGCGATCCACGGTTTCCACCACCCGCCCGTGCTTGTCGACGCGCTTGAGCGTATCGCGGGCCGGCACGGCCAACAGGCCGCCGACGGGGTCATCCGCCAGTTCCATCAGCAACTTGTCGAGATCATCGCGACTCAGGTTAGGTCGCGCCGCATCGTGCACCAGCACCCAATCATCATCACTGGCGCCCAAGGCATTCAATTGCAGCAACGCATTGAGCACCGAACCCGAGCGCTCCGTACCACCGTCGGCACGCTGGATGCGCGGGTCGGCAGCACAGGCCAGGTTGGGCCAGTAGGGATCATCAGCAGCAAGACTGACCACCAGGCCCTTGAGCGCTGGGTGGTCGAGAAAACAGCCAAGGCTGTGTTCGAGAATGGTGCGCCCGCCCAGTTGCAGATATTGCTTGGGACGGTCCGCGGCCATACGGGCACCGACGCCCGCGGCAGGTATCACGGCCCAGAAGGCCGGCAAACCAGTACTCATTGGGCCAACTGGTAGAGGGTCTCGCCCTCCTTGACCATGCCCAACTCATGACGAGCCCGCTCTTCAACGGTCTCCGTGCCTTTTTTCAGCTCAAGCACTTCGGCATCGAGGACGCGGTTGCGCTCCAGCAGGCGTTCGTTTTCGGCGTGCTGGTCGGCAATTTGCTGGGTCAGGTCTTTTACCTGCGCAAAGCTGCCATTACCCACCCATAGGCGGTACTGCAGGCCAGCCAGCAACAAGAGCAAGACGAGGAACAACCAATTGGGACTGCGCATCGAAATCCGGGTATCCAGTGAAAAAAGACAGCCATGCAAAACTTTTGCAGCAACTGATAGCACGAAGCCTGGAAGAACCAGGCTTGTGCTAGATAGCCATGAGATTAGCGTCGAAATCTACACTGTCGTGTTTTTTCCGACGCAATCCGCCGACTTTTTACCATTTACAGCTCAGCCGCGAAACTCGTCGCGACCGTTGTACTTGGCTTTGCCAGCCAGTTGCTCTTCGATACGCAGCAATTGGTTGTACTTGGACACGCGATCGGAACGGCACAGGGAACCGGTCTTGATCTGGCCCGCCGAAGTGCCCACAGCCAGGTCGGCAATGGTCGAATCTTCGGTTTCGCCGGAGCGGTGGGAGATCACGGCGGTGTAGCCCGCAGCCTTGGCCATCTGGATGGCTTCCAGGGTTTCGGTCAGGGTGCCGATCTGGTTGAACTTGATCAGGATCGAGTTGGCGATCTTCTTGTCGATGCCTTCTTTCAGGATCTTGGTGTTGGTCACGAACAAGTCGTCGCCCACCAGCTGGATTTTCTCGCCGATCTTGTCGGTAAGGATTTTCCAGCCATCCCAGTCGGACTCGTCCAGGCCGTCTTCGATCGAAATGATCGGGTAGCGCTGGGTCAGGCCCTTCAGGTATTCGGCGAAACCTTCGGAGTTGAACACCTGGCCTTCGCCGGACAGGTTGTACTTGCCGTCTTCGTAGAACTCGCTGGCCGCGCAGTCCAGGGCCAGGGTCACGTCGGTGCCCAGCTTGTAGCCAGCGTTGGCCACGGCTTCGGAGATCACTTTCAGTGCATCTTCGTTGGACGCCAGGTTCGGTGCGAAACCACCTTCGTCACCTACGGCAGTGCTCAGGCCACGGGCCTTCAGGACAGCCTTGAGGTGATGGAAAATCTCGGTGCCCATGCGCAGGCCTTCGGAGAAGGACTTGGCGCCAACCGGCTGCACCATGAATTCCTGGATGTCGACGTTGTTATCGGCGTGCTCGCCACCGTTGATGATGTTCATCATCGGCACCGGCATCGAGTAGACACCCGGGGTGCCGTTCAGGTTGGCGATGTGGGCGTACAGCGGCAGGTCCTGGTCCTGGGCAGCAGCCTTGGCCGCAGCCAGGGATACGGCGAGGATGGCGTTGGCGCCCAGGCTGCCTTTGTTTTCGGTGCCGTCGAGCTTGATCATCGCCAGATCGAGGGCTTTCTGGTCAACCGGGTCTTTACCCAGCAGCAGGTCGCGGATCGGGCCGTTGATGTTGGCGACAGCCTTGAGTACACCTTTGCCCAGGTAACGGCTCTTGTCGCCATCACGCAGTTCCAGCGCTTCGCGCGAACCGGTAGACGCACCGGACGGCGCGCAGGCGCTGCCAGTGATGCCATTATCGAGAAGCACGTCGGCTTCGACGGTGGGGTTGCCACGGGAGTCGAGAACTTCACGACCTTTGATGTCGACGATTTTTGCCATTGTTGTAAACACTCCAAAGTTGACGAAAACGACGCAGCTGAAGGAAAACTTTTGACCGACCGCAAGGGTGGAACAACGGGGCAGGCTTGCAGGCGACAAGGCTCAGGCCCGGGGGCCTGAGCATTTAGCGTGGGATACTTTACCGGAGAAACGCGGCTTACGCGGTCTCTACCGTCGGAAAACTCTTGACCAGTTCGTCCAACTGCTTGAGCTGGGCCAGGAACGGCTCCAGCTTGTCCAGGCGCAGGGCACAGGGGCCGTCGCACTTGGCGTTGTCCGGGTCCGGGTGGGCTTCAAGGAACAGGCCCGCCAGGGACTGGCTGATGCCGGCCTTGGCCAGGTCCAGCACCTGGGCACGGCGCCCGCCAGCGGAATCGGCGCGACCACCGGGCATTTGCAGCGCGTGGGTCACGTCGAAGAACACCGGGTATTCGAACTGTTTCATGATGCCGAAACCGAGCATGTCCACCACGAGGTTGTTGTAGCCGAAGCTCGAACCACGCTCGCAGAGGATCAACTGGTCGTTACCCGCTTCCACGCACTTGTTCAGGATGTGCTTCATCTCCTGGGGTGCGAGGAACTGGGCTTTCTTGATATTGATCACAGCGCCGGTCTTGGCCATCGCGACGACCAGGTCAGTCTGGCGCGACAGGAAGGCCGGCAACTGAATGATGTCGCACACCTCGGCGACCACGGCAGCCTGTTCAGGCTCGTGGACGTCGGTGATGATCGGCACGCCGAAGGCTTGCTTGATGTCCTGGAAGATCCGCATGCCTTCTTCAAGGCCCGGGCCGCGATAGGAGGTCACGGACGAACGGTTGGCCTTGTCGAAGCTGGCCTTGAACACGTAAGGGATACCGAGTTTCTCGGTGACCTTGACGTACTCTTCACAGACCTGCATCGCCATGTCGCGGCTTTCCAGCACGTTCATGCCGCCGAACAGCACCATGGGCTTGTCGTTGGCAATCTCGATGTCGCCGACGCGAATGATCTTCTGGGCCATCAGGGTTACGCCTTCTTCTGGTGTTGCGTCAGTGCGGCCTTGACGAAACCGCTGAACAACGGGTGACCGTCGCGCGGCGTCGAGGTGAACTCCGGGTGGAACTGGCAAGCGACGAACCATGGATGATCCGGTGCTTCAACCACTTCAACCAAGGCGCCATCACCGGAGCGACCGGAGATTTTCAGGCCAGCCTCTTTGATTTGCGGCAGCAGGTTGTTGTTCACTTCGTAGCGGTGACGGTGACGCTCGACGATCACGTCCTTGCCGTAGCAATCGTGAACCAGCGAGCCCGGCTCCAGCAGGCAGTCTTGCGCGCCAAGGCGCATGGTGCCGCCCAGGTCGGAGGCTTCGGTACGGGTCTCGACCGCGCCGGTGGCATCTTCCCACTCGGTGATCAGGCCCACGACCGGGTGGCCGCTCTTGCTGTCGAACTCGGTCGAGTTGGCGTCTTTCCAGCCCAGCACGTTACGGGCGAACTCGATAACGGCCACTTGCATGCCCAGGCAGATACCCAGGTACGGCACCTTGTTTTCACGAGCGTACTGCACCGCAGTGATCTTGCCTTCCACGCCACGCAGGCCGAAACCGCCTGGAACGAGGATCGCGTCCACACCTTCGAGCAAGGCAGTGCCCTGGTTCTCGATGTCTTCGGAGTCGATGTAGCGCAGGTTGACCTTGGTACGGTTGCTGATACCGGCGTGGCTCATCGCTTCGATCAGCGACTTGTACGCGTCCAGCAGCTCCATGTACTTGCCGACCATGGCGATGGTGACTTCGTGCTCAGGGTTGAGCTTGGCGTCCACCACGGCTTCCCACTCGGACAGGTCCGCGCCGTTGCATTGCAGGCCGAAACGCTCGACCACAAAATCGTCCAGGCCTTGCGAATGCAGGATGCCCGGGATCTTGTAGATGGTGTCGGCGTCTTCCAGCGCGATCACCGCACGTTCTTCAACGTTGGTGAATTGCGCGATCTTGCGACGCGAGGAAATGTCGATCGGGTGATCGGAGCGGCACACCAGCACGTCCGGCTGCAGGCCGATGGAACGCAGTTCCTTGACCGAGTGCTGGGTAGGCTTGGTTTTGGTTTCGCCGGCAGTAGCGATGTACGGGACCAGGGTCAGGTGCATCAGCATCGCGCGCTTGGCGCCGACTTCGAAACGCAACTGGCGGATGGCTTCGAGGAACGGTTGGGATTCGATGTCACCCACGGTGCCACCGATCTCGACCATCGCCACGTCGGCATCGCCTGCACCCTTGATGATGCGGCGCTTGATTTCGTCGGTGATGTGCGGGATCACCTGGATGGTTGCACCCAGGTAGTCACCACGGCGCTCCTTGCGCAGCACGTGCTCGTAGACACGGCCGGTGGTGAAGTTGTTGTTCTGGGTCATGGTCGTGCGGATGAACCGCTCGTAGTGGCCCAGGTCCAGGTCGGTCTCGGCGCCGTCGTGGGTGACGAACACTTCACCGTGCTGGAACGGGCTCATGGTGCCCGGGTCAACGTTGATGTACGGGTCCAGCTTGAGCATGGTGACCTTAAGTCCCCGCGCCTCCAGGATGGCCGCCAATGAAGCCGATGCGATGCCTTTCCCCAATGAAGAAACAACACCGCCCGTGACGAATATGTAGCGCGTCATGAAAAACCCTAGAAGTCTGCGTTAAAGCGGTCCGAGCCGCCGGGGAAAGCGAAGAGAGGCCGAAGCCCCCGATCACCTGCATTAATCACAGTGCACCTTTCAAAAAAACCGCCGCGTGGTGACAGACCAGCAATGAAACACCGGTACGTTGATCGCTACACATTTTTTGGAATCGCCCAGCAAAGACTGCTTGGTAATCGGCAACTGCTGCGATTCAGGCGAATCCACAGAAGTTGTATCAAGAAGGGAGCGTAGTCTACCGGAAAGGCTCTATCAGCTCAAACCTTGATCGCACGTCTGTGGCATCCAATGTAATTGCCAGTCGCCCGTCGCGTCGGGCCATAGCCCAGCGAGGGTTGGGACCGCCAGCAATTGCGCGCCCTGATACAGCAGCGGCAATCTGCCACGCATGAAGCGCGGCAAGCCACCTTCATTCAGCAGGCGCTTCAAGTCACGCCGGCCTCGGCCGGGGACTTCGACGATTTCGCCGCCTTGACGATAGCGGATCTGCAACGGGCCTTCGGGTGGCTTGCCGACAAATTCCAATCGGCCATTGCCGGGTAACTCTAGTGGGTTTTGCGGCTGGGGCCAGCTCACCGATGCGTCGGAAAAATCCGACCAAGCGGCAGGCACCCACCACAGGCGCTCGGCGCAACGGTGCAGTTCGCCGTCGGCAAGGCGCCACAGCGGCTGCGCGTCAGGCTTGGCATCACGCAGGGAATACCAGCTGGCCCAGTGGTCGCTGTCGGGAAGACGGGTCAGCGGGGTCAGCCAGTGACGCAGGGCGTTGCGCTGGCGGGCGTCGGAAAGCTCGCGCAGTGGTGCAAGCGCCAACGACGGCAGTGGAAGCCAAGGAAACGACGACGGCTGATCGGCGGCATGCAGGTCCATCTGCGCCAGCTCATCGAGCAGACCTTGGGCTTCACTCAGCTGCTCGGCGGTGCGTGCGAAGCTGCTGACAGCTTGCGGCCAGCGCTCCGTCAGCAGCGGGAATACCCGGTGGCGCAGGTAGTTGCGTGCAAACCGAGGGTCGGCGTTGGACGGATCTTCAATCCACGCGAGTTGATGTTCGTGGGCATAGGCTTGCAGCTCAGCACGCGAGACATCCAGCAGCGGTCGCACCAGATACCCCCCTGCCAAGTCGCGATGCAAAGGCATCGCCGCCAACCCTCGCACCCCTGCCCCACGCAGCAGGCGAAACAGCAAGGTCTCGGCCTGGTCGTCGCGATGCTGGCCGGTCAGCAACACCTCACCGGCCCCAAGCACCTCGGCAAACGCCTGGTAGCGCGCCTCACGGGCGGCACGTTCAAGGCTGGCGCCGGGCTGGACCTGTACGCGCATGACGCGCAGGGGCACGCCCAGGCGGTCGCAGATCGATTGGCAATGGCTGGGCCAGGCATCGGCGGCGGCTTGCAGGCCGTGGTGGACATGGATGGCGTTGAGACGCGGCAGCTGTTCGGTGCTGGCCAGGAGGTGCAGCAGCACAGTGGAATCAAGACCGCCGGAGAAAGCGATGTGCCAGGCCGGGGCGTTGCGCCAGGGGGCCAGGGTTTGCAGGAGTTTGGCGTGCAAAGTTGTTTTCATCACACATCATCGCCGCAAAGCTGGAATACATTGGCCAAGCATACACAAAACAAATGTGGGAGCTGGCTTGTGTGGGAGCTGGCTTGCCTGCGATAGGATCAACTCGGTTCGACAGAACACCGAGTTGTCTGCATCGCGGGCAAGCCCGGCTCCCACACAGGCCAGCTCCCACATTGAGTGTTGCAGTGGTCTTAGAGACCGTAGCTCATCAGACGCTCGTAACGGCGCTTGAGCAGCGCTTCGTTATCCAGCTTCTTGAGCATCGCCAGTTGCGAGCCCAGTTCTGCACGGATGGTCGCAGCAGCAGCCGCCGGGTCGCGGTGAGCGCCGCCCAGTGGCTCGGCGATGACTTTGTCGACGATACCCAGGCCTTTGAGGCGATCGGCGGTGATGCCCATGGCTTCGGCAGCGTCCGGCGCCTTTTCGGCGGTTTTCCACAGGATCGAGGCGCAACCTTCCGGCGAGATCACCGCGTAGGTCGAGTATTGCAGCATGTTCAACTGGTCGCACACGCCAATGGCCAGTGCGCCGCCGGAACCACCTTCGCCAATCACGGTGGCGATGATCGGGGTTTTCAGGCGGGACATGACGCGCAGGTTCCAGGCGATGGCTTCGCTCTGGTTGCGCTCTTCTGCGTCGATACCCGGGTAAGCACCCGGGGTGTCGATGAAGGTCAGGATCGGCATCTTGAAGCGTTCAGCCATTTCCATCAGGCGGCAGGCCTTGCGGTAGCCTTCCGGGCGCGGCATGCCGAAGTTGCGGCGGACTTTCTCGCGCACTTCACGGCCTTTCTGGTGACCGATGACCATTACCGGCTGGTCGTCCAGGCGAGCGATACCGCCCACGATGGCCGCGTCGTCAGAGAAGTGGCGGTCGCCATGCAGCTCGTCGAACTCGGTGAAGATGTGCTGAATGTAGTCCAGGGTGTACGGGCGGCGCGGGTGGCGAGCCAGGCGCGCGATCTGCCAGCTGGTCAGCTTGCCGAAGATGTCTTCGGTCAGGGTGCTGCTCTTGTCCTGCAGGCGAGCGATCTCATCGCCGATATTCAGCGAATTGTCATTGCCGACCAGGCGCAGTTCTTCAATCTTGGCTTGCAGGTCAGCGATCGGCTGTTCGAAATCAAGAAAATTCGGGTTCATAAGCGTCCGTCTTGGGTCGACGGCCAAGGAGTGCCTGGCCAGCCGGTGGTCTATTCGCGCCCTACCTTAAGGGAGAGGCGCGTTTAGGTCGAGATTAAATGTTCAGTCGAGATCAGGCTAATTACTGCCACCTGGCCATCAACGGTATTGGAGGAAGACGTTGTCTCGCCCGAACTGGTCACGCAAAGCTTGAATCAAGCCATCTGCGGGATCAATTCGCCAGGTCTCGCCGAACTGCAGCATCGCCTTGGCGTCGCTGCCGGTGTACTCCATGGTCACCGGGCACGCGCCACGGTGGCGTTTGAGCAAGTCGCCCAACCAGCGTAGCTGATCGCCCTTGAGCGCCTCGGTCTTCACCTTCAGGCGCAGGCTTTCGGCCAGGTTGGTGCGCGCGTCTTCCATGCTCATCACTCGCTTGATCCGCAGGCGCAGGCCGCCGGAGAAGTCGTCGTTGCTGACCTCCCCTTCCACCACCACCATGGCATCGGTCTGCAACAACGACTGCGCCGAATGGAACGCGTCGGCAAACAGCGACGCTTCGATACGGCCCGAGCGGTCGTCGAGGGTGATGAAACCCATCTTGTCGCCCTTTTTGTTTTTCATCACCCGCAGGGCGATGATCATGCCGGCAACGGTCTGGGTGTCGCGGGCCGGCTTCAGGTCGATGATGCGCTGGCGGGCAAAACGGCGGATTTCGCCTTCGTATTCGTCAATCGGGTGACCGGTCAGGTACAGGCCCAAGGTGTCTTTCTCACCCTTGAGACGTTCCTTGAGGGTCAGCTCCTTGGCCTTGCGATGGTTGCCGTAGACGTCCGCGTCTTCTTCGACAAACAAGCCGCCAAACAGGTCGGCGTGGCCGCTGTCGTGGGTGCGCGCAGTCTGTTCGGCGGCCTTGATCGCCTCTTCCATCGCGGTCAGCAGCACCGCGCGGTTACGGTCGATATTCGCCTGGTATGCCTTGGGCTCATCGTGGAAATACGGGCCGAGACGGTCGAGTGCGCCGCTGCGGATCAAGCCATCGAGGGTCCGTTTATTGATGCGTTTGAGGTCGACCCTCGCGCAGAAGTCGAATAGGTCCGCGAACGGCCCGCTCTGACGCGCTTCGACAATGGCCTCCACCGGGCTTTCGCCCACGCCTTTGATCGCGCCCAGGCCATAAATGATGCGGCCTTCGTCGTTCACCGTGAACTTGAACTCCGAGGCGTTCACGTCCGGCGCGTCGAGGCGCAGCTTCATGGTGCGCACTTCCTCGATCAAGGTCACGACCTTGTCGGTGTTGTGCATATCCGCCGAGAGTACCGCGGCCATGAACGGCGCCGGGTAGTGGGCTTTCAGCCAGGCGGTCTGGTACGACACCAGGCCGTACGCAGCGGAGTGGGATTTGTTGAAGCCGTAACCGGCGAATTTTTCCACCAGGTCGAAGATGTTACCGGCGAGGTCGGCGTCGATATTGTTGGTCGCACAACCTTCAATGAAACCGCCGCGCTGCTTGGCCATTTCCTCGGGTTTTTTCTTACCCATGGCCCGGCGCAGCATGTCCGCACCGCCAAGGGTGTAACCGGCCATGACCTGGGCGATCTGCATCACCTGTTCCTGATACAGGATGATGCCGTAGGTCGGCGCCAGGACGGGCTTGAGGCCTTCGTACTGGTAGTCGGAGTGCGGGTAAGCCAGCTCGGCGCGACCGTGCTTACGGTTGATGAAGTCGTCCACCATGCCCGATTGCAGCGGGCCCGGACGGAACAGGGCCACCAGTGCGATCAAGTCTTCCAGGCAGTCGGGCTTGAGCTTTTTGATCAGCTCTTTCATGCCCCGCGACTCAAGCTGGAACACCGCCGTGGTTTCGGCTTTTTGCAGCAACTGGTAGGTCGGTTTGTCGTCCAGCGGGATAAACGCGATATCCAGCGGCGCTTCGTCCACCTTGGCGCGCTCGCGGTTGATGGTCTTGAGCGCCCAGTCGATGATGGTCAGGGTACGCAGGCCGAGGAAGTCGAACTTCACCAGGCCAGCCGCCTCCACGTCATCCTTGTCGAACTGGGTTACCAGGCCGTCGCCGGCTTCGTCGCAATAGATCGGCGAAAAGTCGGTGAGCTTGGTAGGAGCAATTACCACACCACCGGCGTGTTTACCGACGTTACGCACCACGCCTTCAAGCTTGCGGGCCATGTCCCAGATTTCGGCGGCTTCTTCATCGATCTTGATAAAGTCGCGCAGGATCTCTTCCTGCTCGTAGGCCTTTTCCAGGGTCATGCCGACTTCGAACGGGATCATCTTCGACAGGCGATCCGCCAGGCCGTAGGACTTGCCCTGCACCCGCGCCACGTCACGGATTACAGCCTTGGCCGCCATGGAACCGAAGGTGATGATCTGGCTTACGGCGTTGCGGCCGTATTTCTCGGCCACGTACTCGATCACGCGGTCACGGCCGTCCATGCAGAAGTCGACGTCGAAGTCGGGCATGGAGACCCGTTCCGGGTTCAGGAACCGTTCGAACAGCAGGTCATATTCCAGCGGGTCGAGGTCGGTAATCTTCTGCACATAGGCCACCAGCGAGCCGGCACCCGAACCCCGGCCCGGCCCCACCGGTACGCCGTTGCTTTTGGCCCACTGGATAAAGTCCATTACGATCAGGAAGTAACCGGGGAACCCCATCTGGATGATGATATCCAGCTCGAAATTCAGCCGATCGACGTAGACCTGGCGCTTGGCCTCGTAGTCTTCGGTGGTGTCCTTGGGCAGCAGAACGGTCAACCGTTCTTCCAGGCCGTCGAACGACACCTTGCGGAAATATTCATCGATGGTCATGCCATCGGGAATCGGGAAGTTGGGCAGGAAGTGCTTGCCCAGCTTCACTTCGATATTGCAGCGCTTGGCAATTTCGACGGAGTTTTCCAGAGCCTCGGGCAGGTCGCTGAACAGCTCGGCCATCTCGTCGGCGCTTTTGAGGTACTGCTCTTCACTGTAGTTCTTCGAACGGCGCGGGTCATCCAGGGCCCGGCCTTCGCCGATGCACACGCGGGTTTCGTGGGCCTCGAAATCTTCTTTCTTGATGAAACGTACATCGTTGGTTGCCACCAGCGGCGCGCCCAGCGTGTCAGCCAGGGCCACGGCGGCGTGCAGGTGTTCTTCGTCGTTGGGGCGGTTGGTGCGCTGCACTTCCAGGTAGAAACGGTCCGGGAACACCTGCATCCACTCGCGGGCGAGCACTTCGGCTTCCTGTGGGTTGCCACCCAGCAGCGCGAGACCGATCTCGCCCTCTTTGGCAGCCGACAGCATGATCAGGCCTTCGCTGGCCTCGGCCACCCATTCGCGCTCGATGATGATCGAACCATTGCGCTGGCCGTCGATGAAACCACGGGAAATCAGCTCGGTGAGGTTGCGGTAACCAACACCGTTCATCGCCAGCAGGCTGATGCGGCTCAGGGCGTTGTCCGGGTCTTTGTTGGACAGCCACAGGTCGGCGCCGCAGATCGGCTTGATACCGGCGCCCATGGCGTTTTTGTAGAACTTGACCAGGGAACACATGTTGTTCTGGTCGGTAACCGCTACCGCAGGCATGTTCATGCCCACCAGGGTTTTGACCAGCGGTTTGATCCGTACCAGGCCGTCGACCAGGGAGTATTCAGTGTGCAGGCGCAGGTGAACGAATGAAGCCGGCATAGTGATCCTGTCTAGAAACTTAGAAACAACAAGGCCCGGGATTGTACCGGGCCTTGAGCAAAACATCAGCCTCGCGACTACAGCTCGCCGAGCGCTTCCCGCGCCTCGTAAGCCAGGCGAACCGGGGCGAACGAACGGCGGTGGATAGGCGTTGGGCCGAGGCGGGCCAGGGCTTCCAGATGAACGGGCGTCGGGTAGCCCTTATGGCCACCAATGCCGTAGCCGGGATAGATCAATTCGAAGGCGGCCATTTCACGGTCGCGGCTGACTTTGGCCAGGATCGACGCCGCGGCAATCGCCGACACCTTGCTATCACCCTTGACCACCGCTTCAGACGGCATCGCCAGTTTGGGGCAGCGGTTGCCGTCGATCATCGCCATTTTCGGGGTGATGTGCAGGCCTTCGACCGCACGCTGCATGGCGAGCATGGTGGCGTGAAGAATGTTCAATTCGTCGATTTCTTCGACTTCGGCCCGGGCGATGTGCCAGCTCAGGGCCTTTTCACAGATCTCATCGAAGAGTTTTTCGCGGCGGGCTTCGGTGAGTTTTTTCGAGTCATTGAGGCCAAGGATCGGGCGGTTCGGATCAAGGATCACCGCCGCCGTGACCACTGCACCGCACAGCGGGCCGCGACCCACTTCGTCCACACCGGCCACCAGTTCGTGGGCTTCGGCAACCAGGCTGAAGTCCAGGCCCATTTGCGTCGTCATACTGTTTCCTGTTTTTGCCCGATCAAGGTCAGCACGGCATCCGCCGCCTGGTTCGATGCATCACGGCGCAAGACGCGATGAATGGCATCAAAACCACGGGTCTGCTCTTCGCCGCCGTCGATCAGGGGTAATACGGTTTGCGCCAGGGCTTCGGGCGTTGCAGCGTCCTGCAACAACTCCGGCACCAACAGGCGCTGGGCCAGCAGGTTGGGCAAGGAGATGTAGGGACTTTTGACCATGCGCTTGAGAATCCAGAACGTCAGCGGCGCCAGGCGATAGGCCACGACCATCGGACGCTTGTACAGCAGCGCTTCCAGGGTCGCGGTGCCCGAGGCGATCAACACGGCATCACAGGCCGCCAGGGCCAGGTGTGATTGGCCGTCGAGCAGGGTCAACGGCAAAGTGCGACCTTCAAGCAAGGTTTCGATTTGCGCGCGACGTTGCGGGCTGGCGCACGGCAGTACGAAACGGACGCCCGGCTTCAAGGCCATCAGCCGTTCGGCGGCATCGAAAAACAATGCGCCCAAACGGCCGACTTCGCCACCGCGACTGCCCGGCATCAGCGCCACCAGCGGACCGTCGGGCAAGCCCAATTCAGCACGGGCCGCCGCGCGATCGGCTTGCAACGGAATGGCATCGGCCAGGGTGTGGCCGACAAAGCGCACCGGCACACCCTTCTCTTCGTAAAACTTCGCCTCGAACGGCAGCAGGGTCAGCATCAGGTCGCAGCCTTCGCGGATCTTCAGCACACGCTTCTGCCGCCACGCCCACACGGACGGGCTGACGTAGTGCACGGTCTTGATCCCGGCCTGACGCAACTTGAGTTCGATATTGAGGGTGAAGTCCGGCGCGTCGATACCGATAAAGACGTCGGGCTTTTCTTCGATGAGGGTCTGGATCAGCAGCTTGCGCCGAGCCAGCAGCTCGCGCAGACGGCCCAGTACCTCCACCAGGCCCATGACCGACAAGCGTTCCATGGGAAAGTAGGACGTGAGGCCTTCGGCCTGCATCAGCGGGCCACCCACGCCGATAAACTCAACCGCAGGATGCTGGGCCTTGAGGGCCCGCATCAGGCCTGCGCCCAGAATGTCGCCGGAAGCTTCACCGGCCACCAGCGCAATACGCAGATTGGCCATGATCAGCGGGTGATGCCGCGGGTCGATGCCTGGATCGAGTCACGGAATATCGCGACTTCCGGGAACAACGCGGACGGCTCGGCCAGTTCGGCCAGCGCCTGGTCAACCGTCAAGCCCTGGCGGTAAACCACCTTGTAGGCACGGCGCAGGGCATGGATGGCTTCTTCGCTGAAACCACGACGGCGCATGCCTTCGAAGTTCATGCTGCGGGCTTCGGCCGGGTTGCCGAACACGGTGACGAACGCCGGGACATCCTTGCCGATGGCGGTGCCCATGCCGGAAAAGCTGTGGGCGCCGATATGGCAGTACTGATGCACCAGGGTGAAACCGGACAAAATCGCCCAATCGTCAACGTGCACATGACCAGCCAACGCCGTGTTGTTGACCAGGATGCAGTGGTTGCCGATCACGCTGTCGTGGCCGATGTGGGCATAGGCCATGACCAGGTTGTGATCACCCAGCGTAGTCTCGGCACGATCCTGCACGGTGCCACGATGAATGGTCACGCCTTCTCGGATGATGTTGTGATCACCGATTACCAGGCGTGTTTCTTCACCCTTGTACTTCATGTCCGGGGTGTCTTCACCTACCGAGGAAAACTGGTAGATGCGATTGTGTTTGCCAATACGGGTCGGACCTTTGAGGATCACGTGTGGCCCGATGACAGTCCCCTCGCCGATTTCAACACCTGCGCCGATGATCGACCAAGGGCCGACCTCAACGTCGGCGGCCAGCACGGCCGACGGATCGATGATTGCGCGAGGGTCAATCAAACTCATAGTTTGCGTTCCGCACAGATGATCTCGGCAGAGCACACCGGCTTGCCATCCACCGAGGCCTGGCACTCGAACTTCCAGATCTGGCGCTTGCAGCTGATGAACCTGGCTTCCAGGATCAACTGGTCACCCGGGGTGACCGGATTGCGGAAACGCAACTTGTCGGAACCCACGAAATAGTAAAGCGTGCCGTCGGCAGGCTTGAGGTCGAGCATTTTGAAACCAAGGATACCGGCAGCCTGGGCCATCGCTTCAATGATCAACACACCCGGCATGATTGGATGCGCGGGAAAGTGACCGTTGAAGAACGGTTCGTTGATGCTGACATTCTTGTAGGCACGAATGCGCTTTTCCTCGACATTGAGGTCCACTACACGGTCCACCAGCAGGAACGGGTAACGGTGAGGCAGGTATTCGCGAATCTCGTTGATGTCCATCATTTCGGGGGGAAGCCTGTAATAAAGATTGGGGGCGGACTAAAAGCACGCCCCGCTAGCAAATCAAGGAGGCAAGTCTAGCGGCTGTGCACACTTGATATGGAAATGGTATCAGCCTTCTGATGAAGCATTACCGCCAGGGGTCACTTCACCAACACGCTTTTCCAGCTGTTTGAGACGTCGAGCCATGTCATCCAGATGCCTCAAGCGTGCTGCACTCTTGCGCCATTCAGCTGCGGGCTGCATGGCCGTACCGGAAGAATAGGCGCCTGGCTCGGTAATCGAGTGGGTCACCATGGTCATGCCGGTGATGAAGACGTTGTCGCAAATCTCGATATGGCCCACCAGCCCAACGCCACCGGCGAGCATGCAATGCTTGCCGATCTTGGTGCTGCCGGAGATACCGACACAGGCGGCCATGGCGGTGTGATCGCCAATCTGTACGTTGTGGGCGATCTGGATCTGGTTGTCGAGCTTCACGCCATTGCCGATCACGGTATCGGCCAAGGCCCCGCGATCGACAGCAGTGTTCACGCCAATTTCCACATCGTCGCCGATCAACACACCGCCGACCTGGGCGATCTTGTTCCAGATGCCTTTCGAGTTGGCAAAGCCAAAGCCTTCCCCACCGATCACAGCACCCGATTGAATCACCACACGTTCGCCAATACGCACATCGTGGTAGAGGGTCACACGAGGAGCCAGCCAACCACCGGCGCCGATTTCGCAGCGTGCACCGATAAAGCAATGGGCACCGACCGTGACTCCAGCCGCAATGCGCGCACCGCTCTCGATCACCGCAAAGGCGCCAATGCTGGCCGCAGGATCAACCTGGGCATCATCGGCGATGACTGCAGACGGATGGATACCGGCAACAGCCTTGGGTTTCGGGTCAAACAGGTGCGACGCACGCGCGTAAGCCAGGTACGGGTCAGCCACCACCAGCGCATCCCCGGCAAACCCTTCGGCGTCAGCGGCTTTCAGCAACACGGCTGCGGCTTGGCTGTCGACGAGGTATTTACGGTACTGAGGATTTGCGAGGAAGCTCAACTGAGCTGGGCCAGCCTCCTGCAAGGTGGCTAGCCCAGTGATTTCCTTCTCCGGGGAGCCGCGCAAGTCGGCCCCCAGGAACTCGGCCAACTCGCCGAGTTTGATAGTCGCGGTCATGGCTTACTTCAGCTGGTTCATGCGCTCGATCACCTGACGGGTGATGTCGTATTGAGGCTTGACGTCGATCACGGCGCCGCGCTCGAACACCAGGTCAAAGGCACCTTTCTTGATGACTTCTTCCACAGCGCTGTCGAGTTTCGGCTTCAGCTGCTTGAGCATTTCGCGGTCAGCAACAGCCTTGGCTTCGTTCAGCTCCTTGGATTGGAACTGGTAGTCACGGGCCTTTTGCTTGAATTCAAGCTCCAGACGCTCGCGCTCGCCTTGCTGCATCTTGTCGCCACCGGCAACCAGACGATCCTGGATGCCCTTGGCGCTGCTTTCCAGGGTCTTGAGTTTGGTCAGTTGCGGACCGAATTTTTTCTCGGCATCCACGGCGTACTTCTTGGCCGCATCGGATTCCAGCAGAGCCATCTGATAGTTCAGGACGGCGATTTTCATTTCGGCGAAGGCCGGGGTGGTTACCAGCACGGTGGCCAGCAGAACCAATTGAGTCAACTTACGCACGATGTACTCCTACAGAATCCGTTGTCGTTATCTTGGGTCAGACGCTTAGAACGTCTGGCCGAGGGAGAATTGGAAAATCTGGGTTTCAGCGTTATCCGGTTTCTTGATCGGCATGGCCAGAGCAAAGCTCAACGGGCCAAGCGCGGTCACCCAGGTCACACCTACACCGACGGAGCTCGCCAGGTTGCTCAGGCTCACATCGTTGCACTGGGTATTGGATTTCACGCCGCTTGGGTTGGTGATCTGCTCGCACTTGGAGTCGAACACGTTACCCACATCCCAGAATACCGAAGTACGCAGGGAGCGCTGATCCTTGACAAATGGCAGCGGGAACAGAATCTCCGCACCACCCTGGATCAACACGTTACCACCGAACGGCAGCGGGTCGTTGTCAGAGTCAGCCACGGTGCCCTGGTTACCGGTGAATGCTGCACCACGGCTAGGGGTACCGCGCGGGCCCAAGGTGCTGTCCTTGAAACCACGTACGGAGTTGAAGCCACCCGCATAGTAGTTCTCGTAGAACGGCAGGCCATTGGTCGAGCCGTAACCATCGCCATAACCCAACTCTGTGTGCAGGCGCATGGTGTAGTTGTCGCTCAACGGCTGGAACAGCTGGCCGCGGTAGTCAAGCTTGAAGAATGAAAGGTCGCTGCCCGGCGTAGTGGTTTCCAGAGTCAGGCTCTGGGAATGGCCACGGGTCGCCAGTACGCCTTTGTTCAGGGTCGACTCGGACCAACCGGCAGACGCCTTGAAGTTCAGGAACTTGTCGCCTTCACGACGGGTGAAGTCGAAGATTTCGTCCACGGTGTACACACCGGTCTTGATCTCATCCTGTTGCGCGGTCAGGCCGAAGGTCAGACGCGAGGTCTCACTGATCGGGTAACCAATGTTCACGCCAGCACCCAGGCTGTCGATCGCATAGCTTGCAACGTCAACGTCGAGGTCTTTGTAGTCGGTGGTGCGATAGAAGGCGTTGTAGCCCAGGCTCACGCCATCAGCAGTCCAGTAGGGGTCGACATAACCGAAGTTATAGCGGCTCTGGTATTCGCTGCGGGTCAGGCCGATGGAAACCTTGTTACCGGTACCGAGGAAGTTGTTCTGGGTAATCGAGCCACCGAGGATCAGGCCGGCACTCTGTGCGAAGCCGACGCTGGCGGTGATCGAACCCGACGCTTGTTCTTCTACGGCGTAGTTCACGTCAACCTGGTCATCCACACCCGGTACGGCCGGGGTTTCGACGTTCACTTCCTTGAAGAAGCCCAGGCGCTCAAGACGGGTCTTGGACTGGTCGATCAGGTAGGTCGAAGCCCAGCCACCTTCCATCTGGCGCATTTCACGACGCAGCACTTCGTCCGCAGACTTGGTGTTGCCACGGAAGTTGATGCGGTTTACATAGGCACGCTTGCCTGGGTCGACGACAAAGGTGATGTCCACGGTGTGGTCATCATCGTGCGGCGTCGGCACGCCGTTGACGTTGGCGAAGGTATAGCCTTCGTTACCCAGGCGACGGGTGATCAGCTCGGAGGTGGTGGTCATCAGCTTGCGCGAGAACACCTGGTCCTTCTGCACCAGCAGCAGGGCCTTGACCTGGTCTTCAGGAACCTTGAGGTCACCGCTGAGCTTCACGTCACGAACCTTGTACTTCTCGCCTTCGTTGACGTTGACGGTGATGTAGACGTGTTTCTTGTCCGGGGTGATGGACACCTGGGTGGAGGCAATATCCATGTTGATATAGCCACGGTCCAGGTAGTAGGAACGCAGGCGCTCCAGGTCACCGGAGAGTTTTTCACGGGCGTACTTGTCGTCGTTCTTGAAGAACGACAACCAGTTGGTGGTCTTCAGCTCGAACAGATCGATCAGGTCGTCATCAGCGAACTTGGTGTTGCCCACCACGTTGATGTGCTGAATGGCCGCCACGGTGCCTTCGTTGATGTTGACCTTGAGGCCGACACGGTTACGAGGCTGTGGGATCACTTCGGTTTCCACGGACGCCGAGTAGCGGCCCTGGGCAACGTACTGGCGTTGCAGTTCGTTACGCACACCTTCAAGGGTGGCGCGCTGGAAGATCTCGCCCTCGGCCAGGCCGGATTGCTTGAGACCCTTCATCAGGTCTTCAGTAGAGATCGCCTTGTTGCCTTCGATCTCGATACTGGCGACGGAAGGTCGCTCAACCACGGTGATGACCAGGACGTTGCCTTCGCGACCCAGTTGGATATCTTGAAAGAAACCGGTTTTGAACAGCGCACGAGTGGATTCCACCAGGCGACGATCATCAGCCTGTTCCCCGACGTTCAACGGCAGCGCACCAAAGACGCTACCCGCGGAAACCCGCTGGAGGCCGTTGACGCGAATATCGGAGATGGTGAAGGACTCGGCGTGAACTTCGGCGATCATCAATACGGTGAGAACCGCAGTTAGCAGCAGACGTTTCATGAAGTCCTTTCTTATTCCAACTGGCAATAAACAAACTGCCGCAAAATGCGGCAGATTCGCAATTCAGCGAAGCGTTACAGACGTCCCAGATCGTTGACCAGAGCTAACAACATCACTCCGACCACCAAACTGATACCGATCTGTATCCCCCAACCCTGCACCCGATCCGACAAGGGGCGACCACGCACCCACTCGACCAGATAAAACAACAGATGCCCCCCATCCAATACTGGAATGGGCAGCAAATTCAGAACACCCAGGCTAATACTCAGATAAGCCAGGAAATTCAGGAAATCTGCGACACCCGACTGGGCAGAAGCGCCCGCCACTTTAGCAATGGTTATCGGTCCACTCAAGTTTTTTACCGAGAGCTCGCCGAACAACATTTTCTTCAGGGATTCGAGGGTCAGTACACTCATGGTCCAGGTACGTTTCGCACCCTCGCCAATCGCCTCCAAAGGCCCGAAACTGACCTCGCGCAGCATGGAGGGTGGCCACTCCGGACTCTTCACCCCGGCACCGAGGTAGCCCCCGGCTGCCTTGGCCTCCCCACGCAACGACAGGGTCACGGGGACGTCGATTTGAGCACCTTCGCGTTCGACTTTCAGCACAATTTTGGTATCAGGACGTACACGCACCAGGTCGACCACTTGCTGCCAGTCGCCCAGCGCCTGGCCGTCCAGGGCCAACAGCCGATCACCGGTCTTCAGGCCGGCAGCCTGGGCCGGACCTTTCGGATCCAGCTCGGCAAGCACTGGCGGCAGGCTCGGACGCCAGATACGAATGCCCAGCGACTTGATCGGATCAGGCTCATCGGCGCCCTGCAACCAGCGATCCAGCACCAGTTCACGCGGGGTCTCGGCACTCGAGTCCTGCTCACGCACCACTACCTTGACGGTACCGCTCTCGCCCAGGCGTCGCACCAACTGCAGGTTGACCGCGCCCCAACCGGTGGTTGGCTCGCCATCAATTGCAACAATTTCTTGCCCAGCGGCCAACCCGGCCTTGGCGGCAATGCTATCGGCTTCGACCGCGCCGATGACCGGGCGCACTTGCTCGCTGCCGAGCATGGCCAA
Source organism: Pseudomonas sp. FP453 (assembly GCF_030687495.1). NCBI lineage: Bacteria > Pseudomonadati > Pseudomonadota > Gammaproteobacteria > Pseudomonadales > Pseudomonadaceae > Pseudomonas > Pseudomonas sp. FP453. The sequence continues at coordinate 1,450,963 of NZ_CP117435.1, read as the reverse complement.
GACCCAGAAAAAAAACATCGCCAACAGGAAGTTGGCGATCGGCCCGGCAGCAACGATGGCGATTCGCTGACGAACGGTCTTGCGATTGAAGGATTGGTCCAACTGATCGGTGGGCACTTCGCCTTCGCGCTCATCGAGCATCTTGACGTAGCCGCCCAACGGGATCGCCGCGATCACGAATTCGGTACCCTGGCGGTCGTGCCAGCGCAGCAACGGCATGCCGAAACCGACGGAAAAGCGCAGTACCTTGACGCCGCAACGACGCGCGACCCAGAAATGGCCGAATTCGTGGAAGGTAACCAGCACACCCAGAGCAACCAGGGTGCCGACAATCATGTAGAGCGCACTCATCTAATTTCTCCGCATTCCAATCCAGTGCCTGAAGGCTCAAGCGAGCCCACAGGCTAACGCGCGTTGCGGTTCAACCATTGCTCGGCCAGGGCCCGGGCCTTTGCATCCGCCTCGAACACTGCCGCCAAATCATTTACCGCGACCACAGGCTCAAGGCCCAGGACGTCCTCGATGATACTCGCGATCTGCGGAAAGCGGATGCGCCCGTCGAGAAACGCCGCCACCGCCACTTCATTTGCCGCATTGAGCATCGCCGGCGCACTGTTGCCTGCTTCTGCCGCTTGCCGCGCAAGGCGCAGGCAGGGAAACCGCTGCTCGTCCGGTGCCTCGAAGTCCAGGCGGGCAATGGCAAACAGGTCCAACGGCGCCACGCCAGAATCGATCCGCTCAGGCCAGGCCAGGGCGTTGGCGATCGGCGTGCGCATATCGGGGTTGCCCAACTGCGCCAAGACCGATCCATCCACATAGTCGACAAGGGAATGAATCACACTTTGGGGGTGAATCACCACCTCGACTTGATCGGGCCGTGCATCGAACAGCCAGCACGCCTCGATCAGCACCAGGCCTTTATTCATCATGCTCGCCGAATCCACGGAGATCTTGCGCCCCATGGACCAGTTTGGATGGGCACACGCCTGGTCAGGCGATACGTGCTCCAGCTCGGCCAATGGAGTCTGCCGAAACGGACCACCGGACGCCGTCAGAAGAATCCGGCGTACACCCACCTGGCTCAAGCCTCGGGCAAAATCACCCGGCATGCACTGGAAGATCGCATTGTGCTCGCTGTCGAGCGGCAACAACACGGCGCCGCTCTTGCGCACCGCCTGCATAAAGAGGGTGCCGGACATCACCAGCGCCTCTTTATTGGCCAGCAGAATCTTCTTGCCCGCATCGACAGCCGCCAGGGTCGGGCGCAGGCCCGCAGCACCGACAATGGCCGCCACGACGGTATCCACCTCGGCATCCGCCGAGACCTGGCACAAGCCCTCCTCGCCCACCAGCACCTGGGTCGCCAGGCCCGCAGCCCGCAGGTCATCCTGCAAGCCTCGGGCAACACCGGCTTCAGGCACCACGGCAAAGCGTGGCGAATGGCGCACACACAGGGCCAGCAACTCACTCAGGCGCGAGTAGCCGGTCAAGGCAAACACTTGATAGCGCTCAGGATGACGGGCGATCACATCCAGGGTGCTCAGGCCGACCGAGCCGGTAGCGCCCAGCACGGTCACTTGCTGCAGGCGGCTCACGAGGCGATCATCCACAACAGCACGGCAAAGATCGGAATCGCAGCCGTGAGGCTGTCGATGCGGTCCAGCACGCCGCCGTGACCCGGCAGCAGGTTGCTGCTGTCCTTGATCCCGGCCTGGCGCTTGAACATGCTTTCGGTGAGGTCACCCACCACCGAGATAAATACGACAATGGCCGTACCCAGCAGGCCGAGGAAGATCTCCTTCACTGACCAGTCGCGCACAACACCGACAGCCAGCGTGATCACCAACGTCAACGCCAGGCCGCCATACACACCTTCCCAGCTCTTGCCCGGGCTGACAGCCGGCGCCAGCTTGCGCTTGCCGAACGCCCGACCGGAGAAGTAGGCGCCGATATCAGCCCCCCACACCAGCACCATCCCGGCCAGGATCAACTCGTTACCGATGGGATAACGCTTGATCTCCACCAGCCCTTGCCAAGCCGGCAACAGGATCAACAAGCCAATCACCAGCTTGCAGGCAACGCTGGACCACTGGCTGCTGGTACGCGGAAAGGTCAGCACCAGGAAGGTTGCCAACGCCCACCACAACACCGCCGCACCCAGTACCCAGGGCGCGATATCCGGCAGGATGTACATCAGGAACAACAACAGCGCCACGACAGCGGCGTACGCCACGCGCGGCAACTGGCTGGTGAAGCCCGCCAGGCGCGCCCACTCCCACGCCCCGAGGGTCACGACCAGGCCGATAAACAGCGCAAAGCTGGAACCGTCGAGCAGGAAAAACCCACACAGGGCAATCGGCAGCAGGATCAGTGCCGTGATGATTCGTTGTTTAAGCATTTAAACCCGGGCTCCAGCTTCGATCTGCTCACTTGTTTTACCAAAGCGACGCTGACGGGAAGCGAAATCAGCCAGCGCATTGCGCATGGCATCGTGTTTGAAGTCCGGCCAGAACAGGTCGGAGAAGTACAGCTCGGTGTAAGCCAGCTGCCACAACAGGAAATTACTGATGCGGTGCTCGCCACCGGTGCGGATGCACAGGTCCGGCAACGGCAGATCACCGGTCACCAGGCAGGTTTGCAACAATTCGGGCGTGATGTCGTCCGGTCGCAGATGACCGGCCTGCACTTCGCGGGCAAGCCGCTGTGCCGCCTGGGCAATGTCCCACTGGCCGCCGTAATTGGCCGCGATCTGCAACACAAAACGGTTGGCACCTGCGGTAATGGCCTCAGCCTCGCGCATGGCCGCCTGCAACTCTGGATGGAACCGTGAACGGTCACCGATGATACGCAGGCTGATATTGTTGTCGTTGAGGCGCTTGGCCTCACGACGCAAGGCCTTGAAGAACAGATCCATCAAGGCGCTGACTTCTTCGGCAGGGCGCTGCCAGTTTTCACTGGAGAAGGCAAAGAGGGTCAGCACCTCGACCTTGGCCTCGGCGCACACCTCGATCACAGCCCGCACCGCATCGACACCCGCTTTATGCCCGGCAACACCCGGCATAAAGCGTTTCTTCGCCCAGCGATTATTCCCATCCATGATGATCGCGACATGGCGCGGCACCACAGAGGGTACAGTCTGCTTGGTCTTTTCCATGAAGGCGTCCTGACCCCTTATACGGCCATCAGGTCCTTTTCTTTTTCTTCGGTGGCCTTGGTAATCTGGGCCTCGGCATCTTTGGTCAGCTTGTCGATATCAGCAACGGCACGGCGCTCTTCGTCTTCGCTGATTTCCTTGTCCTTGACCAGCTTCTTCAGGTCACCCAGCGCATCGCGACGGATGTTGCGAACAGCAACACGTGCGTCTTCAGCGGCACTGCGCGCCTGCTTGGTGAAGCCCTTGCGGGTTTCTTCGGTCAGGGCCGGCATGGAGATCAGCAGCAACTCGCCCAGGTTGGTCGGGTTGAGGTTCAGGCCGGCACTCTGGATGGCCTTGTCGACCGCGGCGAGCATGTTGCGCTCGAAGGCTACGACTTGCAGGGTGCGCGAATCTTTTACGGTGATGTTGGCGACCTGGGTGATGGAGGTATCTGTACCGTAGTACGGCACCATCACGCTGCCCAGGATGCTTGGGTGGGCCTTGCCTGTACGGATCTGACCAAATGCATGGTTCAGGGAGTCCAGGGATTTCTGCATACGCTCTTGAGCGTCTTTCTTGATTTCGTTGATCATTGTTGGCCTTCCTCGATCAGAGTCCCTTCAGCGCCGCCGTGTACGATATTCAGCAGGGCGCCGGGCTTGTTCATGTTAAATACGCGCAGCGGCATCTTGTGGTCGCGGCACAGGCAGATTGCCGTCAGGTCCATCACACCCAGCTTGCGATCCAGCACTTCATCGTAGGTCAGATGATCGAACTTCTCGGCATGCGGGTCTTTGAATGGGTCTGCAGTGTATACGCCGTCGACCTTGGTCGCCTTGAGCACGACGTCCGCATCGATTTCGATCGCGCGCAGGCACGCAGCCGAATCGGTGGTGAAGAACGGGTTACCCGTGCCGGCAGCGAAGATCACCACTTCTTTCGAATTCAGGTGGCGCATGGCTTTGCGACGATCATAGTGATCGGTCACGCCGACCATGGAAATAGCCGACATCACGATAGCCGAGATATTGGCACGCTCCAGGGCGTCACGCATGGCCAGGGCGTTCATCACAGTGGCCAGCATGCCCATATGGTCGCCAGTGACCCGATCCATGCCGGCCGCACTCAGTGCCGCGCCGCGGAACAGGTTACCGCCGCCAATCACCAGGCCGACCTGCACGCCGATGCCAACCAGTTGGCCGACTTCCAGCGCCATGCGGTCGAGCACCTTGGGATCGATCCCGAACTCTTCCGAGCCCATCAGGGCCTCGCCGCTAAGCTTGAGTAGAATGCGTTTATAGCGAGCCTGATAACCACTGCCCTGCTGAGCCATTGCGAATCTCTCCTGCGGCGTATTTTAAAAATTCTTGGCGAGCCGTTTACGGCTTGCGTTCACTCTAGCTGGACGCTCTCACAGCGCCATCGGAACACGGCTTTGTAAGCCAGTTCCGAAGGGAAACCAAATAAAATTGGCCTTCCCATTTGAAAAGAGGCTGCGCGCGTGAGCGGGCAGCCTCTTTCGGGCGACAGTTGAAACTGTCTTATTGCTTGGCGGCAGCCAGCTGGGCAGCAACTTCTTCAGCGAAGTTGTCGACCGGCTTCTCGATGCCTTCGCCTACTTTGAAGTAAGTGAAGGAAACGATTTCAGCACCGGCTTTCTTGGCCAGTTCGCCAACCTTGATTTCAGGGTTCTTGACGAACGCCTGCTCAACCAGGCTTGCTTCAGCCAGGAACTTGCTGATACGGCCTTTGACCATGTTCTCAACAATGTTTTCTGGCTTGCCTTTGATTTTTTCTTCGTTCAGCTGCAGGAACACAGCTTTTTCACGCTCGATCGCTTCGGCAGAAACTTCCGAAGGCAGCAGGAACTCAGGGTTGCTGGCCGCTACGTGCATAGCGATGTCTTTGGCCAGTTCAACGTTGCCGCCCTTCAGGACAACTGCAACACCGATCTTGTTGCCGTGCAGGTAACCACCAACCACATCACCTTCAACGCGAACCAGGCGACGGATGTTGACGTTTTCGCCAACCTTGCCGACCAGTACCAGGCGAGCAGCTTCTTGAGCTTCGATCAGAGGCTCAACGGTAGTCAGCTTGTCAGCGAATGCTTTTTCAACGCTGGCAGCCACGAACGCCTTGAAGTCGTCCTGCAGAGCCAGGAAGTCGGTCTGCGAGTTCACTTCCAGCAGAACAGCGGATTTGCCGTCTTCTTTCAGAGCGATCGCGCCTTCAGCAGCTACGTTGCCTGCTTTCTTGGCAGCCTTGATGGCGCCGGAAGCACGCATGTCATCAATGGCTTTTTCGATGTCGCCGTCAGCCTTTTCCAGGGCTTTCTTGCAATCCATCATGCCTTCGCCGGTACGCTCACGCAGTTCTTTAACCAACGCTGCAGTAATTGCTGCCATTTTCAAATTCCTCTTGGATAGGTTTTCAACCATTCCACCCGATCGAACGGGGGATCAATTCTTCCCGAATCACCCTTGTAGGCCGCTGCACGTTACAGGTGTTGTAGCTGCGCTGCCGACAAATGGTTTTCGAGGTGGCAAAAAGGGGGCCAAGCCCCCTTTTTGCTTACTGAGTCAACGCCAGGGCGCTATTACTCAGCGGCAGCTACCGGAGCTTCTTCAACGAACTGCTCGGTACCGCCAGCAACGTGGTTGCGACCACGGATTACAGCGTCAGCCATCGAACCCATGTACAGCTGGATAGCGCGGATTGCGTCATCGTTGCCTGGGATGATGTAGTCAACGCCTTCCGGGCTGCTGTTGGTATCGACTACGCCGATAACAGGGATGCCCAGCTTGTTGGCTTCGGTGATCGCGATGCGCTCGTGATCAACGTCGATAACGAACAGTGCGTCAGGCAGACCGCCCATGTCCTTGATACCACCCAGGGAACGATCGAGCTTTTCCAGGTCACGGGAGCGCATCAGCGCTTCTTTCTTGGTCAGCTTGGCGAAAGTACCGTCTTCGGCTTGTACTTCAAGGTCACGCAGACGCTTGATGGAAGCACGGATGGTTTTGAAGTTGGTCAGCATGCCGCCCAACCAGCGGTGATCGACGTACGGCGAACCGCAACGTGCTGCTTCTTCAGCAACGATCTTGCCAGCGGAACGCTTGGTGCCGACGAACAGAATCTTGTTTTTGCCCTGGGCCAGGCGTTCTACGAAAGTCAGAGCTTCGTTGAACATTGGCAGGGTTTTTTCAAGGTTGATGATGTGGATCTTGTTACGTGCGCCGAAAATGTATTTACCCATTTTCGGGTTCCAGTAACGGGTCTGGTGACCGAAGTGCACACCGGCCTTCAGCATATCGCGCATGTTGACTTGGGACATGATAGTTCCTTAATAAGTCGGGTTTGGCCTCCACGTATCCCAATGACCAACCAGCGGCATCAAGGCCTCCGGCACCCAGGTCATCGTGTCGACACGTGTGTGGATTTAAGCTTCACGGGGTATCCCCGGAAAGCGGCGCATTTTATACCACAGCATCCGCAAAAACGAAACCCGCAATCGCATTTGCCGCCCACCGCATTCACGCAACCCCTTGAATAGAGCCAACATCACCCTACCTTATAGAGAGAAGCGATCGTCAGGGGCTCATGATTTGCCGCCCACGTCTGCTAGAATCGCGTTTTTTGGGGCTTGTGCGAATTCTGTAACCTTTTGTCGCACGCCCGTGAACCGTATTGATTTCAGCGCGTCGCGCTAGAGAGAGCCTGTATGACCGTTAGTTTGAAAACCGCCGAAGACATTGCTGGCATGCGCATCGCCGGCAAACTGGCTGCCGACGTGCTGGAAATGATTGCCGAGCACGTCAAGCCCGGCGTCACCACCGAAACCCTCAACCAGATCTGCCACGACTATATAGTCAACGTGCAGGGCGCCATTCCTGCGCCGCTGAACTACAAGGGCTTCCCCAAGTCGATCTGCACCTCGGTCAACCACGTGGTCTGCCACGGGATTCCGGGCGACAAGCCGTTGAAGGACGGCGACACCCTGAACATCGACGTCACCGTGATCAAGGACCGCTACTTCGGCGACACCAGCCGCATGTTCCACGTCGGCACCGTGCCGGTCTGGGCCGAGCGCCTGTCCCAGGTGACCCAGGAGTGCATGTACAAGGCCATCGAGATCGTCAAGCCTGGCTGCCGCCTCGGCGACATCGGTGAAGTGATCCAGAAGCACGCGGAAAAGAACGGCTTCTCGGTAGTGCGCGAATTCTGCGGCCACGGTATCGGTACCGTGTTCCACGAAGAACCACAGATCCTGCACTACGGCCGCGCCGGCACCGGCATGGAACTGAAAGCGGGCATGACCTTCACCATCGAGCCGATGATCAACCAGGGCAAGGCCGACACCAAGGTGCTGGGCGACGGTTGGACCGCCATCACCAAGGACCGCAAGCTGTCGGCACAGTGGGAACACACCCTGCTGGTCACCGAAACCGGCTACGAGATCTTCACCCTGCGCGCCGACGACACGATTCCACGCGTTTCGGCCTAAAGGTTGCTTCAGGTTTTCCCACGCTGTGTAGTGACTGACTGAATAGATAGAAAGGAAAACCGATCGATGCCCCAGGTGGATCCCGAACTCTTCGACCGTGGCCAGTTCCAGGCCGAACTGGCCCTGAAGGCGAGCCCCATCGCCGCCTTCAAGAAGGCGATCCGCCAGGCCCGCGAGGTGCTCGATGAGCGCTTTCGCAGCGGCCGGGACATCCGCCGGCTGATCGAGGACCGCGCCTGGTTCGTCGACAACATCCTGCAAAAGGCCTGGGAACAGTTCAACTGGAGTGAAGACGCCGATATCGCCCTGGTGGCCGTCGGCGGCTACGGCCGTGGTGAACTGCACCCCTACTCCGACATCGACCTGCTGATCCTGCTGGACAGCGCCGATCATGAGATCTTTCGCGATTCCATCGAGCGTTTTCTCACCTTGTTGTGGGACATCGGCCTGGAAGTCGGCCAGAGCGTACGCTCCGTGGCCGAATGCGCCGAAGAAGCCCGCGCCGACCTCACCGTCATCACCAACCTGATGGAAAGCCGCACCATCGCCGGCCCCGAGCGCCTGCGCCAGCGCATGCTCGACGTCACCAGCACTGCGCACATGTGGCCGAGCAAGGACTTCTTCCTGGCCAAGCGTGCCGAGCAGAAAGCCCGCCATCACAAGTACAACGACACCGAATACAACCTGGAACCCAACGTCAAAGGCTCGCCGGGCGGGCTGCGGGATATCCAGACGATCTTGTGGGTCGCCCGTCGCCAGTACGGCACCCTGAACCTGCGCGCCCTGGCCGGCGAAGGCTTCCTGGTGGAGAGCGAAAACGCCCTGCTGGCCTCCTCCCAGGAGTTCATCTGGAAAGTGCGCTACGCCCTGCACATGCTCGCCGGGCGCTCCGAAGACCGCCTGCTGTTCGACCATCAACGCTCCATCGCCACCCTGCTGGGCTTTGAAGGCGAAGACGCGAAGACCAGCATCGAAAGCTTCATGCAGCAGTACTACCGGGTGGTCATGAGCATTGCCCAGCTCAGCGACCTGATCATCCAGCACTTCGAAGAAGTGATCCTGGCCCCCGAAGACGAAGCGCCGCCGCAACCGATCAACGCGCGTTTCCAGCTGCACGACGGCTACATCGAGGCGCGCAACGACAACGTGTTCCGCCGCACGCCGTTCGCCATGCTGGAAATCTTCGTGCTGATGGCCCAACAGCCGGAAATCAAAGGCGTGCGCGCCGACACCATCCGCCTGCTGCGCGAGCATCGTCACCTGATCGACGACGAATTCCGCAACGACATCCGCAACACCAGCCTGTTTATCGAGCTGTTCAAGTGCAAGATCGGCATCCACCGCAACCTGCGGCGGATGAACCGTTACGGCATCCTCGGGCGCTACCTGCCGGAATTCGGTTTTATCGTCGGGCAGATGCAGCACGACCTGTTCCACATCTACACCGTGGACGCCCACACCCTGAACCTGATCAAGCACCTGCGTAAGCTGCAGTACACCCAGGTGTCAGAGAAATTTCCGCTGGCCAGCAAGCTCATGGCCAAGCTGCCCAAGCCCGAACTGATCTACCTGGCCGGCCTGTACCACGACATCGGCAAGGGCCGGCATGGCGATCACTCGGAAGTCGGCGCCGTCGATGCCGAGGCGTTCTGCCAGCGCCACCAGTTGCCGTTGTGGGACAGCCGCCTGATCGTCTGGCTGGTGCAGAACCACCTGGTGATGTCCACCACCGCCCAGCGCAAGGACTTGTCCGACCCGCAGGTGATCCACGATTTTGCAGGCATCGTCGGCGACGAAACCCGCCTCGATTACCTGTACGTGCTGACCGTCTCCGACATCAACGCCACCAACCCGACGCTGTGGAACTCGTGGCGCGCCAGCCTGTTGCGCCAGCTCTACACCGAGACCAAGCGCGCCCTGCGTCGTGGCCTGGAAAACCCGGTGGACCGCGAAGAGCAGATCCGCCGCACCCAAAGCGCCGCCCTGGATATCCTCGTGCGCGGTGGCAACGACCCGGACGACGTCGAGCAACTGTGGTCGCAACTGGGTGACGATTATTTCCTGCGCCACACCGCCGGCGATGTCGCCTGGCACAGCGACGCGATCCTGCAACAGCCGGCCGATGGCGGCCCGCTGGTACTGATCAAGGAAACCACCCAGCGCGAATTCGAAGGCGGCACGCAGATCTTCATCTATGCGCCCGACCAGCACGACTTCTTCGCCGTGACCGTGGCGGCCATGGACCAGCTCAACCTGAACATCCATGACGCGCGAGTGATCACCTCCAGCAGCCAATTCACCCTCGACACCTATATCGTCCTCGACACCGAAGGCGAGTCGATTGGCGACAACCCGGCGCGCGTGAAGAAGATCCGCGAGGGCCTGACCGAGGCCCTGCGCAACCCTGACGACTACCCGACCATCATCCAGCGCCGGGTACCGCGCCAGCTCAAGCATTTTGCGTTTGCGCCGCAGGTGACCATCTCCAACGACGCCCAGCGCCCGGTCACCGTGCTGGAACTCAGCGCGCCGGATCGCCCCGGCCTGCTGGCGCGCATCGGCGGGATCTTCCTGGAATTCGACCTGTCGTTGCAGAACGCCAAGATTGCGACCCTCGGCGAGCGCGTGGAAGACGTGTTCTTCATCACCGACGCCGATAACCAGCCGCTGTCCGACCCCGAGCTGTGCCTGCGCTTGCAGGAAGCCATCGTCCAGCAGCTGAGCGTGACCCAGGAACCCGGCGTCGAACTGACACGCCTGACCATTTGAATTGTTAACTTTGTGAACACGGCCCCTGTGGGAGCTGGCTTGCCTGCGATGGCATCGCCGCGGAGTAGCGGGTAGACCGCGTTGCCTGCATCGCAGGCAAGCCAGCTCCCACAAGGTCCGCGCACACCGTGATAGAGGCTTACATGAACAACGCCCTGAACCAGCTGCAGCCCTACCCGTTCGAAAAACTGCGCGCCCTGCTCGGCAGCGTTACGCCAAACCCGGCCAAACGCCCGATCGCGCTGTCCATCGGCGAACCCAAGCATAAATCCCCGGAGTTCGTCGCCAAGGCCCTGGCCGACAACCTCGACCAGATGGCCGTCTACCCCACCACCCTGGGCATCCCGGCGCTGCGCGAGGCCATCGGCGCCTGGTGCGAACGCCGTTTCAGCGTGCCCAAGGGCTGGCTCGACCCGGCGCGCAATATCCTGCCGGTCAACGGTACGCGTGAAGCGCTGTTCGCCTTCACCCAGACCGTGGTCAACCGTGGCGACGACGCGCTGGTGGTGAGCCCGAACCCGTTCTACCAGATCTACGAAGGCGCCGCGTTCCTCGCCGGGGCCAAGCCGCACTACCTGCCGTGCCTGGACACCAATGGCTTCAACCCGGACTTCGATGCGGTGACGCCGGACACCTGGAAACGCTGCCAGATCCTGTTCCTGTGCTCCCCCGGCAACCCGACCGGCGCGCTGATCCCGGTCGAGACCCTGAAAAAACTCATCGCCCTGGCCGACGAATACGACTTCGTCATCGCCGCCGACGAGTGCTACAGCGAGCTGTACTTCGACGAACAAACCCCGCCGCCGGGCCTGCTGAGCGCCTGCGTCGAACTGGGTCGCGCGGACTTCAAGCGTTGCGTGGTGTTCCACAGCCTGTCCAAGCGTTCCAACCTGCCGGGCCTGCGCTCCGGTTTTGTGGCTGGCGACGCCGACATCCTCAAGGCCTTCCTGCTGTACCGCACCTACCACGGCTGCGCGATGCCGGTGCAAACCCAGCTGGCCAGCATTGCGGCCTGGCAGGACGAAGCCCACGTATTGGCCAACCGCGACCTGTACCGCGAGAAGTTCGACGCCGTGCTGGCCATCCTCAAGCCAGTGCTGGACGTGCAAAGCCCGGACGGTGGTTTCTACCTGTGGCCGAATGTGAAGGGCGACGATGCGGCGTTCTGCCGTGACCTGTTCGTGGAAGAACACGTGACCGTGGTGCCGGGTTCTTACCTGTCGCGGGAAGTGGACGGTTTCAACCCGGGTGCCGGACGTGTGCGCCTGGCGCTGGTTGCGCCGCTGGCGGAGTGTGTGGAAGCGGCGGAGCGGATTCGCGCGTTTATTCAACGTCGGCAGTAATGAAACACGCCCGCACTGTGCAATGCAGTGCGGGTGCTGGGCATTTCCTACAGCGCCACAGATATTCAGCCACTCCTCGTTGGAACGTTTCCCTCAATCAGCGCCACTACAGGGTCTCCAAACTCCTTTCGCCAGCGAGGCCATGCATTTTGAGCATCAACCCTACTGCCTACACAACACCCGCCATCCCTGAGCATGCCTACGACAACCAGACGCCGAAGACATCCACACCCAGCAGGAAAAAACGTGGCGTGGCATTTCCCGCGGACCTTTGGCCGCAACACTCGACACTCAAGATCTCGTTGACTGGCATGACGCCGGAGCAGGAGCAATTCACCAAAAACAACATCAATAAGTGGGCGCCTCATGTCAATCTGACGTTTGAGTTCACCCAATCACCCGACGCCGATATCAGGATTGCAGCGGACAATAATTCCTATGGAGGCTCATCGACAGTCGGCGTAAATGCGAAGAAGGTTCCCGCCCACAAGCCCACGATGTTTATCGGTTTTGCACACGGCTTGGGTACAAAAACCAGCCAGACGGTGGCCCATGAGTTCGGCCATGCCCTGGGCTTGAAGCATGAGCACCAACATCCCTACCGGACGCTGGAGTTCAATGCAGAAAACGTCTATGAAGATCACGATCGCTACAACCAACCCAGGCAACAGGCTGACGAGCAAATACTGAAAAAATTTGATCCTCGGCAGGTTTATTTTTCTCAGTATGACCCGCGCTCGATCATGCACTACGGCATGCCGGGGACCTACTTCACTAACAACACGCCCACATCCGACAACTATGAACTGTCCGAAACCGACAAACAGTTCATCAGTGACCTCTATCCTAAAAACCGATAGCGCCGCGCTGACGCCCTATTTCAACGTACCCAGATTCGCCTCACTCATATCCAGCTCCGCCAACACCTCCCGCAGCACGTCATCCCCAATCTGGTGATGACGGCTCAAGCTATACAACTCCAACCGCTGCGCCCGCAGGGCCTTGAGGCGTAACTTGCGTTCAAGCAGGTCCATCTGCTGCGCCAGTGCCTGGGCTTCGGCCGAATCGTTGAACACTTCCAACTGATGACGGTATTCCGACATCAAGCGTGCCTTCAACTCGGCCGCCAATGCTGCCTGGGCGGCGTCCTGGGTTTCGGTTTCAGCGAGTTCCTCGGTTTCCAGGGCAAGAATCGCCGCCACCGCGGTTTTCTTCCAGGCCTCGCGAACCTCGTTGTGGCGCTTCTCATCGGGGCTCTTTTCGACACCGCGTAATAACAGCGGCAAGGCGATGCACGCGGCGATCAGCGATAACAGAATCACCCCGGCGGCGATAAAGATCAGCAGGTCACGCTCGGGAAAGTCCTGCCCCGGCGCCAGCAACAGCGGCACCGACATCACACCGGCCAACGTCACCGCACCGCGCACGCCGCCGACGGTGAGCAACCAGCATGAGCGCGCCGTTGGCACCAGCGTCAGCTCGCCTTTGCCACGCAGCCTGCGCAGCAAACCCGACAGCCGCCAAATGCTCTGCACCCAGACAAAGCGCAGCACCAGCAACACCAGGAAGATCGCCACCACGTCCAGGCAGCGGTACAACAACGTCGGCCACAGCGTCGGCTCATGGCTGACCACCGCCTTGATGATGTCCGGCAGCTGCAGGCCCAGCAGCAGGAAGATCAAGCCGTTGAAGGCAAACTCCAGCAGCGACCAGACACTACGGTTAAGCAAACGCGTGCTGGTCTGGCGCGGCAACAGGTCGAGCCAGCTTTGCATCATGCCCGCCGCCACCGCCGACAAAATCCCCGAGGCGCCCAGGCGCTCGGCCAGCACATACGCGGCAAATGGCAGCAACAACATGAACACCACATGGGTTGCCGGGTCGTCCCAACCACGGGCGATCATCCAGGTGCGCAAGCGGCCCACCAGCCAGCTCAGCGCCACGCCAACGGCCAGGCCACCGACCGCCACCAGCACAAAGGTGAGGCTGGCGTCCGCCAGGGAGAACACACCGGTCAACGCCGCCGCCAGGGCGAACTTGAAGGTCACCAGGCCCGAAGCATCGTTCATCAGGGCCTCGCCCTGCAGCATATGCATCAGCGGCGTGGGCAAACGGTTCTGGGAAATGGCCGACACCGCCACGGCATCCGTCGGCGACAACACCGCCGCGAGGGCGAAGGCTACGGGAAGCGGGATCGTCGGCAAGATCCAATGAATGAAGTACCCGGCGCCGACCACGGTGAACAGCACCAACCCCACCGCCAACGTCAGGATCGGCCCGCGCAGCCGCCACAATTCACGCTTGGGCATGCGCCAGCCATCGGAAAACAACAGCGGCGGCAGGAACAGAAACAGGAACAACTCCGGGTCCAGCGCCACATGCAGCCCCAGCGTCGGCCAGGCCAGCAAGGCACCTGCGCCGATCTGCACCAGGGGCAACGGCAACGGTATGACACGCCCGACCAGACGCGACACGCTGACCAGCATCAGCAGGATAAGAACGGTGTAGGCGGTTTGCATAACGCGGGGTTCCCGGACAATCGACTTGCTATGACACACTTGAGGCAACGCAACGCCTTTGAAGTGCCATATAAGCCGGCTATGTTACCCGCCTATGCCGCCGTCGGGCATTTGCACATAAGTCGCACGCCAGCATGACGAGCGGCACCACAGGCCGCCGGTCGTGGCATAATCCGTGACCTTTCGTTTCCGTTGGTCCAAAGGGGGGCAATTCCTTGACCGTTTCAAGCAAAACCTTGCACCTTTTCGGCATCAAAGCCTGCGACACCATGAAAAAGGCGCGCACCTGGCTCGATGAGCACGGTCTGAACTACGAGTTCCACGACTACAAAACGGCAGGTATCGACCGCGAACACTTGACCCAATGGTGCAACGAGCACGGTTGGCAGGTGGTTTTGAACCGTGCGGGCACCACCTTTCGCAAACTCGAAGACGAACGCAAAGCCGATCTCGATCAGTCGAAAGCCATTGAATTGATGCTCGCACAACCCTCGATGATCAAGCGCCCGGTGCTCGATCTCGGTGACAGAACGCTGATTGGCTTCAAGCCAGATAGTTATTCGGCGGCCCTCAAGTAGGCCAGCCCTTTCCATTTTTGTAGAGGTAACAGCATGTCCAATTCCCTGTTCAGCCTGGGCTTCGGCGTCGGCACTCAGAACCGCCAAGGTGCTTGGCTGGAAGTGTTTTACGCACAACCGCTGCTCAATCCTTCGGCGGAAATCGTTGCAGCCATCGCGCCGATCCTCGGCTACACCGAAGGCAACCAGGCAATCACCTTCACCGTCACCCAGGCCCTGCAACTGGCCGACGCACTGAAAGGCGTCGATGCCACCCAAGCCGCCCTGCTCAGCCGCCTGGCTGAAAGCCACACCCCGCTGGTTGCCACGCTGCTGGCCGAAGACGCCGCGCTGACCTCCACGCCTGAGGCCTACCTCAAGCTGCACCTGCTGTCCCACCGCCTGGTCAAGCCCCACGGCCTGAGCCTGGCCGGTGTGTTCCCGCAGCTGCCAAACGTCGCGTGGACCAGCCAGGGCGCCATCGACATCAGCGAACTGGCCGAACGCCAGCTGGAAGCACGCCTGCGTGGCGAGCTACTGGAAGTGTTCTCGGTGGACAAGTTCCCGAAAATGACCGACTACGTGGTCCCGGCCGGCGTGCGTATCGCTGACGCCGCGCGTCTGCGCCTGGGCGCCTACGTGGGCGAAGGCACCACCGTGATGCACGAAGGTTTCATCAACTTCAACGCCGGCACCGAAGGCCCGGGCA
Source organism: Pseudomonas sp. FP453 (assembly GCF_030687495.1). Classification (NCBI taxonomy): domain Bacteria; kingdom Pseudomonadati; phylum Pseudomonadota; class Gammaproteobacteria; order Pseudomonadales; family Pseudomonadaceae; genus Pseudomonas; species Pseudomonas sp. FP453. The sequence continues at coordinate 1,435,426 of NZ_CP117435.1, read as the reverse complement.
TGATCGAAGGCCGCGTGTCGGCTGGCGTGTTCGTCGGCAAGGGTTCGGACCTGGGCGGCGGTTGCTCCACCATGGGCACCCTGTCGGGCGGCGGCAACATCGTGATCAAGGTCGGCGAAGGCTGCCTGATCGGCGCCAACGCCGGTATCGGTATCCCGCTGGGCGACCGCAACACCGTGGAGTCGGGCCTGTACGTCACCGCCGGGACCAAGGTCGCGCTGCTGGACGAGCAGAACCAACTGGTCAAGGTGGTCAAGGCACGCGACCTGGCCGGCCAGCCGGACCTGCTGTTCCGCCGCAACTCCGAGACCGGTGCAGTGGAGTGCAAAACCCACAAATCGGCCATCGAACTGAACGAAGCGCTGCACGCTCACAACTAAGCAGCCACTCGATGCCCCTAGCGGGCCCCGATCCTGGGGCTCGCTTATACGAGTCTTGAACACCATGCTAGTGCCCTCTCCCTGGCGCGCCGATTTCCCGGCCATCGCCACCCTGCAACGGCAAGACCAGACCTACCTGGACAACGCCGCCACCACGCAAAAACCCCAGGCCCTGTTGGATGCCATCAGCCATTACTACGCCAATGGCGCAGCCAATGTGCACCGTGCCCAGCATTTGCCGGGTGCCCATGCGACCCAGGCGTTCGAAGACAGCCGCAGCAAGGTCGCCCAGTGGTTGAACGCAGGTGACAGCGGGCAGGTCGTGTTCACCCACGGTGCAACCTCTGCGCTGAACCTCCTGGCCTACGGCCTGGAGCATCTATTCAATGCGGGCGATGAGATTGTCATCAGCGCCCTGGAACACCACGCCAACCTGCTGCCCTGGCAGCAACTGGCCAAACGCCGCGCCTTGGAACTGGTGGTATTGCCCCTTGGCGATGACGGCGTGATTGACCTCGCCGCCGCCGCCAAGCTGATCGGCCCGCGCACACGCCTGCTGGCGGTGAGCCAGTTGTCCAACGTGCTCGGAGCGTGGCAACCGCTGGAGGCCCTGTTCGCACTGGCCCAGCCCCACGGCGCCCTGACGGTCATCGACGGCGCCCAAGGCATCGTCCATGGTCGTCAGGACGTACAGGCCCTGGGCTGCGACTTCTACGTGTTTTCCAGCCACAAGCTCTACGGCCCGGACGGCGTCGGTGTGTTGTTCGGTCGCAATGAGGCCCTGCATCACCTGCGCCACTGGCAGTTTGGCGGTGAGATGGTGCAACAGGCCGATTACCACAGCGCCAGCTTCCGCCCGGCGCCGCTGGGGTTCGAGGCCGGCACGCCGCCGATTGCCAGCGTGATCGGGCTGGGCGCCAGCCTGGATTACCTGAGCTCGCTGGATCAGCAAGCGGTGATCGCCCATGAAGCGGCGCTGCATGACTACCTGCTGCGCGGGCTCAACGCGCGCAATGGCGTGCGGGTGCTGGGCGCGCCTCAAGTAGCGTTGGTCAGTTTTGTCGTCGAGGGCGTGCACAACGCCGACCTTGCGCACCTGCTCACCGAGCAAGGCATTGCCGTACGCGCCGGTCATCATTGTGCGATGCCGCTGCTCAAGGCGATGCATTTGTCGGGGGCGATCCGCGTTTCGCTGGCGCTGTATAACGATTCCGACGACCTGGAGCGCTTTTTTGAGGCGCTGGATCAGGCCCTGGATATGTTGCGATGAGTTTGCCGGTCGATGCAGTGACAGCGCTTGAAGCGTTCCAGGCTGTCGGCAGTTGGGAACAGCGCGCGCGGATGCTGATGCAATGGGGTGAGCGCATGCCTGCCCTGCCCGCCGAAGACAAGGTCGACGCCAACCTGGTGCAGGGCTGCGAAAGCCTGGTGTGGTTGGTGGGGCGATTGCAGGAGGGGCATTGGCAGTTTGCTGCTGCCAGTGATGCGCGGTTGATTCGCGGGTTGGTGGCGTTGTTGCTGGTGCGGGTGAATGGGTTGTCGACTGCCGAGTTGCAGGCCGTGGACTTGCCCGACTGGTTCAATCAGCTGGGCCTTTCCCGCCAGTTGTCACCCTCGCGCAGCAACGGCTTGAATGCAGTATTACAGCGCATGCGAACTTTGAGCCTTACACAAAACTAAATGTGGGAGCTGGCTTGCCTGCGATGCAGGCACCTCGGTGTATCAGTCATACCGAGGTGATGCTATCGCAGGCAAGCCAGCTCCCACACAAGCCAGCTCCCACATTTTGAATGGTGCAAGTTTCCAGAATTAAGCAGGCTTGACCCGCTCCGAAGGCCGGCGCACCCCAGCCACAATCTTGTCCACCGCCTTGGTCGCCGCCACCATGCCAAAGCTGGCCGTGACCATCATCACCGCACCAAACCCACCAGCACAGTCCAGCTTCACCCCATCGCCGACAAAACTCTTCTGCAAGCAAATGCTGCCATCCGGCTTCGGATAACGCAGTTGCTCGGTGGAAAACACGCACGGCACGCTGTAGTGACGGGTCACGGTGCGCGAGAAACCATAGTCGCGGCGCAGGGTGGAGCGCACTTTCGACGCCAGCGGATCGTTGAACGTCCGGTTCAGGTCGCACACCTGGATCAACGTCGGGTCGATCTGCCCACCGGCGCCGCCCGTGGTGATGATCTGGATCTTGCGGCGCTTGCACCAGGCGATCAGCGCGGCCTTGGCGTTGACGGCGTCGATGCAGTCGATCACGCAATCAATATCGGGCGTGATGTACTCGGCCATGGTGTCGCGGGTGACGAAGTCCGCCACCGCATGCACCGTGCAATCCGGGTTGATGCCGCGCAGGCGCTCGGCCATCACTTCGACCTTGGGTTTGCCCACGGTGCTGTCCAGCGCATGCAACTGGCGGTTGCTGTTGCTGACGCACACGTCATCCAGGTCAAACAGCGAAATCTCGCCCACACCGCAACGTGCGATGGCTTCCGCCGCCCAGGAGCCCACGCCGCCGACGCCGACGATCGCCACATGGGCCGCTTTCAAGCGTTCCAGGCCTTCAATGCCATACAAGCGGGCGACGCCTGCAAACCGTGGATCTTCTGTACTCATGACCATTACCCCAAAAACCGGCGCGCATTATGGGCTACGCAGCGGCAAGTTTTAAGCTACAAGTTACAAGTTAAGAACTTAGATGGGCTTTCGCTGACTAACGTCCGGCTTTTCTCTGCTTGCTGTACGCTCAGGGAAGCGCCGGTGTAGGATGCGCGCCGTTCGGCGCAGGCCGACACCTCTTTTCGTTCCACACCCTTTGGAACCCGAAATAGCCATGGCATCGCGTAAATTTGGACTCAACCTGGTGATCGTGCTGGCAATCGCCGCACTGTTCACCGGCTTCTGGGCGCTGATCAACCGCCCGGTCACCACCCCCAACTGGCCTGAACAGATCTCCGGTTTCTCCTACTCGCCGTTCCAGCAAGGCCAGTACCCGCAGAAGAACCAGTTCCCGACCGACGACCAGATGCGCCAGGACCTGGCGATCATGAGCAAGCTGACGGACAACATCCGTACCTACTCGGTCGACGGCACCCTGGGCGACATCCCCAAGCTGGCCGAAGAGTTCGGCCTGCGCGTGACCCTGGGGATCTGGATCAGCCCGGACCTGGAACGCAACGAGCGAGAAATCCAGCGCGCCATCGAAATCGCCAACAACTCGCGCAGTGTGGTGCGGGTTGTGGTGGGTAACGAAGCGGTATTCCGCAAGGACATCACCCCGGAAGCGCTGATTGTGCTGCTGGATCGGGTGCGCGCCGCCGTCAAAGTGCCGGTCACGACCTCCGAGCAATGGGACATCTGGGAAAAGAACCCGCAACTGGCCAAGCACGTCGACCTGATCGCCGCGCACATCCTGCCGTTCTGGGAATACATTCCGATGGACAAGGCCGGCCAGTACGTACTCGACCGCGCCAAGGACCTGAAGAAACTGTTCCCGAAAAAGCCGCTGCTGCTGTCGGAGGTTGGCTGGCCGAGCAACGGGCGCATGCGCGGTGGCAATGAAACGTCCCCGGCCGACCAGGCGATTTACCTACGAACACTGGTGAATAAACTCAATCGCCAGGGCTACAACTACTTCGTGATCGAAGCCTTCGACCAGCCGTGGAAAGTCAGCGATGAAGGCTCGGCCGGCGCTTACTGGGGCGTGTTCAACGCCGCACGCCAGCAGAAATTCAACTTTGAAGGGCCCGTGGTCGCCATCCCGCAATGGCGCGTACTCGCCATCGGCTCGGTGGTGCTCGCCCTGCTGTCGCTGACCCTGCTGATGATCGACGGCTCGGCCCTGCGCCAGCGTGGCCGCACCTTCCTGACCTTTATCGCGTTCCTCTGCGGTTCGGTGCTGGTGTGGATCGGCTACGACTACAGCCAGCAATACAGCACCTGGTTCAGCGTCACCGTGGGCATCCTCCTGGCCCTCGGCGCCCTCGGCGTGTTTATCGTGTTGCTGACCGAAGCCCATGAGTTGGCGGAAGCGGTGTGGACCCACAAGCGTCGGCGTGAATTCCTGCCGGTCGAAGGGGACTCGGACTACCGCCCGAAAGTGTCGATCCACGTGCCGTGCTACAACGAGCCGCCGGAGATGGTCAAACAGACCCTCGACGCCCTCGCCGCCCTCGATTACCCGGACTACGAAGTCCTGATCATCGACAACAACACCAAAGACCCAGCCGTCTGGGAACCGGTGCGCGACTACTGCGAAACCCTCGGCCCGCGCTTCAAGTTCTTCCACGTCGCGCCCCTGGCCGGTTTCAAGGGTGGCGCGTTGAACTACCTGCTGCCGCACACCGCCAAGGATGCCGAAGTGATCGCGGTGATCGATTCGGACTACTGCGTGTCGCCCAACTGGCTCAAGCACATGGTGCCGCACTTCGCCGACCCGAAAATCGCCGTGGTGCAATCGCCGCAGGACTACCGCGACCAGAACGAAAGCACCTTCAAGAAGCTCTGCTACGCGGAATACAAGGGCTTCTTCCATATCGGCATGGTCACCCGCAACGACCGTGACGCGATCATCCAGCACGGCACCATGACCATGACCCGGCGCTCGGTGCTCGAAGAACTCGGCTGGGCCGACTGGTGCATCTGTGAAGACGCCGAACTGGGACTACGGGTATTCGAGAAAGGCCTGTCGGCGGCGTATTACCACGACAGCTACGGCAAAGGCCTGATGCCGGACACCTTTATCGACTTCAAGAAACAGCGTTTCCGCTGGGCCTACGGTGCGATCCAGATCATCAAGCGTCACACCGCCAGCCTGTTGCGCGGCAAGGACACCGAGCTGACCCGTGGCCAGCGCTACCACTTCCTCGCGGGCTGGTTGCCGTGGGTGGCGGACGGCATGAACATCTTCTTCACCGTGGGCGCACTGTTGTGGTCGGCGGCGATGATCATCGTGCCGACGCGGGTCGACCCGCCGTTGCTGATCTTCGCGATCCCGCCGTTGGCGTTGTTCGTGTTCAAGGTGGGCAAGATCGTGTTCCTGTACCGTCGCGCCGTGGGCGTGAACCTCAAGGACGCGTTCTGCGCGGCCCTGGCCGGCCTGGCGTTGTCCCACACCATCGCCAAGGCGGTGCTGTATGGCTTCTTCACCAGCAGTATTCCGTTCTTTCGCACACCGAAAAACGCGGATAACCACGGCTTCTGGGTAGCGATTTCCGAAGCTCGCGAAGAAATGTTCATCATGCTGCTGTTGTGGGGCGCCGCGCTGGGTATCTACCTGGTGCAGGGCCTGCCGAGCAATGACATTCGCTTCTGGGTGGTGATGCTGCTGGTGCAGTCGCTGCCGTATGTGGCGGCGTTGATCATGGCGTTCCTGTCTTCGCTGCCGAAACCTTCGGTGGCGGCGGAGCCCGCACCTGCTGCGTAAAAACTTGCGCAATGCACTAAACGGCGGCCTCTGGCCGCCGTTTTGCTATAAGATAACGGCCGTTTTATGAGTCTTGGCCCTGCCTTTGCTCTCTGTGGGAGCTGGCTTGCCTGCGATGCAGACGCCGCGGTCTGGCTGGCACACCGCGGCGATGCTATCGCAGGCAAGCCAGCTCCCACATTGGCTCTACATCGCCCCGAGCTCTGTATTCCACATTCGTCCTGCGCCCACACCACGCTTCCCGGAGTTTTCCCATGACGGCCCATGCCGACCTTTCGCCGACCCTTCAACTTGCCATCGACCTGATCCGTCGCCCCTCGGTAACGCCGATCGACGCCGATTGCCAGAAGCTGATGATGCAGCGCCTGGGCGACGCCGGTTTTGCGCTGGAGCCGATGCGCATCGAGGACGTGGACAATTTCTGGGCCACCCACGGCAAGCACGAAGGCCCGGTGCTGTGCTTCGCCGGTCACACCGACGTGGTCCCGACAGGCCCGGTGCAGGCCTGGCAGAACGACCCGTTCGACGCATTGATCGATGACAACGGCATGCTCTGCGGCCGTGGCGCGGCAGACATGAAAGGCAGCCTGGCGGCGATGCTGGTGGCTTCCGAGCGCTTCGTGCACGACTACCCGGACCACAAGGGCTCGGTCGCCTTCCTCATCACCAGCGATGAAGAAGGCCCGGCGCACCACGGCACCAAGGCTGTGATCGAACGCCTGGCCGCGCGCAAGGAGCGCCTGGACTGGTGCATCGTCGGCGAACCGTCGAGCACCACGCTGGTGGGCGATGTGGTCAAGAACGGCCGTCGCGGCTCCCTCGGGGCCACCCTGACCGTGCGCGGCGTGCAAGGCCACGTGGCCTACCCGCACCTGGCGAAGAACCCGATCCACCTGGCCGCACCGGCCCTGGCCGAACTGGCCGCCGAGCATTGGGACGACGGCAACACCTTCTTCCCGCCGACCAGCTTCCAGATCTCCAACCTGAACTCCGGCACCGGCGCCACCAACGTGATTCCCGGTGACCTGACGGCGGTGTTCAACTTCCGCTTCTCCACCGAGTCCACCGTCGAAGGCCTGCAACAGCGCGTCGCCGCGATCCTCGACAAGCACGGCCTGGATTGGCATGTGGAATGGGCGCTGTCGGGGCTGCCGTTCCTCACCGAACCGGGCGCGTTGCTGGATGCGGTCTCGGCCAGCATCAAGGCAATCACGGGGCGTGACACCAAGGCGTCCACCAGCGGCGGTACCTCGGATGGGCGCTTCATCGCCACCCTCGGCACCCAGGTGGTTGAACTGGGTCCGGTCAACGCAACGATCCACCAGGTCAACGAACGCATTCTGGCCAGCGACCTCGACGTGCTGACCGAAATCTACTACCAGACCCTGATCAAGTTGCTCGCCTGATGCTCGCCTGCCCCCTCTGCAGCGCCCCGCTGAACGCGGTGGACAATGGCGTTGCGTGCCCCGCCGGGCACCGTTTCGACCGCGCGCGCCAGGGTTACCTGAACCTGTTGCCGGTGCAGCACAAGAACAGCCGCGACCCGGGCGACAACCTCGCCATGGTCGAGGCGCGCCGTGACTTCCTCAACGCCGGGCACTACGCCCCGGTGGCCAAGCGCCTGGCCGAACTGGCGGCAGAACGTGCCCCGGCGCGCTGGGTGGACATTGGCTGTGGCGAGGGTTACTACACCGCGCAAATCGCCGACGCCCTGCCCCAGGCGGACGGCTACGCACTGGACATCTCCAAGGAAGCCGTCAAGCGGGCGTGCAAACGCAACCCGGCGCTGACCTGGTTGATCGCCAGCATGGCCCGCGTGCCGTTGGCGTCAGGCAGCTGCCAGTTTCTTGCCAGCGTGTTCAGCCCGTTGGACTGGGAAGAGGCCAAGCGCCTGCTCAGTCCTGGCGGCGGCCTGATGAAGGTCGGCCCGACCAGCGGCCACCTGATGGAACTGCGCGAGCGCCTGTACGACGAAGTGCGCGAGTACACCGACGACAAGCACCTGGCCCTGGTGCCGGACGGCATGAGCCTGGCCCATAGCGAAACCCTGGAGTTCACCCTGAGCCTGGCCGAGCCTCAAGACCGCGCCAACCTGCTGGCCATGACACCCCACGGCTGGCGCGCCAGCGCCGAAAAACGTGCCGAAGTGATCGAGGCGGCCGAGCCCCTGTCTGTCACTGTGTCGATGCGTTACGACTATTTCGTGCTTCAATAACCGACTTTTCCGCGAATGGATTTTTAAAATCCCGCAACGAGGAACATCCATGCGCCAACCCGATATCGAGATTTACCTGAAGGACGCCGACGTCGACTACAAAGCCGTCGCCGCCTGGCTGGGCGCCGCCCTGGGCCCATGTACCGATTGGGTGCAGAAAGGCCAGACCTACAAGTGCAAGGCCGGCAACGTACCCGTCACCTGGCTGCCCAAGGCCGTAGGCAAATGGAACAGCCTGTACCTGGAAAGCGACCAGACCCCGTGGGACGACGACATCGCCTGCGCCCGCGCTGCGTTTGCTGCGCTGAACGTCGAAGTGCGTTGTGCGCCGGGGACGTGGGTTGAGGAAGAAGGTGAGGAAAGCGCTGATACCTGGATTCGGATCAGCGAAGACGGTGAAGAACAGATCACCTGGAAAACCGCCTGATTTAAAGCTGCAAACACAATCAATGTGGGAGCTGGCTTGCCTGCGATGCAGACACCTCGGTCTATCAGTAAGACCACAGTGATGCTATCGCAGGCAAGCCAGCTCCCACACTTGATTGGGTTACCAAATCAAGATGGGGCCGGCCTCAAAGCCCCACCACATCCTCCGCCTGCAACCCCTTCTCGCCGGTCACCACGGCGTATTCCACTTGCTGGCCCTCGGCCAACGAGCGGTGGCCGTCACCGCGAATGGCGCGGTAGTGCACAAACACATCCTTGCCATCATCACGCTGAATAAAGCCGTAACCCTTTGCATCGTTGAACCACTTCACATTGCCGGTTTCGCGCGTTGCCATCTGTTTAACTCCCACATGCTTTTTATTGTTGAGTCGCTCGCATTGAACTGCCGAGTATAAGACAGGCTCCAAAACGATCAACTCAAGTTTACATCGCTGCTTTTTTGCCGATTTTCGGCGAATACGGCACACTACCCGCCCGAGCGCCTGCTCGGTTTTTCCCACTTGAAGCAGCACGCCTATGACCCGCTCCCCGTTCCGCCGTCTGGTGTTTGGCACCTTGCGCCGACTGTTGTACCTCTGGGTTCGCTCAGAGACGATCAACCAGTCGTCCCTTACCCTCAACCTGGACCGCAGCCGGCCGGTGTTCTACGTCCTGCAATCGCCCTCCCTCACCGAATTGGCCGTGGTCGATGCCGAGTGCACCAAGGCCGGCCTGCCGCGCCCGGTGCTGCCGGTCGCAGTGGGGCCGCTGATGGAACCGGCGGCGTTCTTCTACCTCACGCCCGAGCCGGACTGGCTCGGCCGCCAGGACAAGCGCGGCGCGCCGCCGACCCTGACCCGCCTGGTCAACACCCTCACCGAGCATGCCGAAGAGAATGCACAAATCATTCCGGTCAGCGTGTTCTGGGGGGCAGTCGCCCGAGAGTGAGTCCAGCCCGTGGAAGCTGCTGTTTGCCGACAGTTGGGCGGTCACCGGGCGCCTGCGGCGCTTTCTGAGCATCCTGATCCTGGGGCGCAAGACTCGCGTGCAATTCTCCGCGCCTATCAACCTGCGTGAATTGATCGAGCACAATAAAGGCCACGAACGCACGGTGCGCATGGCCCAACGGATCCTGCGGGTGCACTTTCGCAACCTGAAGACCGCCGTGATCGGCCCCGACCTGTCCCACCGGCGCAACCTGGTCAAAGGCCTGGTCAACATGCCGCTGGTGCGCCAGGCCATCCTGGACGAGGCCGAACGGGAAAAAATCAGCCCGGAAAAAGCCAAGGCCCAGGCCCTGCGCTATGGCAACGAGATCGCCTCGGACTACACCTACACCGCGATCCGCTTCCTCGAAGTGGTGCTGAGCTGGTTCTGGAACAAGATCTACGACGGCATCAAGGTCAACAACATCGAAGGTGTGCAAAAGGTTGCCCAGGGCTACGAGGTGATCTACGTGCCTTGCCACCGCAGCCATATCGACTACCTGCTGCTCTCCTACCTGCTGTTCAAGAACGGCCTGACCCCGCCGCACATCGCGGCGGGCATCAACCTGAACATGCCGGTGATCGGCAGCCTGCTGCGCCGAGGCGGTGCGTTTTTCATGCGCCGCACCTTCAAGGGCAACCCGCTGTACACCTCGGTGTTCAACGAATACCTGCACACCCTGTTCACCAAAGGCTTCCCGGTGGAGTACTTCGTCGAGGGCGGCCGCTCGCGCACCGGGCGCATGCTGCAACCGAAGACCGGCATGCTGGCGATCACCCTGCGCAGTTTCCTGCGCTCCTCGCGCATGCCCATCGTGTTCGTGCCGGTGTATATCGGCTATGAGCGTGTGCTCGAAGGCCGCACCTACCTGGGCGAACTGCGTGGCGCGACGAAAAAGAAAGAATCGATCTTCGATATTTTCAAAGTGGTCGGCGCGCTCAAGCAGCGCTTCGGCCAAGTCGCGGTCAACTTCGGCGAGCCGATCAAGCTGGCCGAGTTCCTCGATACTGAACAACCGGACTGGCGCAGCCAGGAGCTGGGCCCGAACTACAAGCCGGCCTGGCTCAACGAAACCACCAACCGCCTTGGCGAACAGGTAGCCCGCCACTTGAACGAAGCCGCCGCGGTAAACCCGGTGAACCTGGTGGCCCTGGCGCTGCTCTCCACCACCCGCCTGGCCCTGGATGAACAGGCCATGGCGCGCCAGCTTGACCTGTACCTGGCGCTGCTGCGCCGCGTGCCCTACTCGCCCCACACCACCTTGCCCGAAGGGGATGGCCTGGCGCTGATCAAGCACGTGTTGGACATGGACCTGCTGTCGGAACAGAGCGACGCCCTCGGCAAGATCCTGTACCTGGACGAGCAGAACGCCGTCCTGATGACCTACTACCGCAACAACGTGCTGCACATCTTCGCGTTGCCGGCGCTGCTCGCGAGTTTCTTCCAGAGCAGCTCGCGGATGAGCCGCGAACAGATCCTGCGCTACACCCACGCGCTGTACCCGTACCTGCAATCGGAGCTGTTTATCCGTTGGTCGCTGGAAGAGTTGGACACGGTGGTCGATCAATGGCTGGACGCTTTTGTCGAACAGGGCCTGCTGCGCTTCGAGAACAACGTGTTCCTGCGCCCGGCGCCCAGCTCGCGGCATTTTGTGTTGCTGACGCTGCTGTCCAAGAGCATCGCCCAGACCCTGCAACGCTTCTACATGGCGATCTCGCTGCTGCTCAACAGCGGCCAGAACAGCATCAGCGCCGAAGAGCTGGAAGACCTGTGTACGGTGATGGCTCAGCGCCTGTCGATCCTGCATGGCCTCAACGCCCCGGAGTTCTTCGACAAAAGCCTTTTCCGACATTTCATCCAGTCGTTGCTGGAGCAAGATGTGCTGCGCCGCGATGAAGCGGGCAAGTTGAGTTACCACGACCTGCTCGGCGAACTGGCCGAAGGCGCGGCCAAGCGCGTGCTGCCGGCGGAGATCCGCCTGTCGATCCGCCAGGTGGCGCTGCACCGCGTGGATGACACGCCGGTCGAATCCGAACCTCTCAAACCCGAAGAAAGCCGCTAGATTGAATAAGGCGCCGGGCTGTTTCCGGCGCCGCTGACAAGGAGCTGCACCATGAAAAAGATTATCCTCCTCGGCCTCACCGCCCTGCTCGGAGCCTGCCAATCCATGACGCCCGCACCAGAGGCCAGCCTCGATGGCGAAGTGTTCTACCTGCAACGCATCGCCCTGCCGCCAACCGCCACCTTGAGCGTCAGCCTGCAAGACGTGTCCCTGGCCGACGCACCGGCGGTGACCCTCGCCGAACAGAAAGGCCCGGTCAAAGGCCAGGTGCCGCTGCCGTTTCACCTGAGCTACGACCCGGCCCAGGTCAAGCCCGGCCACAGCTACTCGGTCAGCGCTCGCATCGAAGTGGACGGCAAGCTAATGTTTATCACCACCGAACGGCACTCTGTGCAGCTCAACGGCCAGGATCCACAACCGCTGCGCCTGCGCGTAGACGCCGTGGCCCACTGAACTCGATCAAAAGGAAGCGCCCATGCTCCGTAACTCCCTTCGCTTTACTGCCCTGTGCGCCGGCCTGCTGCTGGGGGCCAACGCCATGGCGCTGGACCTCTCCAGCCTGTCCCAGGGCGACGCTTCCGGCGGCCTCAAGGACGCACTGACCCAAGGCGCGCAAATCGCCGTGAAACAGCTTGGGGTGCCGGGTGGTTTCAGCAACAACCCGGAAGTGAAGATCGGTTTGCCAGGCAAGTTGGGCAAAGTGGCCGACAAGCTGAAAATGTTCGGCATGGGCGACCAGGTCACCCAACTGGAAACCAGCATGAACAAGGCCGCTGAGTCCGCCGTGACCCAGGCCCAGCCGATCCTGGTGAATGCCGTGAAAAACATGAGCGTGACCGACGCCAAGGGCATCCTCAGCGGTGGCCAGGATTCGGCCACCCAGTACCTGAACAAAAGCAGCCGTGAACAGATCCGCGCCAAGTTCCTGCCGATCGTGAAAGCGGCCACCGACAAGGTCGGCGTCGCCCAGCAATACAACGCCCTGGCGGGCAAGGCGGCGGCGTTTGGTGCGGTGGACGCCAAGAGCGCCAACGTCGAGAACTACGTGACCGAGCAGGCGCTGGACGGCCTGTTCAAGATGATTGCGCAGCAGGAAGAGACCATTCGCAAGAATCCGGCGGCTGCGGCCACCAGTCTGGCGAAAAAAGTGTTTGGCGCGCTGTAACAGCACACTGCACGTCACCGAGCAGGGAAAATCCTTGCCGGCGAAAACGCCCTGATCAACTCAGGGCGTTTTGGTTTTAACTACCAGGTAATGGAAGGGCTGCGTGCGGATGCCGACGAGGCCGCATTACTGATACTGGTATTGTTGTTTTGATTGTTGCTCTCGTTGTGAATATGGATATTCACATCAGGTTGACGATTGCCGTTGAACTGGCCGAAGCCATTCCCCATCCCCATCCCCATCGCCGCGCCCACTATTTGCAGCGGAAGAAATAATATTGGTAGCAACATACGTACTCCTTAAGCATCACCGTAGAAACAGTCCTGCGCGCTTGACCGCCAGAAGAGTTACCTGCTCAACAGGTAACTCTATGTGGCACTTGCGGCGCAACAGTTCCCCGGTCAGCCCAAACAAAGGTTCCACCGCCCCGAAGTCCGTTTGCATGGAAATGTAAACCAGCGTCAATGGATGAGTGAGTCAGCCAGGCGCCCCATCATGATCGTGGCAAAACAGCAGATGGCTACGGACGTTGCGCGATTGATTCTCAGCGGTGTCAGCCAGGCTTTCTGAATCCCTTCGAAATGACTGCCCAACACAGTCCAGGCCGCCCCCACCGGAACCACCACCAACGCCAGCGTGCTCATGAATCCGGCATAACCGGGCAACGTGGCAAACGCGCTGGCCGGGGCGATGAACGACGCGATCAACAAGCCCTTGGGGTTCATGACCGTCAGCCAGAAGAAATACAGCCCGGAGAAACGGTCGCGGGTCGCGTCGATGGTGCTGCTCTTGCGCTGCCAGAGCTTGTACGAGACATACAGCAGGTAACAGGCCGCCGCCAGTTGCGTGGCCTTCAAGGCCCATGGCGAGTAGGCCGCCAGATACAGCAGCGCCATACCCCACACAGAAACTTGCAGCAGGTAGGCCAGGCACTCGATGAACGCGAGCTTCCAGGAGGCCCGGTAGCCGAACAACACACCTGCGCGAAACAGCAGGGTGTTGGTCGGGCCAGGGGCAAGCAATAGCAACATCAGGGCTGAAACGGTGGCCAACATGATTACGCGACGTCCTTCCTCACTCGGAACCACGCAGCATACAGGGCCGGTAGGAACAATAGGGTCAACGCCGTCGCCACAATCAACCCGCCCATGATCGCCACCGCCATCGGCCCGAAGAACACACTGCGTGACAGTGGGATCATCGCCAGCACCGCCGCGAGGGCTGTCAGCACAATCGGACGGAAGCGTCGGACGGTAGCTTCGATAATGGCTTGCCATGGCGCGAGGCCGGCCTTGATGTCCTGTTCGATCTGGTCCACCAGGATCACCGAGTTCCGCATGATCATCCCCGACAAGGCGATGGTGCCGAGCATGGCCACAAAGCCAAAGGGCTGGCGGAATACCAGCAGGAACAGCGTCACACCGATCAAACCCAACGGCGCCGTCAGAAACACCATCGCCGTGCGTGAGAAACTGCGCAGTTGCAGCATCAGCAATGTCAGCACCACCACGATGAACAACGGCACGCCGGCTTTCACCGAGTTCTGCCCACGGGCGGAGTCTTCCACCGTGCCGCCGACGTCCAGCAGGTAGCCATCCGGCAGTTCGGCGCGCACGCCTGCCAGGGTCGGCAGGATTTGCTGGACCAGGGTCGCCGGTTGTTCCTTGCCGTAGATATCGGCGCGCACGGTCACCGTTGGCAGGCGGTTGCGGTGCCAGATGATGCCTTCTTCGAAGCCGTACTCCAGGGTGGCGATCTGCGACAGCGCCACGCTTTTGCCGTTGTCGGTCGGCACCGCCAGGCTTGGCAGCAACGACAGCTCAGTGCGTTCATGCACGGTGCCGCGCAGGAGGATCTCGATCAACTCGTTGTCCTCCCGGTATTGGCTGACGCTGGAACCGGTGAGCGAGCTTTGCAGGAACTTCGACAGGTTGGCGGTGCTCACGCCAAGGGCGCGGGCGCGGTCCTGGTCGATATTGAGGTAGACGATCTTGCTCGGCTCTTCCCAGTCCAGGTGCACGTTGACCACGTGGGTATTTTCGCGAACCTTGGCCGCCACTTTCCGCGCCAGGGCGCGGACTTGTTCGATGTGCTCGCCCGTTACACGGAACTGCACCGGGTAACCCACGGGCGGGCCGTTCTCCAGGCGCGTGACCCGCGAGCGCAGCGCCGGGAACTGTTCGTTGAGGGTTTCGATCAGCCAGGTGCGCAGGCTTTCGCGCTCTTCGATGGTTTTGGCCAACACCACGAACTGCGCAAAACTCGCAGCGGGTAATTGCTGGTCCAGCGGCAGGTAGAAGCGCGGCGAGCCAGTGCCGACATAGGCCACGTAGTTGTCGATGCCGGCATGCTCCTTGAGCAGCGCTTCCAGGCGTTTGACCTGATCGGCGGTGTTGCTCAGGGACGTACCTTCGGCCAGTTTCAGGTCGACCATCAGCTCCAGGCGACCAGAAGCCGGGAAGAACTGCTGCGGCACAAAACGAAACAGCGCCACCGAGCCGATAAACAGCAGCAAGGTCAGGACGATCACGGTTTTGCGCCGACGCACGCACCACTCCACCAAACGTCTTACACGCTGATAGAAGGGTGTGCCGTAGGGATCTGGCCCGTCAGTACCGTGCTTGGCCGCGTGAATCTTCGCCAGGTCCGGCAGGAGTTTTTCCCCCAGGTACGGCACGAACACTACAGCGGCGACCCACGAGGCCAGCAGGGCGATAGTCACCACCTGGAAGATCGAGCGGGTGTATTCGCCGGTACTCGATTGCGCGGTGGCAATCGGCAAGAAACCGGCGGCGGTGATCAGCGTGCCGGTGAGCATCGGGAACGCGGTGCTGGTC
Organism: Pseudomonas sp. FP453; assembly: GCF_030687495.1. NCBI lineage: Bacteria > Pseudomonadati > Pseudomonadota > Gammaproteobacteria > Pseudomonadales > Pseudomonadaceae > Pseudomonas > Pseudomonas sp. FP453. Next base: position 1,419,926 of record NZ_CP117435.1, on the reverse strand, counting down.
CAGGCGAAACTCGCGGCCTTGAGCCGGTCGTAGCCCTGTTCCATTTTGATCGCCATCATTTCCACGGCGATGATTGCGTCGTCCACCAGCAGGCCCAGGGCCAGTACCAGTGCACCGAGGGAGATCTTGTGCAAGCCGATGCCGAGGTAATACATGCTGGCAAAGGTCATTGCCAACACCAGCGGAATCGCCAGGGCCACCACCATGCCGGTGCGCACGCCGAGGGAGAAAAAGCTCACCAGCAACACGATGGCCAAGGCCTCGGCCAGGACCTGGACGAATTCGCCGACACTGGTTTTCACCGCGGCCGGTTGGTCCGACACCTTGCGCAGCTCCATACCTGCCGGAAGATTCTTCTGCAGGCGTGCGAACTCGCCTTCCAGGGCCTTGCCCAGCACCAGGATGTCGCCGCCGTCGCGCATGGCCACCGCCAGGCCGATGGCGTCCGCGCCCATGTAGCGCATACGCGGGGCCGGTGGGTCGTTGAAGCCCCGGTGGATGTCCGCCACGTCGCCGATGCGGAAGGTGCGGTCACCGACGCGGATCGGGAAGTTGCGGATCTCCTCCACCGTCTTGAAGTTGCCCGACACCCGCAGCTGCACGCGTTCGGTCGGGGTTTCGAAGAAACCGGCGGTGGAGACTGCGTTCTGCTCCTGCAAGGCCTGCTGTACGGCCGCCAACGGCAAGCCAAGAGTGGCCAGCTTGAGGTTGGACAGTTCGATCCAGATCTTCTCGTCCTGTAGGCCAAGCAACTCAACCTTGCCCACATCCGGCACCCGTTGCAGTTGAATCTGGATGCGGTCGGCGTAGTCCTTGAGCACGGCGTAGTCAAAACCGTCGCCGGTCAGGGCGTAGATATTGCCAAAGGTGGTGCCGAATTCATCGTTGAAAAACGGCCCCTGGATATCCGGTGGCAGGGTCTGGCGGATATCGCTGATCTTCTTGCGCACCTGGTACCACAGCTCGGGGATCTGCGCCGAGTGCATGGAGTCGCGGGCCATGAAGGTGACCTGGGATTCGCCGGGGCGCGAGAACGACACGATGCGCTCGTACTCACCGGTCTCCATCAGCTTTTTCTCGATGCGCTCGGTGACCTGGCGCGAGACTTCCTGGGCCGTGGCGCCTGGCCAGTTGGTCTTGATCACCATGGCCTTGAAGGTGAACGGCGGGTCTTCGCTTTGTCCCAGCTTGGTGTAGGACAAGGTGCCGACCACCGCCAGCAGGATCATCAGGAACAGTACGATCTGGCGATTACGCAACGCCCATTCGGAAAGATTGAAACCCATCGGGGACTACTCCTTGGCCGCCAGATTCACCACCCGGTTGGAACGATCCACCGGGCGCACTTGCTGGCCCTCATGGAGCACATGCACACCCGCGGCGATCACCCAGTCCGTGGGGCTCAGGCCTTCCAGCACCGGCACGCTTTTCTCGCCGAAGGCGCCGATGCGTACCGGCGTGCGCTTAAGGGTGTTGTCCGCCTGTACACGCCAGACGTAGGAATCGCCATTTTCTGCACTGAGGGCAGACAGCGGCACCGACAGGGGAATCACGCCGTCGGCCTGTATGAAAACACGAGCGCTTTGCCCCAGTTCAGCGGGGACCTTGCCACCGGTGAACGCCACGCGTGCGGCAAAGGTGCGGGATTTTGGATCAGCGGCCGGCGACAGTTCACGAATACGCCCGGCAAAACGCTGGTCAGGCTGGCTCCACAACTCGACGGACACCGGCTGGCCGATCTTGAACCGACCGAAGCCTTGCTCCGGCAGGCTGATCAACACTTCGCGCTCGCCATCGGTGGCCAGGGTGAATACGGTCTGGCCGGCAGACACCACTTGGCCCACTTCCACCGCACGCTTGGCGACGACGCCGTCCTGCGGTGCGCGCAACGTGGCATACCCGGCCTGGTTGCTCGACACGTCGAACTCGGCCTTGATCTGCTTGAGGCGTGCTTCGCCGGATCGGTAGAGGTTTTCCGAATTGTCGTACTGCGAACGGCTGACCATCTGACGGTCCATCAGGGTCTTGTAGCGGTCGCGCTCGGCGCGCACCAGGCTCAGGTTGGCCTCGGCGGCGGCCACTTGGGCGCGGGTGGCCTCCAGTTGCAGGCGCACGTCTTGCGGGTCCAGCTCGGCCAAAGGCTGGTTGGCCTTGACCCGCTCGCCCTCCTCCACCAGGCGCTTGCTGACTTTGCCGCCAATGCGAAAGGCCAGGTCCGGCTCATAGCGCGCACGTACTTCGCCGGGGTAGCTGTCAGTCGCCTGCGCCGAAGGCTGCGGTTGCACCACCATGGCCGGGCGGATAACGGTCTGGGGGGCTTCCTCGTGACCGCAGGCGGCCAGCAGGAAAGCCAAGCTGACAGGCAACGCAAGGGGCAGGAAAGTACTGCGCATGCTGAAGGACCTTTCGCAAATGGAGCTAGGAATAATTATACTGGCCGGTATGTTATTAATACCAAACTCACCAGTCCAGTATTAAAGGTGAAAATGTCCGACAATCCTCTCAACACCAATAGCCCCGGGCGTCCCAAGGACATGGCAAAACGCCAGGCTATCCTCGAAGCCGCGAAAATCCTGTTTTTGAGCAATGGCTACGCCAGTACCAGCATGGACGCGGTAGCACTGGAAGCCGGCGTGTCGAAGCTGACCGTCTACAGCCACTTCACCGACAAAGAGACCTTGTTCACCGCCGCCGTGGTGGCGACGTGCGAGGAACAACTGCCGGTGATGTACTTCGAGCTGCCCGCCGACATGCCCGTGGAGACGGTGTTGCTGAATATTGCGCGGGGGTTCCATCGGCTGATCAACAGCGAGGAATCGGTGAACCTGCATCGCCTGATGATGACCACCGGCAATCAGGACGTGAAACTCTCGCAGATCTTTTTCGAGGCGGGGCCGATGCGCATGCTGCAAGGCATGGAGCGCCTGTTGAGCAAGATCGACCAGAGCGGTGCGCTGAGCATCGACAAACCGTTTACGGCGGCCGAGCACTTCTTTTGCCTGCTCAAGGGCACGGCGAATTTCTGCTTGCTGTATGGCTGTGGCGGGCCGTTGAGTGAAGAAGCCGCCGAGGCGCATGTGCAGGATGTGGTGGGGTTGTTTATGCGCGCTTATCGGACCTGAGGCCTTGTGTTGCCGGGGCTGGCGCTATCGCAGGCAAGCCAGCTCCCACATGTTGATTTGTGAATACTTTCAAATGTGGGAGCTGGCTTGCCTGCGATGAGGCCCTGAAGGCCACTGAAAAACTCAGCCCTTGAGCGCCTTCTTCGGATAAATATCATACCGGCTGGACTTGCCATCCAACGCATGGCTCGGCTTGGGCCCCTCGATGCACGGCGCCTTGCGCGGCCGTTTCACCACCACCCGGTGGCTGGCCAGGGCCAGCGCCGCAGCGAGCAAGGCCGGGGCATCCGGGTCATCGCCGACCAACGGCCGGAACAGGCGCATTTCCTTCTTCACCAGGGCCGTTTTCTCACGGTGCGGGAACATCGGGTCGAGGTAGATCACCTGCGGCGGCTCGCCCTCCCAGTTGCGCATTACGTCGATGGAATTGCCCTTGAGCAGTTTCATGCGCGCCACGATCGGCGCCACTTCAAAATCATCCGCACCGCGTGCCAGGCCGTCTTCGAGCAAGGCGCCGATCAGCGGCTGGCGCTCGATCAGGCTCATGTCGCAGCCCAGGCTGGCCAGCACGAACGCGTCCTTGCCCAGCCCAGCCGTCGCGTCCAGCACCCGTGGTCGCACGCCTTGGGCGATGCCCACGGCCTTGGCAATCATCTGCCCGCTGCCGCCGCCGTATAAACGCCGGTGTGCCGCGCCGCCTTCGACGAAATCCACGCGCACCGCCCCTGGCGCGTCAGGCCCGAGCTGTTGCAGCTGTAGGCCTTGCTCGCCGACCTGCAGGGAAAAATCCGCATCCGCCAGTTGCAAAGGCAGGTCAAGCCGGGCCGCCCATTGTTCGGCCAGGGCCTGGAAACCCTCGGCCAAGGCCTCGACCCGGATGCGGCTGGCCGCTGGTTGTTCGCTCATCAATCGCTACGCTCAAAAATATTAAGGATCGGCAAACAACGGCCGATAAAACCAACAGTCAGGTATTTTGCCAGAGCTGAGCGTCGACCGAGAAAAATGTCAGACATTCTTCCCCAAACCATCGGTGTACTGCCGACCCACAACCACTACGGCCTGCGCAATACCCAAGCGCTGGCCGGGGTGAGTCATGTGTGGCAGGACTTCTTCGCCCGGGCGTTGGCCGAGCAGCTCGGCGGCACGCCGGACGCGCTCGCCGCCCAGGCGCCGGAACCGCTGGACCCGGAAGTTGAACCCCGCGCTGGCGCCGACTTGCTGTCACAGATCCTCACCCAGCGTGAGTGCGACGTGAAAGACACCGAGATCGCCCCGCCTGAGCCGCTGTTCCTGCCGATCGCCGAGTTCGAGACCGAATTGCTGCCACCGGCGGCCACACCGTTCCCGGACGACGAAATCGTCGCCCAACAGCGCCGGCAGAATTTCGACAGTGGCTGGGTCCGTCCGATCGTACTGACTGCTGGCCAACCGTTGCCGGAACCAGGCCCTGCGCCCGAACCGCGCCCCCTGCACCTGCCCATCGCCGAGTTCGAACTGGACCTGCTGCCACCCGCCGCCACGCCGTACCCGGACGAAGAACTGGTGGAGCAACAGAAGGCCCTGGACTTCGACTACTATTGGGCGCGCCCGCTGGTCACGCAGAACCTGCGCCTGGCCGCCTGACTCAGTCCTTGAAAAAGGCGTTGGCCTGGCTGAACGGCATCTTGCGTTCGGTGAAGGTAAACGTCCCCAACTCCACCACTTCCTGCGCCGCCCGATAGAACTCGCCATACGCCGCCAAGGCCAGGGCCGAGCCGACGCTGATGCGCCGCACGCCCATCTCGCTCAACTGCGCGACGCTCAGGTTCAAACCGCCGGACATCAACACATTCACCGGCTTGGGCGCGACGGCCTTGACCACCGCCAGCACTTCCTCGGCACTGCGCAAGGCCGGCGCGTAGAGCACGTCGGCGCCGGCTTCGGCGTAGGCTTGCAGGCGGCGGATGGTGTCAGGCAAATCCAGGCGGCCATGCAGGAGGTTTTCTGCGCGGGCGGTCAGGGTAAAGGGAAATGGCAGGCTGCGGGCGGCGGCAACGGCGGCTTCCACGCGTTCTACTGACAAGTCGAAGGGATAGATCGGGTCAACCGCAATGCCGGTGGCATCTTCGATGGAGCCACCGACGATACCGCTGGCCGCCGCGCGCAGGAGGGTCTGGGCGCAGCCTTCGGGGGTGTCGCTAAAGCCGTTTTCCAGGTCCGCCGCCACCGGTAACGCGGTCGCCTGCACGATGGCGCTGGCATTGCTCAAGGTGTCTTCCAGGGACAACGCGCCTTCCGCATCCGGCCGACCAAGGCTGAATGCATAGCCGGCACTGGTGGTGGCCAGGGCTTCAAAGCCGAGGCTGGCGAGCATGATCGCGGAGCCGGCATCCCACGGATTGGGCATCACGAAGGCACGATCACGCTCATGCAGGGCCTTGAAGGTTTCGGCGCGAAGGGTTTGGGCATCCATGTCTGGCTCCTGGCGAAAAAAGGAGCCTTAGAGTAACCCCCAGTTGTTCCACAGCGGGCGCTCGATTCAGGGTCGGCAGCGGCGGTAATCCGGGCAGGCGTGCCATCAGTTGATCATGGAAGCGCAGGGCCAGTTGCGCTGCCAGGCGGTTGTCCGAGGTATGCAGGAACACGTAGGGCGTGCGGCCCTCTTCGATCCAGTCGGCGACTTTGGCGACCCACGGGACCAGGAACGGATCGTTGGCTTCCAGCTCGGGATGGCCGATAAATCGCACCTGGGGAAACAGCGTCAGCGCGGCCGGACGTGGCGGCACCTTGGGTTTTTTCGCCTGGGCATGCAGCACTGCTGCCGAGGTCGACGTGCAACTGAACAGCGCCCGCGGGTCCAGGCAGATGCGCTCAACGCCCCGGTCACGCAATAGCCCGGTTGAGCATGCGCTCGGCGTCGCCCTTGGCGAAGAACTCGGGATGGCGCACTTCCACCGCCAGCGGGCGCTCCAGGCCGTCGATAAACCCCGCCAACTCGGCGAGCCGCTGCGGTGAGAACGTCGCCGACAATTGCAGCCACATCGGCGACACACGCTCACCCAGCGGGCTCATCAAGCCGACAAAGCTCTCCGCGGCCGGCAATTGCTCACGCAAGTCGCCGCCATGGCTGATATCACCCGGGAATTTCGCCGTGAAGCGAAAATCCTTGGGCATGACCTCGGCCCAGCGCTGCACCGTGGCGGCTGAGGGGCGCGCATAAAACGTGGTGTTGCCTTCAACGGCGTTGAAGACCTGGGAATAGAGGGAGAGGTAATCGCTGGAACGCGCATCGGCCGGGTACAGGTACTCGCGCCAGGCGTTTTCACTCCAGGACGGGCAACCGATGAAATAAGGCAGGCGCATCAGATGTGGATGTCGAGACCCAGCACTTCCATATCCCATTCGACAAAGCCGGCGGTGGTCAGGTAGCTGGCCAGGGCGGTGGCAACGCTTTTGCTCATGGAGCGGGGGAAGACCATGTCTTGCTGACGGGCGGGAAGACCGCTGATACGGGCTTGGGCGTTGGCCTGCGCATCGGCCTGGACTTCGATGAAGTCCGGCGAATCCTCGACAGCGTCGTCCACCGTCGCATTGGCCTTACGCGGCTTGCGCTTGATTGGGTAGGACTGTGAGGAAAAGCCATCAATACGCATGGGCGCGAACTCGCTATCAGTAATGGCATTTTAGTGGCGCAATCCGTAGCGCGCAAATGCTCTGGTGATAACTAGAACACATAATTTGAAAAAGGTTTAAAAGCCGGGGCAAATTCTGACGATTGGCGATTTTCGCCGGAAAATGCCCACACTTTTGACGTCAAATAATCCCGCGTTCGGCCTTGGTCTGCGCAACCTTATCGCGCAGGTAAACCGGCGCCGCCTGGTCGGCGGGAATCCCTTCGCCACGCTCGAAAGCAAAGCGTGCCAAGGTCAGCAGGTCTTCGGCGTGAGGCAACATGGCCCGATCCTGGCCCACCAACTGCACACCGATGCGCTCGCCATAACCCCAGCCGGTGCCCGCACCGAACCAGTCACCGCTGGCATCCTGCGGTAATACCGACGCCTCTGGTGGCTGCACGGCTTCAACGCCCACCAGGCGCATCTCCCCCGCTGTCTCGCGGTAGCAGCCCCAATAGACTTCGTCCATGCGCGCATCGATGGCCGCGGCCACCTGCCGGGCGCCATGCTCGCGCAAGGCGCGCTGGGCCAGCACGGCGAGGTTGGACACCGGCAACACCGGGCGCTCCAGGGCAAACGCCAGGCCCTGCACCACGCCAATGGCAATGCGCACACCGGTAAACGCGCCGGGGCCACGGCCGAAGGCGATGGCATCGACCGCCGCCAGGGTGGTGCCGGCGTCTTCCAGCAGTTGCTTGATCATTGGCAACAGCTTCTGCGCATGCAGGCGCGGGATCACCTCGTAGTGGCTCGTAACCTTGCCATCGTGCAGCAGGGCAACGGAGCAAGCTTCAGTCGCGGTGTCCAGGGCCAGCAGGGTGCTCATCGGTGTGGGTGTCCAAGTCGAAAAAAAGTGCGCCAGTATAAACAACAACGGCCCGCAAGCGGGCCGTTATAGGTGAAGCAAATCGAGGGATCAGCTCAGTGCTTGCAGCACTTTGGCCGTGATCGCCTCGACCGAGCCAACACCTGGGATGTGGCTGTACTTCGGCTTGCCTTGGGCAGCCGACAGCTTCTGGTAGAAATCCACCAGCGGCTTGGTCTGGGAGTGGTAGACCGACAGGCGATGACGCACGGTTTCTTCGGTGTCGTCTTTGCGCTGCACCAGCTCTTCGCCGGTCACATCGTCCTTGCCTTCAACCTTTGGCGGGTTGTAGATCGTGTGGTACACGCGGCCCGAGGCTTCGTGAACGCGACGGCCGGCAATACGCTGGACGATTTCTTCGTCTTCAACCGCGATTTCAACCACTGCGTCCAGCTCGACGCCCGCCTTCACCAGGGCTTCAGCCTGGGGAATGGTGCGTGGGAAGCCGTCGAACAGGAAGCCGTTCTTGCAGTCTTCCTGGCTGATGCGTTCCTTGACCAGGTTGATGATCAAGTCATCGGACACCAGACCACCGCTGTCCATCACGCTCTTGGCGATCAGGCCCAGCTCGGTGCCGGCCTTGACCGCTGCACGCAGCATGTCGCCGGTGGAGATTTGTGGAATGCCGAATTTTTCAGTGATGAACTTTGCCTGAGTACCTTTACCGGCCCCGGGAGCTCCCAGCAGAATGACGCGCATTGATGTGCTCCTCAATTTTTTATAGAGATGATGCTCGGATTCGCCGCGTGGGGCCAATCGCGTAAAAATAGGATTCGGGCCGCCCAAACGGCCAAAGGCTGATCAAGATACACAGCGGGCCGTCACCATACAAGCCGCCAAAAGTCGCAGGAACCCGCGCAGGGCATGCGTCATAGGTAGGGTGTGCCCGGGTGCAACCCGCCGCCACAAACGCCGACCGCCCATTTGCGGGCGGCCGCCGTGGTTTATCTGCAAGCCGTTGAGAACACTTGGAAAACCTTAGCCGGTGTTGCGCAAACCGGCGGCAATACCGGCCACGGACACCAGCAGCGCCTGTTCCAGAGGGCTGTCCTGCGCCGCCTCTTGTTGGCGCGAACGTGCCAGCAACTCGGCCTGCAACAGGTGCAAGGGGTCGAGGTAGGTGTTGCGCAGGCGGATAAACTCCAGGGTGTCAGGGCTATGGGCCAGCAGTTGCGACTGGCCAGTCAGGCCAAGCACCACGCTGCATGCCTGCGACAATAGGTCGCGTAAGTGCGCACCCAATGGCAACAGGTCTGGCTGCACCAGGCGCTCGTCATACAGCCGGGCGATGTCCGCATCGGCCTTGGCCAGGACCATTTCCAGCATGTCGATGCGGGTGCGGAAGAACGGCCACTGCTCGCGCATCTGCCCCAGCAGCTCCCCTTCGCCACGCTCCAGCGCCTTGCTCAGCGCGGCTTCCCAGCCAAGCCAGGCGGGCAGCATCAGGCGGGTTTGGGTCCAACCAAAGATCCATGGGATCGCGCGCAGGCTTTCAATGCCCCCCGCACGGCGCTTGGCCGGGCGACTGCCCAGGGGCAAGCGGCCCAGCTCCTGCTCCGGGGTGGACTGGCGGAAGTACTCGACGAACTGCGGATTTTCCCGCACCACGGCGCGGTAGGCGCTGACACCGTCTGCCGCCAATTCGTCCATCAAATGGCGCCAGGCCGGCTCCGGTGGCGGCGGTGGCAGCAAGGTCGCTTCCAGCACCGCTGCCAGATAGAGATTGAGGTTTTGCTCGGCGATGTCCGGCAGGCCGAATTTGAAGCGGATCATTTCGCCTTGTTCGGTGGTGCGGAAGCGCCCTGCCACCGAGCCTGGCGGCTGCGACAGGATCGCCGCGTGGGCCGGGCCGCCGCCACGCCCCACGGTGCCACCGCGACCGTGGAACAACAGCAGTTCCACCTGCTGCTCGCGGCAGATGTCCACCAAGCGCTCCTGTGCGCGGTATTGCGCCCAGGCGGCGGCGGTGGTGCCGGCGTCCTTGGCCGAGTCGGAGTAGCCGATCATCACTTCCTGCGGGCCTTGCAGCCGCGCGCGATAGCCTGGCAGCAGTAACAGGCGCTCGATCACCGGGCCGGCGTTATCCAGGTCGGCCAGGGTTTCGAACAGCGGCACCACACGCATCGGCCGCTGCACGCCCGACTCCTTGAGCAGCAGTTGCACGGCGAGCACGTCCGACGCAGCGCCGGCCATGGAGATGACATAGGAGCCCAACGAAGCAGCAGGCGCGGCGGCAATTTCCTTACAGGTATTCAAGACTTCGGCGGTGTCCGCCGACGGTTTGAAATAGCCCGGCAGCAACGGTCGACGGTTACTCAGCTCCTCTGTCAGGAAGCTGATGCGCGCGTCTTCGTCCCAGTCCTCATAACGGCCCAGGCCAAGGTAATCGGTGATTTCGGTCATGGCCGCCGAATGGCGACTGGAGTCCTGGCGCACATCCAGGCGCACCAGGAACAAGCCAAAGGTCACGGCGCGGCGCAGGCAATCGAGCAGCGGGCCGTCGGCAATCACACCCATGCCGCATTCGTGCAGCGACTGATAGCACAGCTCCAGCGGGTCGAGCAGGTCACGGTTGTTCTGCAGGACCTCGACGGGCGCCGGGGTGGCGGCGGTCAATGACGCGTGGGCCCATTGCCGCGTTGCACGCAGGCGTTCGCGCAACTGTTTAAGCAACGCGCGATACGGCTCGACGCTGTCGCCAACCTTGGCCTGCAACGCCGGGCTGGCCTGCTGCATCGACAGCTCCGAGGCCAGGTGGTCTATGTCGCGCAGGTACAGGTCCGCCGCCATCCAGCGTGCCAACAACAGCACTTCGCGGGTCACCGGCGCGGTGACGTTCGGGTTGCCGTCGCGGTCGCCGCCCATCCAGGAAGCAAAGCGAATCGGCGCGGCTTCGAGGGGCAGGCGCAGGCCGGTAGCGGCATGCAGGGCCTGGTCGGCCTTGCGCAGGTAATTGGGGATGGCGTGCCACAGCGAATGTTCAATCACCGCGAAGCCCCACTTGGCTTCGTCGACAGGTGTGGGGCGCACGCGGCGGATTTCTTCGGTGTGCCAGGCCTCGGCGATCAGCCGTTGCAGGCGCTCGCGGATCTGCTGGCGCTCGGCCGTGGTGAGGTCGCGGTGATCCTGCAACGCCAATTGTGCGGCAATCGCATCGTATTTCTGGATCAGCGTACGGCGCGCCACCTCGGTAGGGTGGGCGGTAAGGACCAGCTCGATCTCCAGCCGCGCCAGTTGGCGGGCCAGGGATTCATTGCTGTGGCCTTCGCTTTGCAGGCGCGCCAGCAACTCGGGCAGCACGCGGGCTTCGAACGGCGCCGGCTGCGACTCATCGCGCCGGTGAATCAGTTGGTACTGCTCGGCGATATTGGCCAGGTTGAGGAACTGGTTGAAGGCCCGGGCCACCGGCAGCAACTCGTCTTCCTGCAACTGGTTGAGGCTCGCGCTCAATTCATCGCCAGCGCCACGCCGGTCGGCCTTGGCGCCTTTGCGGATCTGCTCGATCTTGTCGAGAAAACCGTCGCCGTACTGCTCTCGAATGGTATTGCCCAACAGTTCACCCAGCAGGTGAACGTCCTCACGCAAGCGTGCATCGATATCACTCATCAGCCAATCTCCAGCAGGAATCCGGGACGCGCAGGTCTGCCAGAGTGCCGTCAGCATCCATTTCTGACAAGACTTTAAACCTTGTGGGATGCAGCTAGTCTCAACACTGAGCCGGCGCGTTTATCCACGCGCGCGGCTGGTCACTCATCACCGCCTGCTATCGCGGGCTTTATTGAGGTTGCCATGAAAATTCGAGAACTGGCCCAGCATTGGGAAGAGAACGCCAAGGGTCGCTTGACCAAGACCGAGTACGCGATCCATCTGGATATGGAGTCCGCCGCACGGCTGGCGGCCATCACCGAGATGTACCCCAAGCGCCACCCTGAAGAATTGCTGGGCGAACTGATCGGCGCCGCCCTTGAAGAGCTGGAAGCGAGCTTTCCCTACATCAAGGGCCAGCAGGTGATTGCCACCGATGAAGAGGGCGACCCGTTGTACGAAGACGTCGGCCCTACTCCGCGCTTCCTCACGCTGTCGCGCCGCTATCTGCATGATTTGTCAGCGGGTGCCGACGAACAGAAACACTGACACCTTGCGGTAAACCCCTTGTATTCCGGGCCTCTCGCAGGCCCGGCGTACCCCTGCGCAACGCAGAAGTTCCAAGTTTTTTCGCTGACCGATCAGTCAGATATTTTTTTAGGCAAATCGCCATCTTCTCTGAACTATTCAAAAACGCCTCCGGTCACAGCCAGTAAGCCATCACTTGGAACGGCCGTTTGAATAGGCGTCACGTGCCTTACCCGCCGGGCCCGCAACCGACCTCCCAGGATGGATTTTAAGTTTTTCAGGAGTTATCCAATGGAGTTGAAGACGATGAAGACCAGCACTGCCAAATCCTCGTTTAACCACCTGCGCGGGCTTAAATTGGCCGCGCTGGCAATCGGTACCAGCTTCGTTCTCGCGGGCTGCGCCGGCAACCCGCCGACCGAGCAATATGCGGTGACCCAGTCTGCCGTGAACAGCGCGGTCAGCGCTGGCGGTACCGAGTACGCCGCCGTGGAAATGAAGTCGGCCCAGGACAAGCTCAAGCAAGCCGAAATTGCCATGCACGACAAGAACTACGATGAAGCCCGTCGCCTGGCCGAACAAGCTGAATGGGACGCTCGCGTGGCCGAGCGCAAAGCCCAGGCCGCCAAGGCTGAACAGGCTGTGAAGGACTCCCAGAAAGCTGTTCAGGAGCTGCGTCAGGAAGGCATGCGCCCGGCTGTGATCAAACAGCCATAAGCCGCCGCCACCCGATTGCATTGCACCCGATATCGAATTGAAAGGACGACACGACTATGCGTAAACAATTGATGATCCCTGCCCTGCTGGCGATGAGCGTTGCCCTGGCGGCCTGCTCCACCCCGCCGAACGCGAACCTGGAAAACGCACGGACCAACTTCTCGGCCCTGCAAACCAACCCGCAAGCCACCAAGCTCGCGGCGCTGGAAACCAAGGACGCCAGCGAATGGCTGGACAAGGCCGACAAGGCCTACCGCGACAAGGAAGACCAGAAGAAGGTCGACCAGTTGGCCTACCTGACCAACCAGCGCGTTGAAGTGGCCAAGGACACCATCGTCCTGCGCGAATCCGAAGCCAAGCTGAAAAACGCCGGCGACGACCGTGCCCGCGCCCTGCTGGAAGCCCGTGACGCACAGATCAAGCAACTGCAAGACAGCCTGAACGCCAAGCAAACCGATCGCGGTACGCTGGTGACCTTTGGTGACGTGCTGTTCGCCACCAACAAGTCCGACCTGAAATCCAGCGGCCTGGTGAATATCACCAAGCTGGCGCAGTTCCTGCGCGACAACCCGGACCGTAAAGTGATCGTCGAAGGCTACACCGACAGCACCGGTTCGGATGCGTACAACCAAGAGCCTGTCCGAGCGCCGCGCGGCTTCGGTACAACGTGCACTGGCACAACAGGGCGTGGATATTTCGCGCATCGTGACCCAGGGTTACGGCAAGGAATACCCGGTGGCCGACAATGGCAGCGTGTCGGGCCGTGCCATGAATCGCCGGGTTGAAGTGACCATTTCCAACGACAACCAGCCGGTCAAGCCACGGTCCGCCGTCGCTAACTGATCGAGCGCTGTAAAAAAACCCGCCTGATCCGGCGGGTTTTTTCTATTTAGCCAAAGTTGACAGCGCCCTGGTTTGGTTCAGGCATCTGGATTTGCGGGCCTTGTGCCTGGGCTTGAGGGTCGCCCCCAGAAGTACCACCACCCGCACCACCGGCACCGCTACCACGTTGAGCGCCGCCTACGCTGGCCATCAACTCCTCCAGCAGTTTTTTCAACATCTCCTTGTCCACTTGCCCTTGCTGGCCACCTATCTGGTCCATGCTGCCGACCATATTGCCGCCCATGCCGTTGATACCTGAAAGCATATTCACACTCCATACGTTCACAATTGGGTAAGTTGTGTCTCAACTTTGCCGACACACCCATCAGTGGTCTCGTACAGAATATGGTTCCTTCCGGTCGGGTTACTGCTGCAATTGCGGCGTTTCCTGACCCATGCAGCGCACTGCCTGCTTCTTGTTGTTCACCAGCACGCCACTGAGACCTTTCTGCTCGGTATCGAACATCACCAGCACGCCATCCACGCACTGCGCCACTTGTGCGGCCGGCGTCAGGGAAATCTTGTAATCCTCCCCCGGCACGGTCTTGAGCATGGTGAAGTCGCTGAGCAGCAGCGCATCTTCGGGCTTGGCGAAGTGCAGGTAACCGTAGAACCACAGGCAGCCGACGGTGCCGATAATGGTGCCGATGCCGGTGAGGATCAGCGGGATCATGTTGCGTTCTTCGCTCATTGCGGGCTCTCTGATGAATCAACTTTGGGAAGGGGATAATTCGGGATTTCGCCCAGGCGACGCAGGCCGTTGAAGTGCTGGGGGTCGTCCAGATAGCGCAGCATCACGGTTTGCCAGGTCTTGTCGGCAAAGGTCTGCACGTGGCCGCCACGGGTCAGTTGCAACACCCTCGGCGGTGGCGCCGCTTGATACAGGCGCAAAACGTTGGCCACCGGCACAATCGGGTCATCCAGGCTGTGGAACAGCAGTTTCGGCACGCCGGTCAGCTTCGGCATGGCCTGGATTGCACTGTCGGCGTCCGGCACCAGCCACGACAAAGGCACCTGCAACGGCCATGTTAACCAGGAGGTGCTCAGGGCGAATTGTCCTACGTCACGATAACTGGCGGGCACGCCATCCAGGACCAGCGCCTTGAGTTGCGGCTGACGCTCCGGGTGGGCCGCCAGGTAATGCACCGCCAGCGCACCGCCGAGGCTTTGGCCGAGGACGATCAAGGGTTGGTGTTGGGTTTCGGGCGCCTTGTCGAGCCAGCTGAAGGCGGCGTCGATGTCTTGGTAAACCGCCGGCAGCGACGGCTTGCCTTCGGACAGGCCATAACCGCGATAGTCCAGCAGCAACACCTGATAACCCTGCTCTGGCAACCACCAGCTACCGCCCAGGTGCCAGGCCAGGTTGCCGCCGTTGCCATGCAGATGCAGCACGGTGCCCTTGACCGGCACGCCGGGTTTGGCGGGCAGCCACCAGGCGTGGAGTTTTACCCCGTCGGCGGTGGTGAGGGTGATGTCACGGTAAGCCAGGCGGGCTTTTTCCGGCGTGAACGGCAGGCCGGGCTCGGGGTAGAACAGCAGGGAGCTGCAGCCGTTCAAGGTCAGTAGCAGGCACAGAATGCCGAGGATTCTCATCCGTTGAAGCCTCCAGGTGGCGCAGAGCGCCAAGGGCTGCATTCCCACGCAGAGCGTGGGAACGATCGATCTCTCAAGAACAAATGAGATCAACTGTGGGAGCTGGCTTGCCTGCGATAGCAATCTTTCAGTTGAAACAGCTGTGACTGATACACCGCTATCGCAGGCAAGCCAGCTCCCACATTTTTTGATCCGGTTTCTTCAGGAACATCCGTCAGAGGATATTCGAGTAATCCGCCTCGATCCGATCCAGGCTCAAGTGGTTGAGGAAGTTGGAGAAGCACATCCACGCCGCCAGCGCGTTCATGTCGCGGAACTGCTCCGGCAAATACTTCGGCGGCACCACCAAACCTTCGTCCACCAATTGGCGCAGGGTGCGCATGTCTTCCAGGGTGGTCTTGCCGCAGAACAGCAGCGGCACTTGTTCCAGCTTGCCTTTGCGCACGGCCAGCTGGATATAGTTGTAGACCATGATAAAGCCCTTGAGGTAGGACAGATCCTTGGTAAACGGCAGACCCGTCGGCACCGAGCCACGGAATACGCGACTGGCGTTGCCGTAGCTTTCGGCCATTTCAAAGCCTTGCTCACGGAAGAACTCGAACACCTGCAGGAAGTCGGCGCCCTCCTCCACCATATGGATGGCACGGGTGCGGTTGGTCAACTTGCGCAAGCGGCTGGGGTAGGAGGCGAAGGTGATGATCTCCATCAGGATCGCCAGGCCTTCCTGGGTCACGGTGGACGACGGCGGGCCCTTGGACAGGAAGGTGCAGATCGGCTGGTTCTGGCCGTTGAGGGTGGTGCCGACGTGCACCAGGCCTTCATGGACTTCCAGGGCGCGCACGTCGCGGTCGTTGAACATCGCGTCGGCGCGGATCTTGATGTAGTCGGCACCCGCCGCCGCGTCGGCGACGATACCGTCGGACTCGAACACGCGGATGGTTTCCTCGGCCTCGCCAAACACCTTGTTCAGGCGGGTTTGCAGCAGGGCGACGGCGTCCTTGGCGGTGAGGGTCTTGGCCTCGTCCTTCAGGTCGCCACGGCCGTCGATATTGTTCAGGTAGTCGGAGAGCATCAGGCCGAGGTCGGCGAGGGTCGGGTCGCCGGCGTGGAACGCATCGGAGGCGGCGCCGTAGAGTTCCTGGGAGATCAGGCCGAAGTCTTCGGTGCCCCGCGCTTCGAGCATGCGTACCACCATGCGGTATTCGCGGCACATGCGACGCATGATCTGCCCCACCGGGCTGAACTGGCCGAGGCGCCGGGTGATGTCGCGCTCGATGTTCTGGAACTCCAGCTTGACCGCGCTGGAATCGAACGACAGCGGTCGGTTGAGGTAATAGTCACGGCTGACGGCCGGCATTTCCTTGCCCTTGGCCTTGAGGAAACCCTGGCGAATGCTGTCGTCCCACTTCACGGCGTCGAGGACGCGAATCGGTGTTTGCGCCAGCACAATGCGATCAGACAAGGTGCGTATCGTCTGCTGGTAATCGTCCACCTGGAACTTCCTCTTTAAACGTTATGTGCCCCAGCAGCCTACGTCAGACCGACGCCAACACCAAATGCATGTAGCGCTTGAGGATTTCAAGCATCTCTTCACCGGTCAGGCTGTCTGCGCTGCCGAGCAGGCCCTGATACTCCATCCGACCGATGATGGCCGTCAACACCTTGGCGTCCTGCTGCGGCTCGCGCGAACCCAGCACCTGGAAAAACTGCCCGGTGCCCTGCAACAGGATCTGCTGGTGGGAGCGCACCAGTTCGGCCAGGCGCGGGTTCAACAAGGCTTCCTGGCGAAACGCCTGCTCGGCCATCAGGTGTTCACGGCGGTTGGTCAGTTGGCGCATCACGTAGTCGGCCGTCAGCCGGGCGATGTCATCGGCCAGTTGCGAGCGCGACTGCGGGCTGCCATCGCCATAAGCGACCATCTCCCGCAGCAAGCCTTCGTTGCGCACCCACAGCTTGCCCATGAACGCCGCACTGCGTTCGACGTATTGGGCGAAGGTATCGGTGAGCAGGTCATCGATATCCTTGAAATAGTAGGTGGTGGCCGACAGCGGCACGCCCGCCTCCGCCGCCACCGCGCGATGGCGTACGCCACGTACGCCGTCCCGCACGACGATGCGCATGGCCGCATCGAGAATATCTTGCCGGCGCTGCTCGCTGCCCCGGCGACTGGCCTTGCGGCCCTGGTACTGGACACTTTCCGCCACGGCAGCAGCAATGCCGGCGGCGCCTTCTTGAGCCATAACGCGGTTCACCACATACATCCTTGAATAGATCAAAACCTGGCGCTATTTGCTTGACGCTTAAATACGCCACATAAAAAAGCCGCCTTATAAAAGGCGGCTTCGGATTTCGCTTCGCTTACGCTTGTGGCCGCATGTGCGGGAACAAGATCACATCGCGGATCGACGGCGAGTTGGTCAACAACATCACCAGGCGGTCGATGCCGATACCTTCACCAGCGGTCGGCGGCATGCCGTACTCCAGGGCGCGAACGAAGTCTGCATCGTAGTGCATGGCTTCGTCGTCGCCGGCGTCCTTGTCAGCCACCTGGGCCATGAAGCGCTCGGCCTGGTCTTCCGCGTCATTCAACTCGGAGTAGGCGTTGGCGATTTCACGGCCGCCGATGAACAGCTCGAAACGGTCAGTGACGTTCGGGTTGTCATCGTTGCGACGGGCCAGCGGCGACACTTCGAACGGGTACTGGGTAATGAAGTGCGGCTGTTCCAGCTTGTGCTCCACCAGTTCTTCGAAAATCATCACCTGCAGCTTGCCCAGGCCTTCGAAGCCGAGCACCTTGGCCCCGGCTTTCTTGGCGATGGCGCGGGCCTTGTCGATGTCGGTCAGGTCGTCAGCGGTCAGCTCAGGGTTGTACTTGAGGATCGAATCGAACACCGACAGGCGCACGAACGGCTCGCCGAAGTGGAACACCTTGTCGCCGTACGGCACGTCGGTGCTGCCCAGGACCAGCTGCGCCAGCTCGCGGAACAGTTCTTCGGTGAGGTCCATGTTGTCTTCGTAGTCGGCGTAGGCCTGGTAGAACTCCAACATGGTGAATTCTGGGTTGTGACGGGTCGAAACGCCTTCGTTACGGAAGTTGCGGTTGATCTCGAACACTTTCTCGAAGCCGCCGACAACGAGGCGCTTGAGGTACAGCTCCGGCGCGATACGCAGGAACATTTCCATGTCCAGCGCGTTGTGGTGGGTTTCGAACGGCTTGGCCGCGGCACCACCGGGGATGGTTTGCAGCATCGGCGTTTCGACTTCGAGGAAGTCACGCGCCATCAGGAAGCTGCGGATGTGCGCGATCACTTGCGAACGCACACGGAAGGTGTGGCGCACGTCTTCGTTGACGATCAGGTCAACGTAGCGCTGGCGGTAGCGTTGTTCGGTGTCAGTCAGGCCGTGGTGCTTGTCGGGCAGTGGGCGCAGGGATTTGGTCAGCAGGCGCACGTTGGTCATTTCAACGTACAGGTCGCCCTTGCCCGAACGGGCCAGGGTGCCCTCGGCAGCAATGATGTCGCCCATGTCCCAGGTTTTCACCGCGGCCAGGGTTTCTTCCGACAGGGTTTTACGGTTGACGTAGACCTGGATGCGCCCGGTCATGTCCTGGATCACCATGAACGAACCACGGTTGAGCATGATGCGACCTGCCACCTTGACCGGGATCGCAGCCTCTGCCAGCTCTTCCTTGGTCTTGTCGGCGTATTGCTTCTGCAACGCATCGCAGTAGTTTTCGCGACGGAAGTCGTTGGGGAAGGCATTGCCCTTGGCGCGCTCGGCAGCAAGCTTTTCCTTGCGCAGGGCGATCAGGGAGTTTTCTTCCTGTTGCAGGGCTTGCGGGTCGAGTTGTTGGTCGCTCATGTCTTTAAATCATCCATCACAGAATTAGGGTGTTACAGGCCTGATTTCAGGCTCGCTTCCAGATACTCGTCGATGTCGCCATCGAGCACCTTGTCGCAGTCGCTGCGTTCGATGTTGGTGCGCAGATCCTTGATCCGCGACGCATCGAGCACATAGGAACGGATCTGGTGACCCCAGCCGATGTCCGACTTGGTGTCTTCCAGCGCCTGGGAAGCGGCGTTGCGCTTCTGCATTTCCTGCTCGTACAACTTGGCCCGCAGCATTTTCATGGCGGTGTCTTTGTTGGCGTGCTGGGAACGTTCGTTCTGGCAGCTGACCACAGTGTTGGTCGGTACGTGGGTGATACGTACGGCCGAGTCGGTGGTGTTTACGTGCTGGCCACCGGCACCGGAGGAGCGGTAGGTGTCGATGCGCAGGTCGGCCGGGTTGATCTCGATCTCGACCTTGTCGTCGATCTCTGGCGAGACGAACACCGCGCTGAACGAGGTGTGGCGACGGTTGCCGGAGTCGAACGGGCTCTTGCGCACCAGGCGGTGCACGCCGATCTCGGTCCGCAACCAGCCAAAGGCGTATTCACCCTTGATATGCACGGTCGCGCCCTTGATACCGGCGACTTCACCGGCGGACAGTTCCATGATGGTCGCTTCGAAACCGCGCTTGTCGGCCCAGCGCAGGTACATGCGCAGCAGGATGTTGGCCCAGTCCTGGGCCTCGGTGCCACCGGAACCGGCCTGGATATCCAGGTAGGCGTTGTTCGGGTCCATCTCGTGGCTGAACATGCGGCGGAATTCGAGTTTGGCGAGGTTTTCCTCGAGACGGGCCAGCTCGGCGACGACATCGCCCACTGCGCCTTCGTCGTTTTCTTCGACGGCCATGTCCAGCAGGTCACGGCAATCGGCCAGACCGGTGTTCAGTTCGTCGAGGGTATCGACGATCTGCGCCAGCGCAGCGCGCTCGCGGCCCAGTTCCTGGGCGTATTCAGGTTTGTTCCAGACAGCAGGATCTTCAAGCTCGCGATTGACTTCGGTCAGACGCTCATGCTTTTGATCGTAGTCAAAGATACCCCCGAATAGTTTCGGAGCGCTCGGACAGGTCCTTGATGGTGTTAAGGATCGGGTTGATTTCCATGGCGGGCAGCACTCGTTGGCGAACTTTTGAAAGCCGGCGAGTATAACGGCAAACGGGGGGGAGCAGCAGTCCGCTGGGCGAAAAGGCTCGGAGTTGGTGGTGTGTATATCCGTTATTTAGGTAACGGCTACTGATGGTTCCGCCCTTACGGCGGCTCACTTTGGAAAAGCCCCAAAGTAAGCAAAGGGCTCTTGCCCCAACACTCGGTGCCTCGCCTAGGCTCGGCATGCCCGTAATCCGACATGGATTTGGGGGGCCGCCGCCACGCGCCATCCATGGCGCGGGGCGGCTAAACCGGCATCCCTGCCGGTTTACCCCCCAAATCCATGCCGAATTCCGGCCAGCGTGTTTAACGGGGCGCCTAAGATCAAAATCAAAAACAAAGCACGGCGGCCTAGTAGCCGACCGAGTCTCTGAAGCTGGCGCGTTCCCCTGTGGGAGCTGGCTTGCCTGCGATGGCTTCAACTGGGTTTGCCTGATGTACCGAGGTGTCTGCATCGCAGGCAAGCCAGCTCCCACAGTTGAGCGGTGAACGGCACAAAGAATCGGTCGGCTCTAAGGCCGCCGCGCTCTGGCTTTTGATCTGGGGTCGCCCCGTCAAACACGCTGGCCGAACGCAGGCTTGAATCCGTGGGCAACCCGGCAGGACGCCGGGTTAGCCGCCCCGCGCCATGGATGGCGCGTGGCGGCGGCCCACGGATTCAAGCCGGAGTGAGGGCACACCGAGCCTAGGCGAGGTGCCGAGTGTTGGGGCGAAGGCCTTTTGCTTACTTTTGGGCCTTTCCAAAAGTGAGCCGCTGTAAGAGCGGAACCATAAGTAGCCGTTACCTAAATAACGGATATGTACCCAACCCTACTCAATCCCAACTTGATTCCGCCCATTATGCTTGGCGGTGTAAAGCCCCTTATCCGCCGCCAATATCAGCTGCCGACAATCCGTCCCCTGCTGCGGCGTCACCGTAGACAAACCGATACTGATCGTCAGGCTAGCCCCCTCAGCCGGCGCAATATGCGGAATCTTCAACGCCGCCACCGCCATACGCAGCTTCTCCGCCACCAACCGCGCCCCACCCGGCGAAGTATTCGGCAGCACCAGCGCAAACTCCTCACCGCCATAACGCGCCGGCAAATCCGAAGGCCGGCTGCTGGCATCACGGATAGTCGCCGCCACTTTGCGCAGAGCTTCATCCCCTTCAACATGACCAAAGCTATCGTTGTAGGTCTTGAAGAAATCCACATCGATCATCAGCAACGACAACTGCGTCTGATCACGCATAGCCCGGCGCCATTCCAGCTCCAGGTATTCGTCGAAGTGCCGTCGATTGGACAGCCCGGTCAGCCCATCGGAGTTCATCAAGCGTTGCAGCACCAGGTTGGTATCAAGCAACTGTTGCTGGCTGACCCGCAGCGCGCGATACGCCGCATCCCGCTGCAACAGGGTCATATAGGAGCGCGAGTGATAGCGGATACGCGCCACCAGCTCGATATTGTCCGGCAGCTTGACCAGGTAATCGTTGGCCCCCGCAGAGAACGCCGCGCTCTTGATCAGCGGGTCCTCCTTGGTGGAAAGCACGATGATCGGGATATTCGCCGTAGCCGGGTGGTTGCGGTACTCACGCACCAGGGTCAGGCCGTCAAGGCCAGGCATCACCAGGTCTTGCAGGATCACCGTCGGCTTGATACGGATCGCCTGGGCAATCGCCTGGTGCGGGTCGGCGCAGAAATGGAAGTCGATGTTTTCTTCATGGGACAAGCCACGCCGTACGGCTTCACCGATCATGGCCTGGTCATCGACCAGCAACACCATGGCGGCGTTTTCGTCGGTCTTGATGTCGTCGATCTGTAAATCATTCATGTGCAGTCACCTGAATTACTACCTGCAAGCCAGCACCGCCGGGGGTCTTGATCATTTTGCAAAGACCTCCAGCAATCGGGGCGCAATTCTATCCAATGGGCGAATTTCAACAGCGGCATCTATCGCCGCCGCCGCTTTGGGCATGCCATACACCGCGCAGCTCTGCTGATCCTGGGCGATGGTCAAATATCCTTGTTCACGCATGAGCTTGAGCCCCTGGGCGCCGTCGCGCCCCATGCCGGTCAGCAATACGCCGACCGCGTCGCCGTTCCAGTGGCTGGCGACGCTCTCGAAAAACACGTCGATGGACGGCCGGTAAATCTCGTTCACCGGCTCGGCGGTGTAGGCCAGGGTGCCATTTTTCAGGAGCCGGATATGGTGGTTGGTGCCGGCCAGCAACACCACGCCACTTTGCGGCGGCTCGCCTTCGCGGGCCAGGCGTACCGGCAGGCCGGAGGCGCTGCTCAGCCATTCGGCCATGCCGGCGGCAAACACCTGATCCACATGCTGCACCAGTACGATGGCCGCGGAAAAGTCCCGGGGCAAGCCCTTGAGCAGGATTTCCAGGGCGGCCGGGCCGCCCGCCGACGAACCGATCGCCACCAGGCTCTCGCGTTTGCCGGTCGCCCGTTGCGGCGTTGTTTCCGCCCGCACGCGGCTGCCGCGCTGGCCGATCAGCCAGCCAATATTGAGGATCTTGCGCAGCAACGGCGCCGCCGCGTCCTTCGGGTTGCCCACGCCAAGCGCCGGCGTGTCCACCACATCCAGGGCGCCGTGGCCCATGGCTTCGAAGACACGGCTGACGTTAGCCTGACGGTCGACCGTGACAATCACGATAGCGCATGGCGTCTCGGCCATGATCTGGCGAGTCGCCTCCACGCCGTCCATCACCGGCATGATCAGGTCCATCAGGATCAGGTCCGGGGTCACTTCAGCGCAACGCTGCACCGCTTCCAAGCCATTGCTCGCCACCCACACAACCTGATGGGCCGGCTCGAAACTCAGGGCACGGCGCAAGGCCTCCACGGCCAGGGGCATGTCATTGACGATCGCAATCCTCATCCCCGTGCCCCTCCGATCAGCTCCATCACCGCGTCGAGCAAGGCGTCGTCGTGGAAACTGGCCTTGGCTAAATAATAGTCGGCGCCAGCGTCGAGGCCACGACGGCGGTCTTCTTCGCGATCCTTGTACGACACCACCATCACCGGCAGCGATTGCAGGCGACTATCACGACGCAACAGTGTGACCAATTCAATACCGTCCATGCGAGGCATATCAATATCAGTGATCAACAGGTCGAAATCCTCGGAGCGCAAGGCATTCCAACCATCCATGCCATCCACCGCCACCGCGACTTCATAGCCACGATTGAGCAGCAATTTGCGTTGCAGTTCCCGCACCGTGAGCGAGTCATCCACCACCAGCACGCGTTTGCGCGGCGCTTCGGTGGCCTGCTGGCTGCGCCGGGCGATCCGCTCCAGGCGGCCGGTGTTGAGCAGTTTGTCCACCGAGCGCAGCATGTCTTCGACATCGACGATCAACACCACCGAGCCGTCGTCCAGCAAGGCGCCGGCAGAGATATCCTGGACCTTGCCCAGGCGATCATCCAGTGGCAACACCACCAAGGTGCGCTCGCCGATAAAACGTTCCACGGCAATCCCGTACACCGCATCGCGCTCGCGGATCACCACCACCTTCAACGTGTCCGACGGGCTCTGGCCGGCCGGGCGCTGCAACAACTGGCTGGCGGCGACCAGGCCGACATGCCGGCCCTCGTGCCAGAAATGCTGGCGGCCTTCCAGTTGCACGATGTCGTCGGGCGCCAGGTCGCACATGCGTTCGATATGCGCCAGCGGGAACGCGTAGGCTTCTTCGCCAACTTCCACCACCAGGCTGCGCACTACCGACAAGGTCAGCGGCACCTCCAGATGGAAACGGCTGCCCTGCCCCGCCGTCTGCTCCAGCACCACCGCGCCGCGCAGTTGGCGCACCATATGTTGCACCGCATCCAGGCCGACGCCGCGCCCGGACACCTCGGTCACCTTGTCGCGCAGGCTGAAACCCGGCAGGAACAGGAAGGTCAGCAGCTCCTCTTCGCTCAGGCGCAGCGCCGTTTCCAGCGGCGACAAGTGCCGATCGACGATGGTGCCGCGCAGGCGCTCCAGGTCCACGCCATTGCCGTCGTCGCTCAATTCCAGCACCAGCAGACCGGCCTGGTGGGACGCGCGCAGACGAATCAGACCTTCCGCCGGCTTGCCCGCCAGCAGGCGCTGCTCGGGCATTTCAATGCCGTGATCGACGGCATTGCGCAATAAATGGGTGAGCGGCGCTTCGAGCTTTTCCAGCACGTCGCGGTCGACCTGGGTCTTTTCGCCCTCGATTTCCAGGCGCACCTGCTTGCCCAGGCTGCGGCCAAGGTCGCGGACCATGCGCACTTGCCCGGCCAATACGTCGGCAAACGGGCGCATACGGCAGGCCAGCGCCGTGTCGTAGAGCACTTGGGCGCGCTGCCCGGCCTGCCAGCCGAACTCGTCCAACTCGGCGGTCTTTTCCGCCAGCAGGGCCTGGGCTTCACTCAACAAGCGGCGGGTATCGGCCAGGGCTTCCTGGGCTTCGAGGTTCAGGTCCAGGGTCTTCAGTTGCCCGTCCAGGGTGTCCAGGGCGCGGGCGCTCTGGCTTTGGATGCGCTTGAGGCGTTGCATGCTGGACAGGTAAGGCTTGAGCCGCTGGGTTTCCACCAGGGATTTGCTGGACAGGTCCAACAGGCTGTTCAGCCGCTCGGCGGTCACGCGCAATACGCGCTCGCCGCCTTCGGTCATGCGTCGATTCAAGCGTGGCGGCTCAGCGGTGACCGGCGGCGCGGGTTCGGGCTCGGATGGCAGCTCTTCAACGATGGGTGCGGGTTCGGGTTCGGGCACAGGCGGCACTGGCGGCGACACGGCTTTGACCGGCGCCTGGGACGGATCGAGCAAGCGCTCCATCAACGCCACATAGGCTTCGATATCCGCCGGGCCGACGGTGTTGCCCGGCGTGGCGATGCGCATCAGCAGGTCGGTGCCTTGCAGCAACGCGTCGATATGTTCGGGTTGCAGGTACAGCCGGCTTTCCTGGGCGCTGACCAGGCAATCCTCCATCACGTGGGACACGCTGACCCCGGCATCCACCCCGACAATCCGCGCCGCGCCCTTGAGCGAGTGGGCCGCGCGCATGCAGGCTTCAAGCTGGTCGGCCTGGGTCGGGTTGCGCTCCAGGGCCAGCAGGCCGGCGCTGAGCACCTGGGTCTGGGCGTCGGCTTCCAGGCTGAACAGTTCCAGCAGCGAGGCGTCGCGCATCTGGTCGGGGGTCATGTGAGGCTCCGGGTCACGGCAGACAACAATTGCGCCTCGTCCAGCCAACGCAGGCTGCGGCCTTTCCACTGCAACACACCTTGGGTAAAGCGCGCGCTGGCCTGGGTGCCCGAGGCCGACGCCGCCTTCAAGGTGCGTTCGTCGATGGCGTGGATGCCGTCCACTTCATCCACCGGCACCACCACCGGGCCGTCCTGCGCGGCGATAATCAACATGCGCGGCATGATCCGCCCACCACTGGCGCCATTGGTCGTGGCGTCCAGACCCAGCAACTCCACCAGCGACAGGCACGCCACCAGCGCGCCGCGCACATTCGCCACGCCAAGCAAGGCGCGGGAGCGCTGGTGCGGCAGGGAATGAATCGGTTGCAGCGGCGCCACTTCCACCAGGCAACGGGTGGCGATGCCCAGCCATTCCTCGCCGAGACGGAACATCAGCAGGGAACGCGTGACCACGTCTTCGCCGATTTCCACGGCGGCGTGCGGGCGATGGTCGTCCTGCTGCAACGCGTAGCGGTCCAGCAGCCGCGTGGCAGCGGCGGAGTACACCGCGCAGTTGCGGCAGTGGATATGGTCCGCCAGCAAGGGGCAGGATTTGTCGCCATGGATGCCGATGCGGTTCCAGCAGTCGTCGATGGCTTGGGTGTCGGCCAGGGTCAGGTCCAGGCCAGCGGTGTCGAGCGCGTGTGGGCTACTCATCGTTTGGACTCACTGTCAGCTCGCTCGCTACGCGCGGCACGCGCCTGCAAACGGCGCGCCCCCGCACTGTCGCCCTGGGATTCAAGCAACGCGGCCAGGTGCATCAGGGCCTGCGGGTGCTGGGGTTCCAGGTACAAGGCTTTGCGGTAAAACCCCTGGGCTTCCAGGGCACTGCCGGCCACGTCGCTGAGCAGCCCCAGCCAGTAAAACACCTGGGCGGCCGGCGGATGGTTGCTCAAATAGCGTTCACACGCGGCGCGGGCCTCGGCGCTTTTGCCTTCGTTGGCCAGGGTAGCGATCTGGCTGAGCAGATCCGCCGCGTCGGACGGCGGCGCCTTGATCGGCACCACCTGGGCACTGAACGTGCTGAACGGGCGCGGCTTGACCGGCAACGCCGCCGCACTGCGCAGCGGCGGCGGCGCGGGGATCGGCGCAAACACCGGCTCCGGCTTGACCGGCTCGACATGCCGGCTGAACGCAAACGACTGCGGCACGCCAATCGACTTCATGCCATGGCGCCCCAGCAGGCTGCCCTCGGCCGGGCCGATAAACAGCACGCCGTCCTCGTGGGTCAGGCCCTTGAGCACATCGAACACTTGCTTCTGGGTCGGCTGGTCGAAGTAGATCAGCAGGTTGCGACAGAACACAAAGTCGTAGCTCGCCTCGTTCGCCAGCAGCGTCGGGTCAAGCAGGTTGCCGACTTGCAGGCGCACTTGCTCACGCACGCGCTCGCTGATGTGGAAGCCGTCGGCGGACTCATTGAAATGGCGGTCGCGAAACTCGATGTCGGCACCGCGAAACGAGTTCTTGCCATACACCCCGCGCCGCGCACGCTCCACCGACAACGGGCTGACATCCAGGCCCAGCACCTTGAACTGGTGCGGCGCCAGGCCGGCATCGAGCAAGGCCATGGCAATCGAATAGGGTTCTTCGCCGGTGGAACACGGCAGGCTGAGGATGCGCAGCGCACGCATCTGCTTGATCTCGGCCAGGCGCGCCTTGGCCAGGCGGGCCAGCGTCGCAAAGGATTCGGGATAACGGAAAAACCAGGTCTCGGGGACGATCACCGCCTCGATCAGCGCCTGTTGCTCGTCATGGGAGCGTTGCAGTTGCTGCCAGTATTCATCGGCCGTCTGCGCCTGCACGGCCTGGCTGCGCTGGCGCACGGCGCGCTCGATGATCGCCTCGCCGACGGAGGCGACGTCGAGGCCGATGCGTTCCTTGAGGAAGTTGAAGACGCGCGGGTCGCTGCTCATACGCTCAACTCGGCAGAGAACAGCAAGGCGCGCACATCGTCGGTGAGCAAGTCGCTGACGCCAATCCATTGCATCAGGCCCAGTGCATCTTCACGCACCGGCCCCAGGTACGGCGCCTGGCGGTTGTCCAGGCCATAGGGCTGGAACTCCGCGGGGTCGCAGCGCAGGGTGTCGGTGGCCTGTTCGAGGATCAGCCCCAGCCAGCGCGGTTCAACCTCGTCGTTCGGCTGGTAATTGACCAGCACCAGCCGCGTGCTGGTGCGCGCCTGGGCCGGGGCGCCAAAGGTCAGCGCGCTGAGGTCGATCACCGGCACCAGCGCGCCGCGATGGGCAAAGATCCCGGCGACCCACGCCGGCGCATGGGCGATGGGCTTGAGTGGCAGGCGCGGCAACACCTCGGCCACTTCCGTGGCCTTGAGGGCGTAGCGTTCGCTGCCGATATGGAACACCAGGAACAACGCCTTTTTCGCTGCCGGGACGGCGCCGCGTTTAGCCGCGAGGTCGCTCATCAGACTTTGAAACGCGACACGCCGCTGCGCAGACCGACCGCAACCTGGCTCAGTTCATCGATCGCAAAGCTGGCCTGGCGCAGGGACTCGACGGTCTGGCTGCTGGCATCGCCCAACTGCACCAACGCATGGTTGATCTGCTCGGCGCCGGTGGCCTGGGCCTGCATGCCTTCGTTGACCATCAGCACCCGCGGCGCCAGGGCCTGTACCTGATGGATGATCTGCGACAGCTGCTCGCCGACCTGCTGCACTTCAAACATGCCGCGGCGTACTTCTTCGGAGAATTTGTCCATGCCCATCACGCCGGCGGACACCGCCGACTGGATCTCGCGCACCATCTGCTCGATGTCGTAAGTAGCCACGGCGGTCTGGTCGGCCAGGCGGCGCACCTCGGTGGCGACCACGGCGAAACCGCGCCCGTATTCACCGGCCTTCTCGGCCTCGATGGCGGCGTTGAGGGACAGCAGGTTGGTCTGGTCGGCGACCTTGACGATGGTCACCACCACCTGGTTGATGTTGCCGGCCTTCTCATTGAGGATCGCCAGCTTGGCGTTGACCAGGTCGGCGGCGCCCATCACCGAGTGCATGGTTTCTTCCATGCGCGCCAGCCCTTGCTGGCCGGAGCCCGCAGCCACCGACGCCTGGTCGGCAGCGGTGGAAACTTCGGTCATGGTGCGGACCAGATCCTTGGAAGTGGCGGCGATCTCACGCGATGTTGCGCCGATCTCGGTGGTGGTGGCCGCTGTTTCAGTGGCGGTGGCCTGTTGCTGCTTGGAGGTGGCGGCAATCTCGGTGACCGAGGTGGTCACCTGCACCGACGAGCGCTGGGCCTGGGACACCAGGGCCGTCAGCTCGGTCATCATGTCGTTGAAGCCGGTCTCGACCGCGTTGAATTCGTCCTTGCGCTCCAGGTTCAAGCGCTTGCTCAGGTCGCCGTCGCGCATGGTGCCGAGGATTTCGACGATGCGCTGCATCGGCGCCATGATCGCGCGCATCAGCAGCAGGCCGCACAGGCCAGCCGCCAGGATCGCCACCGCGAGGGACAGGAACATGCTCAGTTTGGCGGCAGAGACCGCATCGTCGATGGCGTTGGTCGCACGATCGGCGACGTTCTTGTTTTCGGTAATGATGTCATTGAGCTTCATGCGGCCTGCGGTCCAGGTCGGCGTGAGCTGGCTGTCGAACTCCTTGCGCGCGGCCACCAGGTCGCCGCGTTGCAGGCTGTCGAGCACCGTGGACAGGCTCTTGTTGTAGGCCTGGTGCAGGCCTTCGAAGCGGTCGAACTCGGAACGGTCCTCGCTGCCGGCGATGGTTTGGGCGTAGTTGCTCATCTGCTGCTGGATGCGCGCCTCGAAGGACTTGAACTCGGCCTTGTCGGCGTCGCTGAGCTTCTTGTCTTCGCGCAGGCCCAGCAATTCGAGGGTTTGCAGGTAGCTGTCGACCCAGGCGCTGCGGATCATCGAACTGAGGTAAACCCCCGGCACCGCGTCGTCGCGCACGGCGACTTCACTGTCTTCGATCTTCAACAACCGTGAATAAGAGACCACAACCATTAACAGCATGATGGCGATAATGACCGCAAAACTTGCCAAGATCCGTTGGCGCAGGGTCCAGTTCTTCACAGTAATTCCTCGGAGGGCCATTCAAATGGAGGGGAGTATAGCTGAGCAGAAGCCCTCATTAATCAACGGGTTTTGATGGAATGCTCACATAATCCAAAAACAACCCGGGTAGCTGCCCTCCTACGGAACAAAGCCTGACTCGGTAAAAAACTGTGGGAGCGGGCTTGCTCGCGAGGGCGGTGGGTCAGCCAGCACATTCAGTGACTGAAACACCGCATTCGCGGGCAAGCCCGCTCCCACATTTTGATTCCTGTTGTGTCAGTGATTACGAGTTCAGGCGCACCTGTTTTTCCAGTTCGGCCTTCAGGCCCGGCTCTAGCTTGAGCTGGCGCGCCAACTCATCGAGGTAGGCCTTTTCCATAAAGTTTTCCTCGTCCACCAGCATCACGCTGGCGATGTACATCTCGGCGGCCATTTCCGGAGTGCCTGCCGCGCGGGCCACGTCGGCCGGGTCCAGGGGTTTGTTGAGTTCGGCATGGAGCCAGCTTTGCAGCTCGCGGTCGTTGTCCAGCTTGGTAAATTCGCCTTCGATCAACGTACGCTCGCGCTCGTCGACATGGCCGTCAGCCTTGGCGGCGGCGACCAGGGCCTTGAGGATGGCCTGGCTGTGTTGCTCGACCTGGGCTGGCGGCAAGCGGTCGATAGTTTGCGGCTCGCCCTTGGGCGCAGTGGCCTGTTGCGCCTGCCAGTTGCCGTAGGCCTTGTAGGCAATCACGCCCAACGCGGCCAGGCCGCCGTAGGTCAGGGCCTTGCCGCCGAACTTGCGCGCCTTTTTATTGCCCAGCAGCAGGCCCATGGCCCCCGCCGCCAGGGCGCCACCGCCCGCGCCGCCGAGCAGGCTGCCCAGGCCACCACCACCAAGCAAGCCGCCCAAGGCGCCTTTATCGTCCTGTTTACGCTGGCCGCCAGCCTTGTTTTGCAACATGTCCTGGCCAGATTTGAGCAGCTGATCGAGCAATCCACGGGTATTCATTCGTAGCCTCCAGACACTTGGGTTCATAGGACCAATAGGCCCCCAGCGTAAAACTAAGTGCCAAAAAGCCCCGATCTAGAGTGCTTCCAGATGTAACGCGACGACCCTTCGCTAAAACCGATATACACTCGAACAAATCTATAAAAACACCCCACTGGTAATTCCAGCATGATGACCTTGCGTCAAATCCGGCACTTTATCGCCGTGGCCGAGACCGGATCGATCTCGGCCGCTGCGCAGACCGCCTTTATTTCCCAGTCCACACTGACCCTGGCGATCCAGCAACTGGAGCAGGAAATCGGCGTCAACCTGTTCAACCGCCACGCCAAGGGCATGACCCTGACCCACCAGGGTCATCAATTCCTGCGCCAGGCCCACCTGATTCTCGCCACCGTCGATAACGCCAAGCGCAGCCTGCAACAGAGCACCGACCAAGTGGCCGGGCAGTTGATCATCGGCGTGACCAGCCTGGTGGCCGGTTATTACCTGGCGGATCTGCTCACCCGCTTCCAGCGCGCCTACCCCAATGTGGAAATCCGTGTGATGGAGGACGAGCGCCCGTACATCGAACATTTGCTGGTCAGCGGCGAAATCGACGTCGGCGTGCTGATCCTTTCCAACCTCGAAGACCGCCACGCCCTGCAAACCGAAGTGCTCACCCACTCGCCGCACCGCCTGTGGCTACCGGCGCAACACCCGCTGCTGGAGCACGACAGCATCAACCTCGCCGATGTGGCGCGCGAGCCGCTGATCCAGTTGAACGTCGATGAAATGGGCCACAACGCCCAGCGCCTGTGGGCCGGCGCCGGCCTACAGCCACGCGTCACTTTGCGCACAGCTTCCACCGAAGCCGTCCGAAGCCTGGTGGCAGCGGGCCTGGGCGTGTCGATCCAGCCCGACATGACCTACCGCCCCTGGTCACTGGAGGGCGACATTATTGAAGCGCGGCCGATTGCCGACCTCAGCCAGACCCTCGACGTCGGCCTGGCCTGGCGCCGTGGCACCGCGCGGCCGGCCTTGGTCGACCCGTTCCTGACGGTCGCGCGCGAACAGCCGCACCCACGCAAGCCATCTATTTAATCGAATGCTGCATTCAGTATTTAGTATTTGTTGACCTCGCGCCTGACCTCTAGTCTCTGTGCATCCATAAGAGAAAGGTCAGGCCCTCGTAAGAGAACGCCCATGGCCACACAAGAAAAGAGATCGCGAAAAATGTCCGGCGCGCCCACCCCG
Organism: Pseudomonas sp. FP453; assembly: GCF_030687495.1. NCBI lineage: Bacteria > Pseudomonadati > Pseudomonadota > Gammaproteobacteria > Pseudomonadales > Pseudomonadaceae > Pseudomonas > Pseudomonas sp. FP453. The sequence continues at coordinate 1,388,499 of NZ_CP117435.1, read as the reverse complement.
CTGCTCACTGCGTTGCTGATCGACGGCGAACTGGTCCAGGGCCAGGGGTTTGCCGAGCCGATCCTCAACCCGGCCACCGGTGAAGTCCTCACCCAGATTGCCGAAGCCAGCACCGAGCAAGTCGAAAGCGCGATCCTCGCCGCCCACCGCGCCTTTGCCGGTTGGTCGCGGACCACGCCGCAACAACGCTCGAACATCTTGCTCGGCATCGCCGATGCCATCGAAAAACAAGCCGATTACCTCGCCCGCCTGGAAGCCCTGAACTGCGGCAAGCCGTTGCACCTGGCGCGCCAGGATGACCTGAGCGCCACCGTCGATGTGTTCCGCTTCTTCGCCGGTGCGGTGCGTTGCCAGACCGGCCAGCTCAGCGGCGAATACCTGCCGGGCTACACCAGCATGGTGCGCCGCGATCCGATTGGTGTGGTCGCCTCGATTGCGCCGTGGAACTACCCGCTGATGATGGCCGCGTGGAAAATCGCGCCCGCCCTGGCGGCCGGCAATACCCTGGTGTTCAAACCTTCCGAGCACACGCCGCTGTCGATCCTCGCCCTGGCACCGGCCCTCAGCCAACTGCTGCCGCGCGGGGTGATCAACATTCTGTGTGGCGGCGGCGAAGGCGTCGGCAGCCATTTGGTCAGCCACGGGAAAGTGCGCATGGTCTCGCTGACCGGCGATATCGTCACCGGGCAGAAAATCCTGCAAGCCGCGTCGAAAACCCTGAAACGCACGCACCTGGAACTCGGCGGCAAAGCGCCGGTGATCGTGTGCAACGACGCCGACCTGCAAGCCGTGGTCGAGGGCGTGCGCGCCTATGGCTACTACAACGCCGGCCAGGATTGCACCGCTGCCTGCCGCATCTACGCCCAGGCCGGGATTCACGACAAGTTGGTCGCCGAGCTGGGCGCAGCGGTCAGTAGCCTGCGCTTTGCCGGCAAACGCGATGCCGACAACGAGCTCGGCCCGCTGATCAGCACGCGCCAGCGCGACCGCGTGGCCAGCTTTGTCGAACGCGCCCTCGGCCAGCCGCATATCGAACGCGTGACCGGCGCCGCCGTGCATTCCGGCGCCGGCTTCTATTACCAGCCGACGCTGCTGGCCGGCTGTAAACAGAATGATGAAATCGTCCAGCGCGAGGTGTTCGGCCCGGTGGTCACCGTGACCCGCTTCGACGAACTGGAGCAGGCGGTGGACTGGGCCAACGACTCCGAATACGGCCTGGCGTCCTCCGTGTGGACCCAGAACCTGGACAAGGCCATGCAGGTCGCAGCCCGCCTGCAATACGGCTGCACCTGGATCAATAGCCACTTCATGCTGGTCAGCGAAATGCCCCACGGCGGTTTGAAGCGCTCGGGGTATGGCAAAGATCTGTCCAGCGATTCGCTACAGGACTACAGCGTGGTGCGCCACATCATGGCGCGCCACGGCCAGCATCTCTAAAACAACAACTAAGCTCATGCGTCACCGGTTTGCGAAAAACTGCCCCGACCATAATTAAAGAAGAGGGAACCCCCATGTCCGCGCACAAGACCGCACTGCTCAGTGCCCTGGCCACCGCGCTGCTGGCCAGCGCCAGCCTGCAGGCCGCCGAACCGCTCAAGGCTGTAGGCGCTGGCGAAGGCCAGCTGGATATCGTCGCCTGGCCCGGTTATATCGAACGTGGCGAAAGCGACAAGGCCTACGATTGGGTCACCGGTTTCGAGAAGGAAACCGGCTGCAAGGTCAATGTGAAAACCGCCGCCACCTCTGACGAAATGGTCAGCCTGATGGCCAAGGGCGGCTATGACCTGGTCACCGCCTCGGGCGATGCTTCGCTGCGTTTGATCGTGGGCAAGCGCGTACAGCCGATCAACACCGCGTTGATCCCCAACTGGAAGAACATCGACCCGCGCCTCAAGGATGCGCCGTGGTACGTGGTTGGCCAGCAAACCTACGGCACCCCGTACCAGTGGGGCCCGAACGTGTTGATGTACAACACCAATGTGTTCAAGACCGCGCCCACCAGCTGGAACGTGCTGTTCGACCCGCAAAACCTGCCGGACGGCAAGCCGAACAAGGGCCGCGTGCAGGCGTATGACGGCCCGATCTACATCGCCGACGCCGCGCTGTACCTCAAGTCGACCAAGCCGGAACTGGGTATCCAGAACCCGTATGAACTGACCGAAACCCAATACAAGGCCGTGCTCGACCTGTTGCGCGCCCAGCAACCGTTGATCCACCGCTACTGGCACGACACCACCGTGCAAATGAGCGACTTCAAGAACGAAGGCGTGGTGGCGTCCAGCGCGTGGCCATATCAGGTCAACGGCCTGGTCAACGAGAAGCAGCCGATTGCGTCGACCATCCCCAAGGAAGGCGCCACCGGCTGGGCCGACACCACCATGTTGCACAGCGAGGCCAAGCACCCGAACTGTGCCTACAAGTGGATGGACTGGTCGCTGCAACCGAAGGTGCAGGGCGACGTGGCGGCCTGGTTCGGCTCGCTGCCGGCGGTGCCTGCGGCGTGCAAGGAAAGCGAACTGCTCGGCGCCGAGGGTTGCAAGACCAATGGTTTCGACCAGTTCGACAAGATCGCCTTCTGGAAAACCCCGCAGGCTGAGGGCGGCAAGTTTGTGCCGTATAGCCGCTGGACCCAGGACTACATTGCGATCATGGGCGGCCGCTAGTTCCTGAACACAAGGAGCTAGCTTGTTGGGAGCTGGCTTCTGTGGGAGCCGGCGGTTCGACGCCTCGACTTGCCCGCGATGCAGGCGCCTCGGTGTGTCTGTTACACCGAGGTGATGCCATCGCAGGCAAGCCAGCTCCCACAGAAGCCAGCGCCCACATTGCTGACCGCCTTCACCGATATCCGTTTTTTCAGAAGTCCAGGCCGGGCCGCTGCGACGACCCGTGCCTTTTCGGAGCACCGCACCATGACGCTTGCAGTCCAATTCACCCACGTTTCCCGTCAGTTCGGCGAAGTGAAAGCCGTTGACCGGGTTTCCATCGATATCCAGGACGGCGAGTTCTTTTCCATGCTCGGCCCTTCCGGCTCGGGCAAGACCACGTGCCTGCGCCTGATCGCCGGGTTCGAGCAACCGAGCGCAGGCTCGATCCGTATTCATGGCGAGGAAGCCGCAGGCTTGCCGCCGTATCAGCGCGACGTAAACACCGTGTTTCAGGATTACGCGCTGTTCCCCCATATGAATGTGCGCGACAACGTGGCCTATGGCCTCAAGGTCAAGGGCGTCGGCAAGACCGAGCGCCTCAACCGTGCCGAGGAAGCCCTGGGGATGGTCGCCCTCGGCGGCTACGGCGAGCGCAAGCCGGTGCAACTGTCCGGCGGCCAGCGCCAGCGTGTGGCCCTGGCCCGCGCCCTGGTCAATCGCCCACGGGTATTGCTGCTGGATGAGCCGCTGGGTGCCCTCGACCTCAAGCTGCGCGAGCAGATGCAAAGCGAGCTGAAAAAGCTGCAACGCCAGCTCGGCATCACCTTTATCTTCGTGACCCACGACCAGACCGAAGCGCTGTCGATGTCTGACCGGGTGGCGGTGTTCAACAAGGGCCGCATCGAACAGGTCGATACCCCACGCAACCTGTACATGAAGCCCGCTACCACCTTTGTCGCCGAGTTTGTCGGCACCTCCAACGTGATTCGCGGCGAGCTGGCCCAGCGCCTCAGCGGCAGCGCCCAGCCGTTTTCGATCCGCCCGGAACACGTGCGTTTTGCCGAAGGCCCGCTGGCGGCTGGCGAAGTGGAAGTCAGCGGCCTGCTGCACGATATCCAATACCAGGGCAGCGCCACGCGTTATGAGCTGAAACTGGAAAACGGCCAGGCGTTGAACATCAGCCAGGCCAACAACCAGTGGCTGGACATCAGCAGCGGCCATCAGGTCGGCCAGTCGATCACCGCGCGCTGGGCCCGTGAAGCCATGACGCCACTGACCGATATCGCAGGCGAGGTGTGACATGAACCTGGCCCTTTCCCAACCGCCGATGCGCAGGTTTTCCAACCTGCTGTACCGCAAGCCCAACCTGTACCTGGCGATGTTGTTGATCCCGCCGTTGATCTGGTTTGGCGCGATCTACCTCGGCTCGCTGCTGACCTTGCTCTGGCAAGGGTTCTACACCTTTGACGACTTCACCATGGCGGTCACGCCGGACCTGACCCTGGCCAACTTCGCCGCGCTGTTCCAGCCGTCGAACTTCGACATCATCCTGCGCACTCTGAGCATGGCGATTGTGGTGTCCATCGCCAGCGCCGTGGTGGCCTTCCCCATCGCCTACTACATGGCGCGCTACACCACGGGCAAGACCAAGGCGTTTTTCTACATCGCGGTGATGATGCCGATGTGGGCCAGCTACATCGTCAAGGCCTATGCCTGGACCTTGCTGCTGGCCAAGGGCGGCGTGGCGCAATGGTTCGTGCAACACCTGGGGTTGGAACCAGTGTTGCAGTTCGTGCTGGGCATTCCCGGCGTGGGCGGCAGCACCTTGAGCACCTCGCACCTGGGGCGGTTCATGGTGTTTGTCTACATCTGGCTGCCGTTCATGATCCTGCCGATCCAGGCCTCGCTGGAGCGTTTGCCGCCGTCATTGCTGCAAGCCTCGGCCGACCTGGGCGCCAAGCCGCGCCAGACGTTTATGCAGGTGATTCTGCCGCTGTCGATCCCGGGGGATTGCCGCCGGTTCGATCTTCACCTTCTCGCTGACCTTGGGCGACTTCATCGTGCCGCAACTTGTCGGGCCGCCGGGTTACTTCGTCGGCGGCATGGTCTACGCCCAGCAAGGCGCCATCGGCAATATGCCCATGGCGGCGGCGTTCACCCTGGTGCCGATCGTGCTGATCGCGGTTTACCTGTCCATCGTCAAACGCCTGGGGGCCTTCGATGCACTCTGAAAAATCCTCATTAGGCTTGAAGATCGCAGCCTGGGGCGGCCTGGTGTTTTTGCACTTCCCGATCCTGATCATCTTCCTCTACGCCTTCAACACCGAAGAAGCCGCGTTCAGCTTTCCACCCCAGGGTTTTACCTTGAAGTGGTTCAGCGTGGCCTTCGCCCGGCCGGACGTGCTGGAAGCGATCAAGCTGTCGTTGCAGATCGCGGCCATCGCCACGCTGATTGCCATGGTGCTCGGCACGCTGGCCTCGGCGGCCTTGTATCGCCGCGAGTTCTTCGGCAAGCAGGGTGTGTCGCTGATGTTTGATCCTGCCGATTGCGCTGCCGGGGATCATCACCGGTATCGCCTTGCTGGCGACGTTCAAGACCCTGGGCATCGAGCCGGGGATGTTCACCATCATCGTCGGCCACGCGACCTTCTGCGTGGTGATCGTCTACAACAACGTGATCGCCCGTTTGCGCCGCACTTCCCACAGTCTGATCGAAGCCTCGATGGACCTCGGCGCCGACGGCTGGCAGACCTTCCGCTACATCATCATGCCCAACCTCGGCTCGGCGCTGCTGGCCGGCGGCATGCTCGCGTTTGCGCTGTCGTTCGACGAAATCATCGTCACCACGTTTACCGCTGGCCACGAGCGCACCTTGCCGTTGTGGCTGCTCAACCAGTTGAGCCGCCCACGGGATGTGCCGGTGACCAACGTGGTGGCGATGCTGGTGATGCTGGTGACGATGTTCCCGATTCTCGGTGCCTATTACCTGACGCGCGGCGGTGAAAGCGTGGCGGGGAGTGGCGGTAAATAAATTGCCACTGTTGAAACACGATCAATGTGGGAGCTGGCTTGCCTGCGATAGCGGTGGTGCAGTCGATACCGCTATCGCAGGCAAGCCAGCTCCCACAGTTGAATCGGGTTTCTTCAGGGAGATAACAATAGTTTGTGGAGAGCTGAACCATGCAAACCAAATTACTGATCAACGGCCACCTGGTCGCCGGCGAAGGCCCGGCCCAAGCCATCTTCAACCCGGCACTCGGCCGTGTGCTGGTGGAAATCAACGAAGCCAGCGAAGCCCAGGTCGACGCCGCCGTGCGTGCTGCTGATGCCGCGTTCGAAAGCTGGTCGCAAACCCCGCCGAAAGACCGTTCCCTGCTGCTGCTGAAACTGGCGGACGCCATCGAAGCCCACGGCGAAGAACTGGCCAAGCTGGAATCGGACAACTGCGGCAAACCCTACAGCGCGGCGCTGAACGACGAGATCCCGGCGATTGCCGACGTGTTCCGCTTCTTTGCCGGCGCCAGCCGGTGCATGAGCGGTTCGGCTGGCGGTGAGTACTTGCCGGGCCACACCTCGATGATCCGTCGCGATCCGGTGGGCGTGATCGCCTCCATCGCACCGTGGAACTACCCGCTGATGATGGTCGCGTGGAAAATCGCCCCCGCCCTTGCTGCCGGTAATACCGTGGTGCTCAAGCCGTCGGAACAAACCCCGCTGACCGCGCTGCGCATGGTCGAACTGGCGGCGGACATTTTCCCGGCGGGCGTGCTCAATCTGGTATTCGGCCGTGGGCCAACGGTGGGCAGCCCGCTGGTGAACCACCCGAAAGTGCGCATGGTGTCGCTGACCGGCTCCATCGCCACCGGCGCGAACATCATCGCCAGCACCGCCGACAGCGTGAAGCGCATGCACATGGAGCTGGGCGGCAAGGCGCCGGTGATCATCTTCAACGACGCGGATATCGACGCCGCCGTGGAAGGCATCCGTACCTTCGGTTTCTACAACGCCGGCCAGGATTGCACCGCGGCGTGCCGGATCTACGCCCAGGCGGAGATCTACGACGCGTTTGTCGAGAAGCTCGGCGCGGCAGTCGCCAGTATCAAGCACGGCTTGCAGGATGATCCGACCACCGAGCTGGGGCCGCTGATCACCGCGCAACACCGTGACCGCGTGGCCGGGTTTGTCGAACGTGCCGTGGCGCAGCCGCATATCCGCCTGATCACCGGCGGCAAGGCCGTGGAAGGCAATGGTTTCTTCTTCGAACCGACCGTGCTGGCCGACGCACAACAGGACGATGAAATCGTGCGCCGCGAGGTGTTCGGCCCGGTGGTGTCGGTGACCAAGTTCAGCGATGAAGCCCAGGTGCTGGGCTGGGCCAACGATTCGGACTACGGCCTGGCGTCATCCGTGTGGACCGCCGATGTAGGACGCGCCCACCGTTTGGCCGCGCGCTTGCAGTACGGCTGCACCTGGGTGAATACCCACTTCATGTTGGTCAGCGAAATGCCCCATGGCGGTCAGAAACTGTCGGGGTATGGCAAGGACATGTCCATGTACGGGCTGGAGGACTACACCACTGTTCGGCATGTGATGTTCAAGCACTGACGCGTAATCCTTGTGCATGCAGGCTTGTGTGGGAGCGGGCTTGCCCGCGATGACGGCGTGTCAGTCGCAGAGGCTATGACTGATCCACCGCTATCGCGGGCAAGCCCGCTCCCACATAAAGCGGCTCCCACATGGGCCTCCCCATAACAATAAATAATCGTAGGTTTCCCCCATGGACATCACCCGCCGCGACTTCCTCAACGGCGTCGCCATCACCGTTGCCGCCGGCATGACGCCGCTGCAAATCCTGCAAGCCGCCCCCGACGGTCGCTACTACCCGCCCGCCCTCACCGGCCTGCGCGGTAGCCATGTCGGCTCGTTCGAAGTGGCGCACCAGATGGGCTGGGAAAAGAAAGTGTTCGACACCGAAAAGCTGCCGATCAACGAGACCTATGACCTGGTGGTGGTCGGCGGCGGCTTGAGCGGTTTGTCGGCGGCGTGGTTCTACCGCGAGAAGCATCCCAAGGCGAAGATCCTGATCCTGGAAAACCACGACGACTTCGGCGGCCACGCCAAGCGCAACGAGTTCCAGGCCGGTGGCCGCATGATCATCGGCTACGGCGGCAGCGAGGCGTTCCAGTCGCCCAACCACCTCTATAGCAACGAGGTAAACGGGCTGTTGAAGAAACTCGGGGTGAACATCAAGCGCTTCGAAACCGCCTTCGACCGCCAGTTCTACCCAGGCCTGGGCCTGTCGCGCGGGGTATTTTTCGACAAGGAAAACTTCGGCGAAGACAAACTGGTGACCGGCGACCCGACGCCCATGGTGGCGGACGATATTGCGCCGGACCAACTGAATGCGCGGTCCATCAGCGACTTCATCCACGACTTCCCGCTGCCCGAGGCGGATCGTCTGGCCTTGATCGACTTGCACACCGCCCCCAAGGATTACCTGCCAGGCAAGACCGCCGAAGAAAAGGCCGACTACCTGGCGGCCACCAGCTACCGCGATTTCCTCCTGAAGAGCGTAGGTTTATCGCAAGGTGCGGTGAAGTACTTCCAAAGCCGCACCAATGACTTCATGGCGTTGAGCATTGATGCCGTGGCTGCTGCCGACGCCTACAGCGTGGGTTTCCCAGGCTTTGCCGGAATGAACCTGGCGCCGATCAGCGAAGAAGCCGCCGCCGAAATGGAAGAGCCTTACATCTACCACTTCCCCGATGGCAATGCGTCGGTGGCGCGCCTGCTGGTGCGCAGCCTGATCCCGGGCGTGGCGCCGGGGCACACCATGGACGATATCGTGCTGGCGCCGTTTGACTACGCCCGGCTCGACCAGCCGACGTCCGCCGTGCGGCTGCGCCTGAACAGCACGGCGGTCAGCGTGCGTAATGTCGGCGACAGCGTGCATATCGGCTACAGCCGTGGCGGACAACTCGCACAGGTACGTGGCAAGCGCTGCATCCTGGCCTGCTACAACATGATGATTCCGTACCTGCTGAAAGACCTGCCGGCAACCCAAGCCCACGCCTTGAGCCAGAACGTGAAATACCCGCTGGTGTACACCAAGGTGGTGATCCGCAATTGGCAGTCGTTCCAGAAGCTGGGGGTGCATGAGATCTATGCGGCGACCCAGCCTTATAGCCGGATCAAGCTGGACTACCCGGTGAGCATGGGCGGCTACGACCACCCGCGCGACCCGACGCAGCCGATTGGCTTGCACATGGTCTACGTGCCCACCAGCCCAAACAGCGGCATGAACGCCCGCGACCAGGCGCGCGCCGGGCGCGGCCGGTTGTATGGGCAGACGTTCGAGCAACTGGAGGCGCAGTTGCGTGACCAGCTGCAACGCATGCTCGGGCCGGGTGGTTTCAAGCATGAAACGGATATCCTGGCGATCACTGTCAACCGCTGGTCACATGGGTATGCGAGCTTCTCCAACAGTCTGTTTGACGACGCCGATGAGAGCGAAGCGTGGATGAACCTGGCGCGCAAGCCGGTGGGGCATGTGAGCATCGCCAATTCGGATGCGGCGTGGAGTGCGTATGCTCATGCGGCGATTGACGAGGCTTACAGGGCCGTCGGTGAAGTGGGCTGAAATACATTCTAAATGGGGGAGCTGGCTTGTGTGGGAGCTGGCTTTCACATTGGATCTTCATCTTTCTTGAGTAATGTGTCCGGCCATAGTCCCGGAAATGTCTTGTCGCACTTGCAATGCCATCACCCCGCTATCAATCATTTTTCCTACACCACCGAACCGCTTAAGCTATCCGGCGTCTGTTTATTGTCCGTTGCGTTTGGCCGAAGGCATGTCCGAACCGTAATTTCTGATCCGCTACGTGCCAGGAACGGCGCGGGATTTGCTCACGACAGGTTGTCTCTATGCACCGCAGGAATTTGCTCAAAGCGTCCATGGCCATTGCGGCCTACACCGGCTTGTCGGCCAGCGGCCTGCTCGCCGCGCAGGCCTGGGCCGGGAACCGTGCCGCCGACGGCAAGGCTGTGACATTCGATTTTGAAACACTCAAGGACCAGGCCAAGCAACTCGCTGGCACTGCGTATAAAGACACCAGGCAGGTGCTGCCGCCGACCCTGGCGACCATGACCCCGCAGAATTTCAACGCCATCGGCTACGACGGCAACCATTCGCTGTGGAAGGACTTGAACGGCCAACTGGACGTGCAGTTCTTCCACGTCGGCATGGGCTTCAAGACGCCCGTGCGCATGCACAGTGTCGATCCCAAGACCCGTGAGGCCCGCGAGGTGCATTTCCGCCCTTCGCTGTTCAACTACGAAAAAACCACCGTCGATACAAAGCAACTGAAAGGCGACCTGGGCTTCTCCGGCTTCAAGCTGTTCAAGGCACCGGAACTGGATCGCCATGACGTGCTGTCGTTCCTTGGCGCCAGCTACTTCCGTGCGGTGGACAACACCGGCCAATACGGACTTTCCGCACGCGGCCTGGCGATTGATACCTACGCGAAAAAGCGCGAAGAATTCCCGGATTTCACGCAGTTCTGGTTCGAAACCCCAGACAAGGACGCCACGCGTTTTGTGGTCTACGCCTTGCTCGACTCGCCGAGCGCCACCGGTGCCTATCGCTTTGACATCGACTGCCAGGCCACCCAGGTGGTGATGGCCATCGACGCCCACATCAATGCGCGCACCGCCATCGACCAACTGGGCATTGCGCCGATGACCAGCATGTTCAGCTGCGGCACCCATGAACGCCGCATGTGCGACACCATCCACCCGCAGATCCACGATTCGGACCGCCTGGCGATGTGGCGCGGCAACGGCGAGTGGATCTGCCGCCCGCTGAACAACCCGGCCAAGCTGCAGTTCAATGCGTTCGCCGACAAAGACCCGAAAGGGTTCGGCCTGGTACAGACCGACCATGAATTCGCCAGCTACCAGGACACCGTGGACTGGTACAGCAAGCGCCCAAGCCTGTGGGTCGAACCCACCACGGCGTGGGGCGAAGGCTCCATCGACCTGCTGGAAATCCCTACCACCGGCGAGACCATGGACAACATCGTGGCCTTCTGGACGCCGAAAAAACCCGTCGCTGCCGGCGACTCCCTCAACTACGGCTACAAGCTGTACTGGAGCGCCTTGCCGCCGGTGAGCACGCCGTTGGCACAAGTCGACGCCACCCGCTCCGGCATGGGCGGTTTCACCGAAGGCTGGGCACCGGGCGAACACTACCCACCCGTGTGGGCCCGTCGTTTTGCCGTGGACTTCAAGGGCGGCGGCCTGGACCGCCTGCCGGCCGGCACCGGGATCGAACCGGTGGTGACCTGCTCCCATGGCGAGGTGAAGGATTTCAGCATCCTGGTGCTCGACAACATCAAGGGCTACCGCATCCTGTTCGACTGGTACCCCACCAGCGCCAGCGTGGAGCCGGTGGAGCTGCGCCTGTTTATCCGTACCCAGGACCGCACCTTGAGCGAAACCTGGCTGTACCAGTACTTCCCGCCGGCGCCGGACCAGCGCAAGTACACCTGATACCAACTGTGGGAGCTGGCTTGTATGGGAGCCAGCTCCCACTGGGTTCAGCTGTGTATTCAGAACCGCGACACACTCTTCATCGCCCCAATCAGATACCGCATCGCCACCTGATCGTTCTCGGTCAGGGCGCGGTACTGCGCCAGCAATTCGGCCTCATCCGAACTCAATCTTCGACCCCACAAAGACATTCTGCGGGTCAGAAAAAACGCCACTGCACCCACAACACCATAGGACTTGGCCATGGACTACTACTCCTGATTTCAATCAACTGTTCCTTATGCCCATCAACCGCCTCCCGTGAAGCGCAATGCCTCAGCGGACAAACAGACTGACTCCCCGGGCCAGAAATCAGACTTCCCCTAAGCGTAGAAACGATCTTGCCAACCGTGCGATTTTTTTAGAGTAATCACTTAAATAATTGCCATTGAGCAAAAGCCTTGCAGAAGTTTCTTACCTGGCCTTTAATTGAGTGACCACTCAATTAATGAATGAGACGACGATGCGCACCGTTGATCCGCAGCAACGTGAAAGCAAACGCATGGCCCTGCTCGACGCCGCTGCCCGGTGTTTTGCCGAAGCGGGGTTCGTCGCCACCCGCACGGCCGACATCTGCACAGCCGCCGGGATGAGCGCCGGCAACCTGTTCCACTACTTCGCCAGCAAACATGAAGTACTACTGGCGCTGGTGGCCCGCGAAGGTGAACAGATCCAACAAGCCATGGCGCCATTGGCCGCAGCCGAAGACCCGATGGCCGCGCTGCTGACGTTCGTGGACCACACCTGTGAATTGGCGTGTGACCGCCACTACGCGGGCCTGGCATTGGAAATTTCCGCATTGGGCCACCGTGATGAAGCCGTCGCGTACCTGATGAAAGCCAACGACCGCTACTTGCGCGAAGGCCTGGAGGCGCTGATCGAGGCGGCCGGCAAGGCCGGGCAATTGCACACGACCTTGACCGTGCCCGAAGCGGCCAATTGGCTGGCCACCCTGATCGACGGCATGTTCGCCCGAGTGGCGGCCGATGCGGACTTCCACCCGAACCAGCAGATTGATGTGCTGCGCGGTCTGGTGACCCACCTGCTGCAAGGTCACTGAACATGACGCCGACACGCCTGGTACACGTGGACGCGCTACGCGGCTTTGCCCTGCTGGGCATTCTGGTGGTGAACATTTGCGCATTTGCCGACCCCTACTACGCGTCCGCCCTCAGCAACCCCGACTACGCCAGCACCGGCGATCACCTGATGCGCCTGCTGATTTCGCTGCTGTTCGAAACCAAGTTCTACCTGCTGTTTTCCTTTTTGTTCGGCTACAGCTTTACCTTGCAGATGGCCGCCGCCGAACGCGCCGACGCGCCGTTTGCACCACGTATGGTACGTAGGCAATTGGCCTTGCTGATCGTGGGACTGGTCCACGGTGCCGTGCTGTACTACGGCGAAATCCTCTCCACTTACGCCTTGCTTGGCCTGGTGCTGCTGGCTGCGCGCAGCCTGTCGCCAGCCAAGGCGTGTCGCTGGGGAGTCGGCCTCGTCGTCGTTGCCTGCTCGGGGTGGATGGTGCTCGGCGTGCTGCAAATACTGGAGGGCGATACCAGCGGCGGCGCCAGCAGCGAACCCGCGACCAAACTCGCGGCCTTCAGCGGCAGTGCCCTGGACACCTTGCGCTTTCACAGCGGCCACCTGTGGAACACCGTGCAGGCACTTTGGCTGCTGCAAGGGCCGAGCGCCCTGGCGATGTTCTTCTTCGGCTATGCCGCCGGGCGGCGCCAATGGCTGGTGGCGCCGTATCCCTGGCAACCCCACTTGCGTCGCCTGCTGTGCCTCACCCTTCCCGTGGGCCTGCTGGGCGCGCTGATCTATGCGTTGAGCGCTGCCTATGCGCCGGGCGGCGGCCTGGAAACCTTCGCCTTTGGCGTCGGGCAACTCACGGCGCCGTTGTTGAGCGCGGCGTATGCCCTGTTGATGTTGGCACTGTTCGGCTCTGCCGTCGGGTTTTGGCTGTGTCAGTGGCTAGCGCCCGTGGGCAAGATGGCCCTGAGTAACTACCTGTTGCAATCGGCCCTGTTGGGGCTGCTGTTCAGCGGCTACGGCGCAGGCTTGACCAACCAACTGCAACCCTGGCTGATGTTGCCGGTGGTACTTGGGATCTTTGCCTTGCAACTGTGGCTGAGCGCTCGCTGGCTGCGCACTCATCCCTATGGGCCGATGGAGTGGCTGCTGCGGGCAGCCACGTTATGGGCGTGGCCAAGCTGGCGGCGCAGCCCATAAAAAACCCACCGTCATCGGTGGGTTCTGCCAAGGCGCGCAGGTCAGTCGCGCAGATCGGACTCGTGGATCGGCTGGTCCCGATGGGTCGCCCGCTGGTACTGCGCCGGCCAGATGGCCTTGCGTCCGCCCAGATCATCGTCGGCATGCAACGGCCAGTAGGGATCGCGCAGCAGTTCGCGGGCGAGAAAGATGATATCGGCCTGGCACGTACGCAGGATGTGCTCGGCCTGGGCCGGCTCGGTGATCATGCCGACGGTGCCAGTGGCGATGCCCGCTTCCTTGCGTACCCGTTCGGCGAAGCGCGTCTGGTAACCGGGGCCGATGGGGATCTCGGCGTTGGCGGCGGTGCCACCGGAGGACACGTCGATCAGGTCCACGCCGAGGGCTTTGAGGCGGCGCGCCAGTTCCACGGTTTCATCGGGGTTCCAGCCGTCTTCGACCCAGTCAGTGGCCGATACCCGCACAAACAGCGGCAATTCTTGAGGCCAGACCTCGCGCACCGCTGTTGTCACCTGCAACACCAGGCGAATGCGGTTTTCAAATGATCCGCCGTACTGGTCCTGGCGCTGATTGCTGATCGGCGAGAGAAACTGATGCAACAGGTAACCGTGGGCGGCGTGAATTTCCACCACCTCAAACCCCGCAGTCAGTGCGCGCTTGGCGGCAGCGACAAAGTCGGCGATCACTTGCTGGATCTGCCCTTCGTCCAGCTGTCTGGGCTGGGTGTGCTGCGGATCGAAGGCAATCGGCGATGGGCCTACCGGCACCCAGCCGCCGTCGTCCGGCTTGACGCTGCCGTGCTTGCCGATCCATGGCCGATGGGTGCTGGCCTTGCGCCCGGCGTGGGCCAATTGAATCCCGGCCACCGCGCCTTGGGCGGCAATAAACCGGGTGATGCGTTGCAGCGGTTCGATCTGTGCGTCGTGCCACAGGCCCAGGTCCTGGGCGGTGATGCGACCGTCGGCGGTCACCGCAGTGGCTTCGGTGAAAATCAGCCCGGCGCCTCCCACGGCGCGGCTGCCGAGGTGCACGAGGTGCCAGTCATTGGCCAGCCCTTCTTCAGCGGAGTATTGGCACATCGGCGACACCGCGATGCGGTTGAGCAGGGTCAATTGACGCAGGGTATAGGGTTCGAGCAGCTGGCTCATGGCGCACCTCTTCTGGGTTCTATGGGCACTGTTCAACAGTGCTTAGAGCCTAGTCGACAACGGTGGATTGCACAGGGTTCAGAAAGGAAAGCAGGGGCCGATTGCCGGCCCCTGTGTTGCAAAAAACTACATTTCGACCTGGGTGCCCAGTTCGATCACCCGGTTTACCGGGAGCTTGAAGAAGCGCAGGTTGCCGTTGGCGTTCTTCAACATGAAGGCGAACAGGCTTTCGCGCCAGCGCGCCATGCCTTCGATCTTCGACGCGATCACCGTCTCACGGCTGAGGAAGTAGGTGGTGCGCATCGGGCTGAAATCCAGGTTATCCAGATGGCACAGCTTCAGCGCCTCGGGCACATCCGGTTCATCGGTAAAGCCGAAGTGCAGGATCACGCGGAAGAAGCCGTCGCCAAACGCGTCCACCTCGAAGCGCCGCTCTACCGGCACCCGTGGAATGTCTTCGTAGACCACGGTCAGCAACACCACTTGCTCATGCAACACCTGGTTATGCAGCAGGTTGTGCAACAGCGCGTGGGGCACCGCGTCTGGCCGCGCGGTGAGGAACACCGCCGTGCCCTGCACGCGATGGGGCGGCTGCACGCGGATGCTGCTGATGAAGATCGGCAGCGGCAGGCCGCCTTCGTCGAGGCGTTCCACCAGCAATTGCTTGCCGCGCTTCCAGGTGGTCATCAGCACGAACAGCACAATCCCCGCCAGCACCGGGAAGGCACCGCCCTGGATGATCTTCGGCACGTTGGCGGCAAAGTACAGCCCATCCACCAACAGGCAGCAAACCAACACCGGCACCGCCAGGATCGGTGGCCATTTCCACAGCAGCAACATCACCGCCGACACCAGGATGGTGGTCATCAGCATGGTCCCGGTCACCGCCACGCCGTAGGC
This sequence comes from Pseudomonas sp. FP453, assembly GCF_030687495.1. NCBI lineage: Bacteria > Pseudomonadati > Pseudomonadota > Gammaproteobacteria > Pseudomonadales > Pseudomonadaceae > Pseudomonas > Pseudomonas sp. FP453. The sequence continues at coordinate 1,372,985 of NZ_CP117435.1, read as the reverse complement.
CGAGGCCAGGGCGTTGGAGGACTCGAAGCCCAGCACCAGCAGGATCACGCCGACCATCAGCGACCAGTTCACCGCGCCGATGTAGATCTGGCCCTGTTCGGCACTGGAGGTGTGCTGGATGTGCATGCGCGGGATGTAACCCAACTGGATCGCCTGACGGGTCAGGGAGAACGCGCCGGAGATCACCGCCTGGGACGCGATCACCGTGGCCAGGGTGGACAACACCACCAGCGGGATCAGCGCCCAGCTCGGCGCCAGCAAGTAAAACGGGTTGCGCGCGGCTTCCGGGTCGCCCAGCAGCATCGCGCCCTGGCCGAAATAGTTGAGCACCAGCGCCGGCAACACCAGGATGAACCAGGCGCGGGCGATGGGCTTGCGGCCAAAGTGGCCCATGTCGGCGTACAGCGCTTCAGCGCCGGTCAGTGCCAGCACCACCGCGCCGAGAATCGCCACGCCGATGCCCGGGTGCGCCTCGAAGAAGCGCACGGCCCACATCGGGTTCATCGCGCTGAGCACTTCCGGGTGCAGGGTGATGCCATACACACCAAGGCCGCCCAGCACCAGGAACCAGGTCACCATCACCGGGCCGAACAACTTGCCGATGTGGTCGGTGCCGTGCTTCTGGATCAGGAACAGCGCCACCAGCACCACCAGGGCGATGGGCACGACCCATTTCTCCAGGCCGTCGAACGCCAGTTCCAGGCCTTCCACGGCCGACAACACGGAAATCGCCGGGGTGATCATGCTGTCGCCATAGAACAGTGCCGCGCCGCACAGGCCACACACCACGAGGAAACTGCGCAGTTTCTTGCGCTCCCCCGCCGCCCGCCGCGCCAGCGCAGTCAGGGCCATGATGCCGCCCTCGCCCTGGTTATCGGCGCGCAGCACAAACAGCATGTACTTGATCGACACCACCCAGATCAGTGACCAGAAGATCAGCGCCAGGATCCCCAGCACGCCGTCATGGTTGACCTGCACCCCATAACCGCCGTTGAACACCTCTTTAAGGGTGTAGAGCGGGCTGGTCCCGATATCGCCGTAAACCACCCCGACCGCTGCCACCAGCATGCCAATCGGCTTCGTGGTGGAATGCGCGGCGCCTGCCGCCGGACTACTTGCCTGACCCATCAACCACTCCTGCCCTTTGACCTGAGGTCTTTTATAAACAGCGCGTCTCAGCTGACCGTAGCATGCGCTGTTTTACTTCTCGTAACAGACGTTTTATTGACCTTGGCGTTTTACCTGTGGGCAACGGCGCGAAGCATAGCGCAGCGGTTGGGGGATTTCGCGGTTCGCGTGTGTTGGACTAAAGACATGGAGGCCATTTGAGCGCTATTTGCCTGCATTGAACTCTCTTATCGACAAGGCTACTTTGGCCTCCCTCTACGGTTTCCGACGCACGGATTGCTGGACCTCGTGTTCAACACAAAAAGCGTTTGATCAAGTCTGTTGGGTGACCCCATACTGAAAACGTAGCCACGATGTAGCTACATTTTTTGTAGAGGAGTCCTGATATGTCCGTATTACTGAAAACCACTGACGTGCGTTGCCGCATAGACGAGGATTTGAAAGAGCGTGCCACTGCTGTGCTCAGCGCGTGCGGGCTTAGCCTCAGTGAAGCCTTGCGCCTCTTCCTCCATCAGGTCGTGACAACGCAGGGGCTGCCCTTTGAGGTGCGCGTCCCTTCGGAGAAAACCGCTCGTGCCATGGCACAAGCGCGTGAGATTCGTCGCCAGTTCGACTCAATCGACGAAATGCTAGGGGACGCTGATGGCGAAACCGCAAAAGAAGCAAAAACGCGCCGACCTGCCAAAACAATGCGCGCAGACACCTGAATTCAAAAAGTCCTGGGAACGCTACAAGCGGGCTGGGCGCCGAGATATGAATGAAGTACGGACAGTGATGGTGCTGCTGTTCCTGGGCGAGCAGCTTCCCGCCGAATACCGCGACCATGCACTTACCGGCAATTGGGGCGGCTTCAGGGAGTGCCATATCGGTGGCGACTTTCTGATGATCTACGAAAACTCGCGGGCTGACCTGATCACCTTTGTGGACTTGGGGAGCCATGCCGAATTGTTCGCGTAGTCGTTGGCGAATCCTATAGCGCCGCACTCGTCGCATTTCCCCGCATAAAGCTGGTCAAGCGCGTTGCCCATCGATAGAATTGCGCACTTTTTGATCAGAGGCACACCAAGTGCCCGTCCGCTGCCTGCCCTTCACGGCGGCGGCGTCATTCAATACCGAGGTTAGACATGTCCACCACCATCGCAAAAGCCAACCCCAAGGTTGGCTTTGTTTCCCTGGGTTGCCCAAACGCTAGCCAAAATATACAGATTGTTGTTCCGTTAAAGGGAACGTTTTGGTTGACATAGGGCGAGAATATGACTACTTTTCTCTCAAGTCGGCAGCCCTGCCTTAGCGGTGCGTGAAGGAGCTCCTTCGCTGGCTTACCTAATTCGTAAACCTATGCCTACATGCATAGGTCATCAGACAAAAGTCGAGCAGATGCTCGACTTTTTTTTTGGCTCTTTTTGGATGAGGATGACTGGATGCACCTTCTATATGTTGACGAATCAGGCACGCCAAGCGACCCGAGCCAGAGCTTTTTCATCCTCGCGGGCGTGTCCATCTTTGAACGTCAAACTCACTGGGTTGAAACCCAGATGAACGAGATCGCCGCAAGGTTCTCCCCTGAAGACCCCTACGCGATTGAGCTCCACGGTTCGCCAATGAGATCTGGCAAGAGCGAATGGCGGCCTTTTCCGATGGCCGACCGGATTCAAGCTATCAAAGACTGCCTCAGCATCATCGCCAACTCTAGAGGCAAATATCGCCTGTTCGCTTCGGTAGTAGAACGTGGAGCGCATGGGGCAGACGATCCGATCAAATCTTGTTTTGAACAGGTCGCATCGAGGTTTGACAAATACCTCCAACGATTCAATACGCAGGGCAAACCGGAGAGAGGGATCGCAATTTTTGACACCTCCCACACAGAAAAAAGCATCCAGAACCTTGCGAGAACATTCAAGAACGATGGGCACTCATTCGGTAAGCTCAGAAACTTTGCTGAGGTACCACTGTTTCTGGACTCCAAAGCGTCAAGGATGATCCAGTTGGTCGACCTGGTTGCATTTGCGATTTTTCGACATTATCAAGCTGACGATTCGCAATACTTCGACATCATCAAAAATAGCTTCGACAGCGTGGGCGGCACCATACATGGCCTTCATGTCCGTAGAGCGTCCCAAAATGTAGGTGTCGCGGTACAGATCGCGACCACGACGATCGTGACACCCGAGGCAGTGCTGGCGGTCGAAGAAATAGCAATCAACAACGGTTGACCCCGCACGGTAGGGTAAGAATGTGCAAAATTAAACGAGCGCTGGAAGACTCGCAAAACGCGCCGCCACTTGGCGTCCAGCATTCGAATCGAAATTACCCATCGCGACCTAGTGAGCATTACGAGGAGCGCTGCAGATTTTGAAAATCGCTCGCTTCGGAAGTTTTCCAACCGCTCACCCAAGCGGGCTGGGGGTCTGCAGAGCTGCCCCCCTGCCCCGCTGTGCTGCCACGAGGTGTAAAGGCATTGCATTCCTCTTCCAGACTTTGCAGTCAGTGCAATGACCATTCTCCCGCTAAAGCCCACAGCTGGCCTGGGCTGAGCCCCCCATTGCACTACATTCCACCTTTGCACTTTTTTGCGACGAGAAGCCCGTCGGCGGGAGGGGGATAAGTGCTTTTCATGACTATTTTTTTTCAATGAACCGCTTCTGTGTTGTTAAATGTCCTGATGTACCGTCTCGCCGTTGCCGGTTTAACGACTGCAAGGCAGACTCCAAATCCACATGCAAACAAGTGAGCCACTAACATATCTATTGCTTTTCGTACCACTTTTGCATGCGACGATTTATGCATACAGATCAATCATCACTGTAAAAAATTAATCCCACAGCCTTAAATCTAGGAAGACGAATGAGAATTTCGCTGATTGAAAATGGACTTGACTCCTTAAAAAAAGGCTACAGCCACTTGGAAACATACGAGCGCCTACTTGGAGAGCGCGCGGAAGACCCCTTGCGTTTCTCAGCACTAAAAGACTCTGTACTTTCCATCCAGCATGGAATAGAAATACTTTTCAAGCTTGCATTGAAAGAAAATAACGAACTCCTATTATTTGGTGACATCACAAGGCTTAAACAAGCATTTATAAGCCGTAGGGAAGGAACGATAAACGAGCTATACGAAGCCGACGGCGTACACACCATAACATTCAAAGAGTCAATTGACCGACTCAAAGATATATGCGGCTTTGCCATGACGGACAAATTCAAAAAAACCCTATTAAAAGTTGAAGGCTGGAGAAATAGCATCACACATAGCGCAGTACTATTACGGGAGAACGAAGTTTCAAGAGTACTAATCAACCTCCTATCAGATCTTGATAACTTCTTCGGCCCAGTGATTGGCGCACCATATTTAGAGGGCCAAGGCAGAACAGACTTAGACCGGGCATATCGCCTTACCAAAGCGGTATATGGAGAGCTAGACAACAAAATAAAGGCTATTACTGTTGAGCGCCTGATTCATGCATTGCAAGTAAACAATATAAAAAACGTAACTGCGCCAGATGTTTTTTTGATAAGCGAACCAAAGAAAGCGCACTCCATTCTACAGCTTATACAGGGAGACGAAATAACCTATGGTTGCGACTTCATAAACGGCCACTGCTCTGGTCTAGCTAGCATCGTAGACTTCTCGAAAGATGGCATCCTAACTATGGACACCATCGACAACCATACCAAATACCAGTTCAAATTGGCCGCAATAGTAGTATACATTCCAAAAATACAAGACGACCAATCACCTCTAATTTTTATATACGGGCAAAACACAGACACTCAAGGCGACCAACCATACTTACGAAAACATAGCACCTGCACACTCCAGCATGGCATAACATTAGATAAAGACAACACCGAACTATGGGAAGCCGAAAACTTCGAGCAATCTAACAAAGATTTCAGCTCTGACGCCCCCTGTACTTCCGCCACATCAAGAAACAATTCGATTCCTATCAGAGGGTCCAATTTGTTTCATGAACGTTCAACAACTTGATTTCGGCTCTGCTCAATACCTTTTAAGTAAAGAACACTTCCCTCATCCAGATGATTTATACAACGCTTTTAAAAAAGATCTAAAAACACCATAACACTGCAGCAAAACTTATAGAAAGCAGGAGCCAAGGATGGACTCCTACGAACTTCATTGCAGCACCAGACAACTAATACTCATGCTACACCTTCTTTTCTTCCACCATTATATCCGCAGGCTTTAAGTCCTCACTACCCTCGACCAAAAAGGAGTCATATCCAACGCTCAAACCAATTAATCTATAGAACAAATCTAGACAACTTTCTATGTCTAAAAAAAATTGATTGGTAGTCACCGGGTCCGACTCTGAGTTTCCGGCATGGGCGAGTGAGTGGCGTAGATCATTCCAGCTTTTCACATGAGTAGTTTCTATAACACCTTCTTTCTCCAATACTCTTAATATATTAGGAGCGCTAAGCTTTTTCATAGCCCCCAATACATTTTTAATGCGAGAATTAGTACTACCTGGAAGCCTCAAAGACTTTATTAGTTTCTTGCTATGACGTACCTCCCCCAAAACACGTTCTGAAGGCACCCTACCCTCAGAAAAGTAATTGTTCACAAGCCCTTCAATATTCACAGTCAAAACTAAAGCAGCCACATCTCCAATCCTACTAGAAACATGATACAGGCGGCGCCAGTAATATACTAAATGACGATGCTCCTCCTGACGATTATTGACATAGCAATTCACGAAAGATACTAACTTAGCGGTCTTATATGGAAATACATCCACAAGAGGCTTTATCATACCAAGCCCCTTTACATCCGGCCTTCCGCTAATGAACGACCTAGTAACACCGTTATTATACAACCTATAATACGCAGGCCACGCATCCCGTCCAATTGCAATACTGATCGACTCAGAAATAGTCATGAGTAGCTCATGATCTATTTCCCTAATGCTGCTCTCAACTTCAAGCTCCAAATGTTTAGCCTTCTGCGAAAGCTTTAATTTTGCTCCATCAATTTCAAAATCAAGTGCAGATACTGAACTGGAACCGTCAGATTGGTCTTGCCACTTATTAAACGGCATGCGAAATTTTCCAGCAATAACAGCACTGGCAATGCTAATCCCGTCTAAATCTGAACGAGGGTGACTACGCTCAGTACGAATATCGGGAATTTGAAACTCGACTATGGTTCCATGAGAAGTCATCCTTAACCCGTCATATATATAGAGACGCGGAGCCACCCAAATATTTCCTGAAGAGTCTATGGCACGCAGTGAAAAATAATCTGATTCAGGCACAATTCCAGTTTGACTATACAACCCATACCGTATCATCTGGCTCATAGAGCTTTTCTTTGTAGTGTCGTACATCTTTAACGAAAGCTGCCCATCTGATTGAGTTTCAATGCTTCCAGGACCACAGAATATAAATGGAGACTCATCAGCATTCTGCGTTAGAGTAATTTCAAAGCACTCAATAACCAGGCTTCTACTCACCAGACTTTCAATATCAGCACTATTAAACCGCATACAACCACCCAATCCCTATAGTGGCAAAAGCATCCACTGCTTCACCTCAGAGGGTTATATGCTTAAGTCCTATGGAAAGCAAAGTCGCATCAGCGGACATCTTCTGGAAGCTACTAGCGTCCAATGGGCTTGGACTTGACCCAGGAGCGTGCGTGTGTACCGACAATAGGCGATTCATCTCAGATACCAAGTCAATCAACTCGCATAAGACTCTCAACGAGTTTACCTCTACAGAACCAACCCAGCTTTTTGGCGAGACCATGCTCTGACTAATCCCGGAAACGCTCTCGCGCAGCCCCTGAATCCGTTCCTCCATATCACCACCCACCGTGGCGTTATGCTTCTGCCCCACCACCAGGTTCAAATCCCGTCCGGTCGCCTGGTGTAAATCATCCACCGCCGCCAAGCTCGCAGATCCACCCGACAACAGCTTGAGCGCGCCCAGCGCCTCGATCTTCTTGATCCCACCCACTGACTCGGTTGAATGGTCATCCACCGTCCTGGTGTGGCTCTGGAAGCTCTCGGTGTTCTCCATCGCCTCCACTTCCCGCTGGACCGCCTTGTCCTGGATCTTGCCGTCCGTTTGGCGTAGCCAGTTGCCGTCCGCGTCGACGCGCTGCTGGCAGGCTTCGCTGTGCTGCCATACCTGGTCCCCTTTCGGCACGCTTGGCAGAGTCAGACCGTGGGGCAGCACCGTCTGGATATAGGGCTTGTGCGGCAACCCGTACGCAAAGCACACCACAACTGTGGTGCCCTCCTCCGGGAAGGCATAGAAGCCCATTTCATCGCCACCGACCGGTACCGGTAACGGCACACCCGACAGCACTGGCAAGCTTGCGTCCACCTCCCCGTCCGGGCCAAGCACCTGCAGGTCAACACCAAAGCGCGGCCGGAAATCATCACAGACACCAGCGCCCGCAGGTGCATCAGGCACAGCGATCACCTTGGCGAACCGTGGCAGGTGATAGCCACCGGTCAGTTCGGGAAACTGGCGTTCTACCGCTCGTTTTATTGCGTCTTCCATTTCAATGCCATCTGAGTGCCGGCCAGCGTCACCGAAGTGACCCGCTCGCCTTGGTTGATTGTCGCGCCTGGGCGCATGCCTGGGAGCGCCGCGATCATGGCGCTCTGGTTGTCCTGGTAGCCGTCGAACAGCTCGGTGGGCAGGTGCAGGGGCGCCCGGGCGCCAAAAAAGCTATCGGCCCATTTGCCCACGAATACTTCGCCGTTGCCCTGTTGCTGCCAGATCAGGTCGTCGATAGAGAAAACCCGGGCCAGGCTGTCCATCGCCTGGTAACCGGTGGCCAGGCTGTAGAAGAACGGCGCCTTGACCCGCGTATATGAGCTGTCCGGCACGCGGAATTTCAACCCCGTGTGCTTGCTGATCTCCTCGAGCACAGCGCGCAGATCAACGTGACGCAAGTTCAGCGGCAGTGGCTTGGCCAGGATCGCGGCCAGCTCACGGCAAAACAGCACCTGCTGCTGGGAGTTGGCCGCCGTGCAGCGCTCCACGTAGCCGATAAAGTGGCGCTGCAGCGTGCTGTCGTTGTAGCCGATGTCCAGCGTTACCAGGCCCTTGAGCGGCGCCGATGCCTGGACTGTGAAAGATGCCCGGCCGGGGCTTCGCAGCTCCAAGCGGACATCCTCTTTAACCAGGGCAACGGGTTCGCCGTTTATGGTCAGCACCTTGTGCAGTTTCAGGCTCATTGGCCACTCCCCAGCCAGTCGTCTACGCGCTTCAACGTGGACTCGAAGCCAGACAGCTCGGCCGTGCTCCCGGGTTCGCCGGCAGCGCTGGTGCCGCCTCCTACCGCTTGACCTGGTGCGCCCTGTGCCGTGGCCGCATTGGCCGGACGGCGCTTCTCGACCCGCTCGGGGTTCGACAGTTTTTCAGACAGCGTGAACTGGACCCGCCAGCAAAACAGGCTGTCGTCCTCCCGGGCGCTTACGCCGTCGCTGAACTGCACCTGGCGCACACCAAAACCGTCGGCGGTGTCGTTGACGATGCGATAAGTCTTGCGCTGGCCACCGCCTTCGGTGGCCTCGGCCTGGCGCATCAGATCGCGCAGGAACGACCGGTCGGAGTGGATAAGCAGGTCGCCCATGTTCACGTCGAAGTTCATACCGCCAATGCGGGCCATAAGGGTTACTCCGAGTCGTCAGTGGAAAGATCCAGGGCGATGGGCGGTGGAGCTGTTTATCTGGCGGTGGATACGAAGAATCAGACTCTCGTACGAGGTGTACAACTGGCAGACGACACCGGGTGAGGTATGACTCGGCATGGGGGCTCCTTGCATATACTGTATAAACAACCAGTATAACCGATCTGTTACACATGTAACATTTGAGCTACCCCCAGTCCTCGCTCGCGACCCAATCACCTTTCTTGCGATCTACCCGCAGCAGCCGGTGCTGCCCAGTACGAGAGAAAAGCTGCACATCTACGAACTTGCCATCGCCATCATTGGTGTCCATGCCGCGCATGTAGATAACGATCCGGTTAAACGTGTCCATGACCAACTGCCGGACCTTCTCTCGGGCGCTGTAGTCCCCTTGCGCGACCTGCGCCGCCAGTTCGGCCCATCGTTCAGCTTGTGCTGGCCGCACTACCCCAGATGTAGCAAGAGCCTCATGTTCCAACTGAGCAACCTTCTTCTCAGCGATCACCTGCTGTTCCTCCAACTCCCGGGCTTTGCGTATAAATGCCAATGGCGCTGCACCGCTCTCGTCGGCCAGGAGCGCGTCCGTTACTTTGGAAAGTTGGGTAACGATTTTGGCAGCAGCAGCTCGGGCAGCGACCAGTTGCTTTTGAACTGTCTGGCCAGCATCCCCGGCCTGCATCAACCTGGTTAGATTGATCTGGTCGGAGCAGAAGCTGAGTAAGGCGCGCTCAACCGGTGCAACACTGCAACTGGCGCCGTTCGAACATCCACCGTTTTTACTGTAAGCCGTACAGTGCAAACGGCGATGGCCATCCGAGATACTGCCGTCAGCTCGGCGCCGATTCATGATGTTTTGCGCCACGATTGCAGTACCACAGTAGCCACATTGAGACAGTCCGATACCGGTGATGATGCCCGGGATCTCGCCAGCACCGCGGCGGCGGAAACGTTGGCTTGCCAGGTGCTGCAGTTCGGCCCATTCAGTATCGGACAGAATCGCCGGGTAGTAGCCCTCCAGTTCGTAGTCTTCACCATCAACAGTCAGGCGCTTCACGCCCCGCAACGCTGGCTGTTTGATCATCCGGTAGATCTGCAGGCCGGAGATTCCCCAGGTGGTCAGCCTGAATCCCTCTTCATGCATGATGTTTGCAGCGCGGCCCGCGCCGAGACCTTGGCTGTATAGCTCAAGTGCTCGCTTCACAGCAGCAACACGCTCGGGGATTAGTTCCCACCCTTCACTGGTCAGCTCTAACCACTGCGGGTCTTTACCGTTGCGTACGAGTCCGCGATAAGTTCCAGCGATCCAGCCTTCACACTGACGGCGGATGGCGGCTTTAACGCGCTTGCTCTTTGTGTCGGACTCTTCATGGGCACGAATCATCACTAGGAGCGAGTAGACCAGGTCCATGGGCTGGGCTTTCAAGCCCGCTCTGTTGTACTCGCGACCATCGCTGGCGGTAACCACCGTAATGCCAGCATTAATTATTTGGGCGAGTTGGGCCTGCGCTTGGATTGGCTCCGCTCGACTAAGTCGATCAAGTCCCTCAACGACCAAAACAGAGCCATCGGCAATTCTCCCATCTTCGACTGCTCGCAGAAAAACGCCGAGTGCACCTTGTTTGACGTGGTGCTGATGATAGGCGGACAAACCTTCATCTCTTAGAGACAGTGTTTCGTCCAAAACCAAGCCCTTCTCGGCAGCCCAGCGCTGAGCATAATGAAGCTGACGGTCCGCACTACTACCAACCGCTTGTTTAGGATCAGAAAAGCGCAAGTAGCTGTATACTTTGGGGCGGTGCAACTGCCCAACGTTTTCCATTCAAGCACCGCCCGCTTCGTTTCTCGCAGATACTTTTTTCATCCTCTCAAGCACTCCGGCCAAGGAGTCAAACATTTGAACCATGTGATTCATATCAGCTGATTTTGTATTTAATGCCTCAGGCCATTTGATCTCTTCAGATAACACTTTCAAGATCTGCGCCTTTGTCTCAACCAGATCTTCGGAGCCTTCACCAGTAAATTCCTTAACTGCATAATATGATAATAAATAGCGATCAAAAACAGATTTAACTTTCATAAACTGAACAGATGAGTCTATAAAACTACGATACTGTTTAAGAAACCACGCCGCCAAAAACTCAACTACTAAAAATGTCAACGAGCATGACACAACGCCGAAAATCAGCTGTTTATCAACACCCCACACATGAGCAATTAACTGCCAAACAAATATTGAAGCGACATAAAAGTAGATACCCCGACGTAGATACATTGTCCCAGTATCGAGTAATTTAGAAGCCTTTTTTTCCGAAAGTTCTATATGCCTATCAAGAGATTTCGTAATTGCATGAATGTAACTTTCAACAGACGTTCCCCCCCGAAGTTCTTGCTGTGAATCGACAACATCAATCTCAGGGCTTTGGTCCGCCAAATCGAATCCTTTCGAGTGTGCCGTATGGAGACGGTGCTTTAACTCAAGAATTTGTGATTCAAACTTTCTGTTACTCGCTCTTTCATCTAAATCTACAAAGCTCAATGACGGCTTCCGCTTCGGGCTTGCGTTTTCACGATATTGTACATAACAAAGAAACACTCCTATCGCCAGCCCCAGCACAGCGATGACGACCTTATAGTCTATAGACTTCAAGGACTCTTTCGACAACTCAACGGTAAAATCCGTCGGCATAATTAAGAAAAATATTGAAAGACACGCAGCCACCACCGAAGCAAAAAAAAGCTCCAGCTTCGAATAATCATTCTTTTTCTTAATTAGAACATTAGGTTCCCATGTATAAACGACATCACGTGCGCCTTTCTCAAAATTGCCAGCCGCCTCCGTTATACGGCCCAATTCATCTATATAAATTCCATTAGGCTCACTGTTCCGATAATCCATTCAGTAACCTCTCCCACCACAAAAATACGAATGATTATTAAAAGCAACTATTTTTTTGCGCATTTTTTGCACAGCAACTACAATCGCGCGCCACGAATTTTGACCAGGGTAGACCCTGCAGGCTGTGAGTATATGAGCAATAATCCACGTGTAGGGTTTATATCGCTAGGGTGCCCGAAGGCGCTTGTCGATTCCGAGCGCATCCTTACGCAACTGCGTATGGAAGGCTATGACGTCGTGTCCACCTACCAGGACGCCGATGTGGTGGTGGTCAACACCTGCGGTTTCATCGATTCGGCCAAGGCTGAGTCCCTGGAAGTGATCGGCGAAGCGATCAAGGAAAACGGCAAGGTCATCGTGACCGGCTGCATGGGCGTGGAAGAAGGCAATATCCGCAACGTGCACCCGAGCGTGTTGGCGGTGACCGGCCCGCAGCAGTACGAGCAGGTGGTCAACGCCGTGCACGAAGTCGTGCCGCCGCGCCAGGATCACAACCCGCTGATCGACCTGGTGCCGCCGCAAGGCATCAAGCTGACCCCGCGTCACTACGCGTACCTGAAGATTTCCGAAGGCTGCAACCACAGTTGCAGTTTCTGCATCATCCCGTCGATGCGCGGCAAGTTGGTCAGCCGTCCGGTCGGTGATGTGCTGGACGAAGCCCAGCGCCTGGTCAAATCCGGCGTGAAAGAGCTGTTGGTGATCTCCCAGGACACCAGCGCCTACGGCGTCGATGTGAAATACCGCACCGGTTTCTGGAACGGCGCGCCGGTGAAAACCCGCATGACCGAACTCTGCGAAGCCTTGAGCAGCCTGGGTGTGTGGGTGCGCCTGCACTACGTTTACCCGTACCCGCACGTTGACGAGCTGATCCCGCTGATGGCCGCCGGCAAGATCCTGCCGTACCTGGACATCCCGTTCCAGCACGCCAGCCCGAAAGTCCTGAAAGCCATGAAACGCCCGGCCTTCGAAGACAAGACCCTGGCGCGTATCAAGAACTGGCGCGAGATCTGCCCGGAGCTGATCATCCGTTCGACCTTCATCGTCGGCTTCCCCGGCGAAACCGAAGAAGACTTCCAGTACCTGCTGGACTGGCTGACCGAAGCGCAGCTGGACCGCGTGGGTTGCTTCCAGTACTCGCCGGTGGAAGGCGCACCGGCCAACCTGCTGGACCTGGCCGTGGTGCCGGACGACGTCAAGCAAGACCGTTGGGAGCGTTTCATGGCGCACCAGCAGGCCATCAGCTCGGCGCGCCTGCAACTGCGCATCGGCAAGGAAATCGAAGTGTTGATCGACGAAGTCGATGAGCAAGGCGCCGTAGGCCGCTGCTTCTTCGACGCGCCGGAGATCGACGGTAACGTGTTTATCGACGACGCCAGCGGGTTGAAGCCGGGCGACAAGGTCTGGTGCACCGTGACCGACGCCGACGAATACGACCTGTGGGCCGAAAAGCGCGACTAATGCTGTAAAGATTTGAAAAAGCCCCGCCTCTGGACAAGATGCGGGGCTTTTTTACGTCTATCGTTTTGCCCATCGGCGCCAATCATCTCTGGCAAGGGGCAGCGGGCATGCGGCAGCATTCGGTTATCCATACACCTAAAACCAGCGACTACGTGGAGTTGGCGCGGATTTGGGAGGCGTCGGTGCGGGCCACCCATGACTTTTTGCCGGACAGTTACATCGTGTTGCTCAAGGATCTGGTGCTGAGCCGCTACCTGGACTCCGTGATGCTGATCTGCACCAAGGACCTGCGCCAACGCATCACCGGGTTTGCCGGGGTGGCGGCGGGCAAGGTGGAGATGCTGTTTATCGACCCGCAGCATCGGGGCCAAGGGCTTGGCCGGCAGTTGCTGCGTTATGCCATTGAGCACATGAATGCCGATGAGCTGGACGTCAACGAACAGAATCCGCAGGCGATAGGCTTTTACCTGAAACTTGGATTCGAGGTGATCGGACGGACGGCGCATGATGGCCTCGGGCAGCCGTACCCTTTGCTGCACCTGCGCTTGCGCTCTTCTGTGGGAGCTGGCTTGCCTGCGATTGCATCCACTCGGTCTGCCTGTTGAACCGAGTTGCCTGCATCGCAGGCAAGCCAGCTCCCACACAAGCCAGGTCCCAGCAAAGCCAGAGCTCCCACAAAAAACACCGACACTGAAATGGGGCCGGGATTAACCGGCGCCAGGCAGGTACAATAGCCGCCCCCTTTTGTTACGGCCCTTGTCATGACTGACCCCATACGCCTCTCCAAACGCCTTATCGAACTGGTCGGTTGCTCCCGTCGGGAGGCTGAGCTGTTTATCGAAGGCGGCTGGGTCTCGGTGGACGGTGAAGTGATCGACGAGCCGCAGTTCAAAGTCACCACCCAGAAGGTCGAGCTCGACCCGGACGCCAAGGCCACCGTGCCAGAGCCGGTGACCATCCTGCTGCACGCGCCGGTTGGCGTGGATGCAGAAACGGCGATGGCCTCGATCAGCGCCGACACCCTGTCCGAAGAACACCGCTTCAGCAAGCGCCCGCTCAAGGGCCATTTCCTGCGCCTGACGGCCAGCGCCGACCTGCAAGCCAAGGCCAGCGGCCTGCTGGTGTTTACCCAGGACTGGAAGATTCTGCGCAAGTTGACCGCCGATGCCGCCAAGATCGAGCAGGAATACGTGGTCGAAGTCGAAGGCGACATGGTTGCCCACGGCCTCAACCGCCTGAACCACGGCCTGACCTACAAAGGCAAGGAGCTGCCGGCGGTCAAAGCCAGCTGGCAGAACGAAAACCGCCTGCGTTTTGCGATGAAAAACCCGCAGCCGGGCGTGATCGCGCTGTTTTGCGAAGCGGTGGGCCTCAAGGTCATCGCCATCCGTCGCATCCGCATCGGCGGCGTGTCCATCGGCAAGGTGCCGGTCGGCCAGTGGCGCTACCTGTCGGCCAAAGAGAAGTTCTAAGCCGCTGCCCTTTTTCTCGACACCGCCGGATTTGCGCGGTGTCCTCAGTTGAATACCAGGATTACCCACCATGATTCACAACGACGTACTGCGTAGCGTGCGCTACATGCTCGACATCAGTGACAACAAGATGGTCGAGATCATCAAGCTCGGCGGCATGGACGTGACCAAGGACGACCTGCTGACTTACCTCAAGAAAGACGAGGAAGAAGGCTTCGTGTTCTGCCCGGACGACGTCATGGCGCACTTCCTCGATGGCCTGGTGATCTTCAAGCGTGGCAAGGACGAAAGCCGTCCGCCGCAGCCGATCGAGACCCCGGTGACCAACAACATCATCCTCAAGAAGCTGCGCGTGGCCTTCGAACTGAAGGAAGACGACATGCACGCCATCCTCAAGGCCGCCGAGTTCCCGGTATCCAAGCCTGAGTTGAGCGCGCTGTTCCGCAAATTCGGCCACACCAACTACCGCACCTGCGGCGACCAGTTGCTGCGCAACTTCCTCAAGGGCCTGACGCTGCGCGTCAGAGCTTAAAGCAGCCACAAGCTTCAAGCCCCAAGTGAAAAGCTTGTGACTTGCAGCTTGCAACTTGAGGCCCCAAAAATGCCCTACAACGTCTCGCCCGTTGGCTTCGTGCGCTCCTGTTTCAAGGAGAAGTTCGCCATCCCGCGCCAACCCCAACTGGCGCCTGCCGCCCGTGGCGTGCTGGAGCTGGTGGCGCCGTTCGACGGCGGCGAGGCGGTGCAGGGGCTGGAACAGGTGAGCCATGTGTGGCTGCTGTTTCTGTTCCACCAGGCCCTGGAAGACAAGCCACGCCTGAAAGTGCGCCCGCCCCGTCTGGGCGGCAACACCTCCATGGGCGTGTTTGCCACCCGCGCGACGCACCGGCCCAATGGCATCGGCCAGTCGGTGGTAAAGCTGGACAAGGTAGAGCCGGGACGGCTGTGGATTTCCGGGATCGACCTGCTGGACGGCACGCCGGTGCTGGATATCAAGCCGTACGTGCCCTATGCGGACATCATCGACACAGCCACCAATGACATGGCCAGCGGTGCGCCCACGTTGATTCCCGTGCAATGGCTGAAGACCGCGCTGCACCAGGCACAAAACCACGCCCAGCGGCTAGATGAGCCGTTGGTGGCGCTGATTGAGCAGTGTTTGGCGCAAGATCCGCGGCCGGCGTATCAGACGCCTGGGCCTGAGCGCGAGTACGGTGCGCAGCTCTGGGATGTGGATGTGCGGTGGCACTATCCCGAGGCTGGGACGATATGTGTGCTGGAAGTACTCCCAGCCAGTTGAAGAAACCGGAAACAAAATGTGGGAGCCGCTTATGTGGGAGCTGGCTTGCCTGCGATAGCATCACCTCGATTCAACTGAATGACCGAGGTGTCCGCATCGCAGGCAAGCCAGCTCCCACACAAGCCGGCTCCCACATTTTTTTGAGCGGTGCTTACTTCTCGACGAACGCTCGCTCGATCAAGTAATCACCCGGCTCACGCATGCGTGGCGAAACTTTCAGGCCGAAGCTGTTCAACACTTCGCTGGTCTCGTCCAACATGCTTGGGCTGCCGCACAGCATGGCGCGGTCGTCCTCGGGGTTGATCGGCGGCAGGCCGATGTCGCTGAACAGCTTGCCGCTGCGCATCAGGTCGGTCAGGCGGCCTTCGTTTTCGAACGGCTCGCGGGTCACGGTTGGGTAGTAGATCAACTTCTCACGCAGGGCCTCGCCGAAGAATTCGTTCTGCGGCAGGTGCTCGGTGATGAACTCGCGGTAGGCGACTTCGTTGACGTAACGTACGCCGTGGCACAGGATCACTTTTTCAAAGCGCTCGTAGGTTTCCGGGTCCTGGATCACGCTCATGAATGGAGCCAGGCCAGTGCCGGTGCTGAGCAGGTACAGGTGTTTGCCCGGCTTCAAATCGTCAAGCACCAGGGTGCCTGTCGGTTTTTTGCTGATGATGATCTCGTCGCCTTCCTTCAAGTGCTGCAATTGGGAAGTCAGCGGGCCATCCGGCACCTTGATGCTGAAGAACTCCAGATGCTCTTCCCAGTTCGGGCTGGCAATGGAGTAAGCGCGCATGAGCGGGCGGCCGTTGGGTTGTTGCAGGCCGATCATCACGAACTGACCGTTCTCGAAGCGCAGGCCCGGGTCGCGGGTGCACTTGAAGCTGAACAGCGTGTCGTTCCAGTGATGAACACTGAGGACACGTTCGTGGTTCATGTTGCTCATGTACGGGGAACTCCTGGAAATGGGTCTGCGCCAAAGAGATAGATGCGCAATTGCACAGCATTCTAATGGCGGCGACAATATCTGTTAACTGGATTATTAAGATAAGGGTTATCGGTTATATCGATATGCGATTTACTCTCCGTCAACTGCAAGTCTTCGTCGCCGTCGCCCAGCAGGAAAGCGTCTCCCGCGCTGCTGGCCTTCTGGCCTTATCTCAATCCGCCGCCAGCACCTCGATCACCGAGCTGGAGCGCCAATCCAGCTGCCAATTATTCGACCGCGCGGGCAAGCGGCTGAGCTTGAACGCCCTCGGTCATCAGCTATTGCCCCAGGCCGTGGCCCTGCTGGACCAGGCCAAGGAGATCGAGGACCTGCTCAACGGCAAGTCCGGCTTCGGTTCCCTGGCGGTCGGCGCCACGCTGACCATCGGCAATTACCTGGCCACCCTGCTGATCGGCAGCTTCATGCAGCAACACCCCGAGAGCCAGGTGAAGCTGCATGTGCAGAACACTGCGCATATCGTGCACCAGGTTGCGCACTACGAAATTGACCTGGGTCTAATCGAAGGCGACTGCAGCCACCCGGATATCGAGGTGCAAACCTGGGTCGAGGATGAACTGGTGGTGTTCTGCGCGCCGCAACATCACCTGGCCAAGCGTGGCGTGGCGAGCATGGATGAACTGACTCGTGAGGCGTGGATTCTGCGGGAACAAGGTTCGGGCACGCGCCTGACGTTTGACCAAGCCATGCGCCATCACCGCAGCGCACTGAACATCCGCCTGGAGCTGGAGCACACCGAGGCGATCAAGCGCGCCGTGGAGTCAGGGTTGGGCATTGGCTGTATTTCGCGGCTGGCGCTACGTGATGCATTCCGCCGTGGCAGCCTGGTGCCGGTAGAAACCCCGGACCTGGACCTGGCCCGGCAGTTCTACTTCATCTGGCATAAACAGAAGTACCAGACCTCGGCGATGCGCGAATTTCTGGAACTGTGCCGCGCCTTCACCGCCGGGGTTCAGCGCAGCGACGAGATCGTGCTGCCGAGCATTGCCTGACGGTTAGATCAGGATCACGGCCCACACCAGGGTGATCATGGTCAGCGCGACGAATTGCGCGGCGCTGCCCATGTCCTTGGCGTTTTTCGACAAGGGGTGGCGGTCCAGGGAGATCCGGTCGATCGCCGCTTCCACCGCCGAGTTGAGCAACTCGACGATCAAGGCCAGCAGGCACACGGCGATGAGCAAGGCGCGCTCGACCCGGCTGACCTGCAGGAAGAAGCTCAATGGGATCAGGATCACGTTGAGCAACACCAGTTGGCGGAAAGCCGCCTCGCCGGTGAAAGCCGCACGCAGGCCATCCAGGGAATAGCCCCCTGCATTGAAGATACGTTTGATACCGGTTTGACCCTTGAAAGGCGACATAGACGTAGGCAACTGAACCAAAGAAGTGGGGAAACTAGATCACGCCAAGTCAAAAAAGCGTGAATCGGTAACAACTTAATGCTGCGAAATTGACTCAAGTTGTTGCAAGAGCAACGCCGCCTGGGTCCGCGTGCGCACCCCCAGTTTGCGGAAAATCGCCGTGACATGGGCCTTGATGGTCGCTTCCGACACGCTCAGTTCGTAGGCAATCTGCTTGTTGAGCAAGCCTTCGCAGACCATGGTCAGCACGCGGAACTGCTGGGGTGTCAGGCTGGCCAGGCCATCACGGGCGGCCTTGGCTTCGTCGGACACATTGATTTCTTCAAACGCCTGCGGCGGCCAGGACACGTCGCCATCCAGCACGGTACGAACGGCGTTCTGAATATCTTCCATGGCGCTGGACTTTGGAATGAAGCCACTGGCGCCGAACTCCTTAGAGCGCACCACGACATCGGCTTCTTCCTGGGCCGAGACCATCACCACGGGGATCTGCGGGTATTGCCCACGCAACAGCACCAACCCCGAGAACCCGTAGGCGCCGGGCATGTTCAGGTCGAGCAGCACCAGGTCCCAGTCGGATTTTTCGGTGAGGCGGGCTTCCAGCTCGGCAATGCTGGCCACTTCAACCAAACGCACGTCCGGGCCAAGGCCAAGGGTCACTGCTTGGTGCAGGGCGCTGCGAAACAGCGGATGGTCATCGGCTATCAGGATTTCGTATGTGGCCATTGATTAAATGATCCTGTTCTTTATGGGAGCCCTGATGGGTTCAGGGTTCGCCAATACACAAGGCGACGGCCAGGCAGCCATCGCCACAGGGCAAGTTCGACGTCAAAAGCACGTGCAACGACGTCGAAAATTCACGGTTGCGCCCCAATCGGCGCTCAGCATGCCCAGCGTAGCCTGGGGGGTCAAGCACTACGCCCTTGGGCATTTTAGCGGCGCCGGGTTTACGGTGCCATCATGCAAACGTCGTCTGGCTATACCGCTGGGATATAGGGTGCAAGACGAGTATGGACGATGTCGGTGGGGTCCAGGGGTAACTGGAATTTTGCCGCCAGGTAATGGGTGCTGAAGACGTCGAGATAGGCGTCCAGCACTTCACTGGCGGCGCCGTCGTCGGCCAGTTCCAGGCACAGCGCCGCGACCTCGGCCGTGCAGAAATGATCATCGCGCTTGGAACGGCGCAGCTTGTAGCGCGACAGTTGCTCAGGTGCCAGGCTCAGTACCGGCAAATGCTCCAGGTACGGGCTTTTGCGGAACATCTTGCGCGCTTCGCTCCAGGTGCCGTCCAGCAGGATGAACAGCGGGCGCTTGCCCTCTTCGACCTGCACCTGGCTGACCACCCGCTCGGGCACCACGAATTCACCGGGAAAGACGATATAGGGCTGCCATTGCGGGTCGCCCAGCAAGGTCAGCAAGTCGGGGTCAACTTCGGTGCGCGACCAGGCAAACGCGGTGGTGTCGTCGATCACATCGGCGATCAGCCAGCCGGTGTTGCTGGGCTTCATCGGCTCAACGTCATGCATCAGCAGGCACATCGCAGACCTGGCCGCCACTTTAGGCCGCCAGGCGCACAGGCAGTACTCAGGGATGACCCGACAGCCGGGGCAGCGCTCGGCGCGGGAACCGCGATTGAGGAACGGCCTCACGGCACGGGCCAGACGCTGGGTGCGCAGGCGGGAGACGGCGTGGCTCATCGGATGCGCCGTTGGGACGGGTAGATCGACACGGTGAAAACTCGTGGAAGGCTTGAAGTGGCGGCAGTTTACCAGCGATACGCCTGGCTGTAGTGGCAACGGCTCACCTATAATTGCGCGCCACTGAACGCACAGCGCAGTGGCTGGTCTATGCACCAGTACCCGAATCAGGAGAGTTTCATGTTGCGTTCCATGCTGCGCCTTGCCGCCCCGTCCATCGCTCTCGCGCTGGTATTGCCTGTGGGCGCCCAGGCGGCCTCGCTGCTGGAGGCCCAAATGAACCGCAAGCTGCAAAGCGTCGCAGCTGAAAGCAACAAGGACCTGCCCCGGGAAATCGACGAAAAGACCCTGGAAGTGGCCTACACCGTTGAAGGCATGCAACTGATCGATCACCTCAGCGTGCTGCCCGACCGTGCCGAACAGATGCGCGCCAACCCCAAGGCGGTGTATTTCCAGCTCGGCCAGAGCGTGTGCCTGAACAAGGGCTACCGCGAGTTGATGGCCAAGGGCGCCGTGATGCGTTATGAGATTACCGAGAACAAGACCAACCGTCCTGTCGCGTCGGTGAAGTTCGTCGAAGCCGATTGCCCGGCCCCGGTGGCGAAGAAGAAAAAGTAACGGCATGACCTTCGCGCACCGCCGTCCGGTGGTGCGCACTCCCCCGCTTCAAGTCCTTTCGGGCAGCTAGACTCTCTCTCGCGCAACCAATAAGTGGTTGCCAGCCAAGGGTTTTCCGGCTCATGATCAAGCCATCCCTACCCTTCAATCACAGCATTTCCCCTGCTGTTCTGTAACATTTTCAGGGCAAAAGAAGGTTGCCCCCAGCGGCAAGCAGCGACACATGCAGTGTCGTCGCCTCCGGCGAATGGCTCGTCGGCCACCCGGGCCCTGCAAGAAGGAGAAGTTGAATGCCTTACGAACCGAATGACCGCCTGCTCCGCCATTTTGAAGAGAACGGAGCCGACCTCACGCAGCAGGTCGAAGCGCAACTCCAGCTGATTGCGCCCAACAGCCCGAATATTCCCCTTTATCGCGACATGATCCTCACCGTACTGCGCATGGCCCAGGACAACGGCGACCGCTGGAACGCGAAAATCACCTTGCAAGCCATCCGCGAACTGGACAACGCCTTCCGCGTGCTGGAACAGTTCAAGGGGCGGCGCAAAGTCACGGTGTTTGGCTCGGCACGCACGCCCGTCGAAAGCCCTTTGTATGCCTTGGCCCGTGAAGTCGGGGCAATGCTCGCGAAATCGGACCTGATGGTGATCACCGGTGGCGGCGGTGGCATCATGGCTGCTGCCCATGAAGGCGCGGGCCTGGAGCATAGCCTGGGCTTCAACATCACCCTGCCGTTTGAACAGCATGCCAACCCGACTATCGACGGCACCGACAACCTGCTGTCGTTTCACTTCTTCTTCACCCGCAAGCTGTTCTTCGTCAAGGAAGCCGACGCCCTGGTGTTGTGCCCGGGCGGTTTCGGCACCCTGGATGAAGCCTTGGAAGTGCTGACACTGATCCAGACCGGCAAAAGCCCGTTGGTGCCCGTCGTGTTGCTGGACGCTCCCGGTGGCAGCTTCTGGCAAGGCGCGCTGGACTTTATCCGCAGCCAGCTGGAAGCCAACCGCTATATCCTGCCCACTGACCTCAAGCTGGTACGCCTGGTGTACAGCGCAGAGGAAGCGGTGGCGGAGATCAATCAGTTCTATGCCAACTTCCACTCCACGCGCTGGTTGAAACGCGAATTCGTGATGCGCATGCATCATCCTCTGAGCGATCGAGCACTGGCCCATTTGCAGAGCGAATTTGCCAGCTTGCGGTTGAGCGGGGAGTTCCAGCAACTCGCTTACACGGGCGAGGAACATGATGAGCCGAGGTTCAGCCATCTGACGCGGTTGGTGTTCAACTTTAATGGTCGCGACCAGGGTCGCTTGCGGGAGCTGGTGGATTTCATCAACTTGCCGGAGAACTGGGCGCAGGCTCAGGGCAAGGTGCAGCAGCGAGTGGCGCCGGAGCCGGCGTGATTTTTTGAGCAAAAAAAAAGGCCCACTATTTTCATAGTGGGCCTTTTTTATGGGCGATTTGTGGGGAGGGTTTGGGGCTGCTGCGCAGCCCAGCGGGAGCAAGCTCCCTCGCCACAGCAAGCGCCCTCGCCACAGCGAGCATCTTCAAAGTAGCAGTTCAGTCGTCCATGTCTCGACCGCTGAGCAGGCGGCTGATCATTTCCATCGAGAACCCGCGATAACTCAGGAAGCGGCCTTGTTTCGCACGTTCCCTGGCATCGATAGGCAGATGACCAGAAAACTTGCGCCGCCAGGTCTCTTCCAACTGCGACTGCCAGCTGATTCCGCACTCACGCAGGGCAAGGTCGATATCAGCACGTTGCAGGCCCCGCTGGCTCAACTCTTCACGAATCCGCGCCGGGCCGTAGCCAGAGCGGGCTCGATAAGACACAAAACTTTCGAGGTAACGGGCTTCCGACAGCAGCCCTTCTTCCGTCAAACGGTCGAGAGCGGTGTCGATCATCTCGGGCTCCGCGCCGCGCTGACGCAGTTTACGCGTCAGCTCGACTCGACCATGCTCGCGGCGAGCGAGCAGGTCCATTGCAGTGCGCCGAACGGCGACGAGTGTATCCAGTACAACTGTCATCGTTTGCTTCAGATATCAGTGTCGGCTTCTTCGACTTCTGCAACCGGTTCGCGGTTGGCGGCAGCCTTCACATCTGGCGCTGCAGTCAGCAGTTTGTCGCGGATCTGCTTCTCAAGCGTGGCGGCGATGTCCGGGTTTTCCGCAAGGAACTTGGCCGAGTTGGCCTTGCCCTGGCCGATCTTGCTGCCGTTGTAGGCATACCAGGCGCCGGACTTCTCAACAAAACCGTGCAGTACGCCCAGGTCGATCATCTCGCCGTTCAGGTAGATACCCTTGCCGTAGAGAATCTGGAACTCAGCCTGACGGAAAGGCGGGGCCACTTTGTTCTTCACGACTTTGACGCGGGTTTCGCTACCGACAACCTCGTCACCTTCTTTCACCGCGCCAGTACGGCGGATGTCCAGACGGACCGAAGCGTAGAACTTCAGTGCATTACCACCGGTGGTGGTTTCCGGGCTGCCGAACATCACGCCGATCTTCATACGGATCTGGTTGATAAAGATCACCAGGCAGTTGGCGTTCTTGATGTTACCGGTGATTTTACGCAGCGCCTGGGACATCAGACGGGCTTGCAGGCCCACGTGCATGTCACCCATCTCGCCTTCGATTTCAGCCTTGGGTACCAAAGCGGCCACGGAGTCGACCACGATCACGTCGATGGCGTTGGAACGCACCAGCATGTCGGTGATTTCCAGGGCTTGCTCACCGGTATCCGGTTGGGAAACCAGCAGGTCGTCAACGTTGACACCCAGCTTGCCGGCGTATTCAGGGTCGAGGGCGTGCTCGGCATCGACGAACGCGCAGGTGGCGCCCATTTTCTGTGCCTGGGCAATCACCGACAGGGTCAGGGTGGTTTTACCGGAAGATTCAGGACCGTAGATTTCAACGATACGGCCTTTTGGCAACCCGCCAATGCCGAGCGCGATGTCCAGACCCAGAGAGCCAGTGGAAATAGCCGGGATCGCCTGACGGTCGTGATCGCCCATACGCATTACGGCACCCTTGCCGAATTGACGTTCGATCTGACCCAGGGCCGCAGCCAAGGCTTTCTTCTTGTTGTCGTCCATTAAAGTCCTCACGTAATCAATAAGGCCGGAACGGCCAACACCTGTATAAGTAGACAGTATTGTTCCACAAAGATCGGGGATCGCCTACCCCTGATTTTCTATTTCTGCTGCAGCTCGTCGCAACAAGCCCTCTAGCGCGGCCTTTACCGTTTGTCGGCGGACCTCATCGCGGTTGCCGGTGAAGTGCTCAAGCTCGGCGGTGACGTCATCGCCGACACCAAAGGCGAGCCACACCGTGCCCACCGGCTTGTCCGGCGAACCGCCATCCGGCCCCGCGACACCGCTGACCGCCACGCCAAAGCGCGCCAGGCTTTTTTCCTGGGCGCCGCGGACCATCGCTTCCACCACTTCCTGGCTGACGGCGCCCACTTTGGGAAACAACGTTTCCGGCACATTCAGTTGCCGGGTCTTCTGCCGATTGGAATAAGTGACATAGCCCGCCTCGAACCAAGCCGAACTCCCCGGAATCCGCGTGATCGCTTCGGCAATACCGCCGCCGGTGCAGGATTCGGCGGTGGTGACGTGGGCATTGAGCACCTGTAAACGGCGACCCAGTTCAGCAGCCAGTTGAGTGATTTCCTTCACGGTCGTCTCCAGTCTTGGGCGGGGGTTCGCCTACCCTACAGGAGCCAATCGCGCGTGCAAGTGACGGACTGTCTCAAGAGACCACGCGCCTAAGAAACCCACAGCACCGTCTTCGCCCGCGTCCACAGCCGCAAGCGATCCTCCAGCCCGTTGAGCCCGCCATTGATACGCCGCGTAATCGTGGTGAACTGATCCTTGTCGGCCAGCTCATTCAGGCCATTGCTCTGCCAGAACCAGGCAGCCGAGGCGACGGCCCATTGCGGCTGCTCCAGCAACATCGGCTCCCGCAACAGGCGATCATCACCAAACAACGCCTCGCTACAGGCCAGATAATTGCGCCGGCCAGTGATCTGGATCAGGCCCCGGCCCCGATAATACTGGCCATCACCGTCCGGTTCTGGCGTATTGCCCAGGCGCGCGGCCAATAGCCCCGTGTCGTACTTGCTCAAATACTGCTCGCTCCCGAGCTCACGTACGTAACGCAACTCGCCAGACTCATGGCCGATTTGCGCGATAAACGCAGCGACGCGTCGGGCACTGTCGATGCCATACACGGCAAACGCGGCATTGAACCCAGGCAAAAAAACGCCCGCTCCAAGGCGGGCTCCCGGCAGGATTTGAATCAGTTGAGCCAGTGTGATCTGCATCAATCGCTCCCTGAAAAGTGCCTATTCCGACAAACCGCCGGCGGTGATCGAACTGCGATACCCCGCCACCGGGTCGCTCGAATTCACCACCTGGGTAATCGACCACCGCCCCTGCATGTAACCCGGCCAGCTCTCATCGAGCCGCAACAGCCCTTCGGCGGCCAGTAACGGATTGCCCGGGCAATCAATCACCAACTCCAACCCCTCGCGCCCGGCCCGGCGCAGCTCGGCTTCAGCGACGGCACGGGCTTCCGCCGCGTTTTGACAGCGCTGGCGCACGGCCTTGAACGGCGCAATGCCCACTTCAACCACATGCTGCTTGCCCCCCGCCGCATCCCACCAGGTGACACGGCTGCCCTGGTATTTCGCGCGCGTCTTGTCGTTGAGCGTGGCGATAATAAAGGCGCGATCACCGGGGCGATTGTCCTGGGTCACAGACAATTTCACCTCCGGCAATTGTTGCAGGGTCAATGTCCGGGTTTTCCCGGCTTCGGCGAGTACATACAGTTCGTTGAACGGTTTGGTGATCGCGCAATAACGCTTGGCCAGCCGGGTAATGAATGCCATGTCGCTTTCATTGGACTGATCGATATGCGGCACCGGAACGCTTTCCAGCGACGGCGCCACACGCGGCGAAAACCCATGCCGGCTGACCAGCTGGCGAAACAGCGCGCCCAGCGTGATGGGCCCGTAGCTGGCCGATCGACGCTGGCGATAGCCGCTCGCGTCCTTTTCGCTGAAAGGCGCCGCTGTCGCGACAATCAGCAAGCGCATGGGAAACAGTACGGGGGTGCGTTGGCTGATCAGAAACTCGCCTTTTTCCACCAGCCCCGTCTCTTTGTAACCCACGCGCAAGCCAATCTTGCCGCCCACGCTCGGCAGGCCTTCCAACCCCTCGATATTGAGGGTCAATTCCAGCCGGTCGGACTGGATGCCAGCCCCATCGGTATGGCTCCAGCGCATGACGCGCTGATTGAGCAACGCCGCATTGGCGCCGTAAAACTCCACGATAGGTGTAAATCCCTGTGTCATGCCGCCTCCTTAATCCCACGCCAGAACGGGGCGCAGCGCAGCCGGCCGCGCTTGTATTTCCGGCACGATCACCCACACACCCGCCGGCAGCACCGGGCCGTATTCGGCGAGCGTGGGGTTCAGGCGCCACAGGGTTTCTTCGGCCGCATCATCGCAACGCCCCAGCTCGCGGTAGAGCAGCAGGTTGACCGAGTCACCGGCGATACTTCGCACTCTACGCATTGACGAATTCCTCCAGTTCGAGGGTCCAGGTCATCAGCATCGCCGTACCGTCATCGATCACGTTGCTCTGGGTCTCCTTAACCGAATTGATACGCCACAGGCCCCAGTTGCGGCCGATGCCATCCACCAGCGGCAACGGTGTGCGCAAGCCTTGCAAGGCACGCAGCTCATCCAGGCGCTGCATACCAATGCCGTACATGGCCTTGCCATTGAACGTGAGTTTTTCCAGCTTCTGGCCGCTCTGCCGCGACTGCGGCTTGCTGGCAATAATCGCCAGGTCGCTCCAGCCACCGTCGCTGTTGCGGATCAGCGAGGCATAGGCAAAACCCCGGGACAAACCAAAAATGAAATCGCCCAAAACCATCTGTTGTCGCATCAATCACCTCCTGGGTCGGCGAGAGCCGCATTGCGGCGAACCCCCAGCACGTCCGTGACCATCGGCATGCATTGAAATTGCAGGGCATGGATCACCTGGCTGACCACCTGCTGGGCATCGGCAGGGTTCACACCGGTGATCTGGATACTTGGCGCGATGGACACCTGCACGTTATCCGCGCGAGTACTGTTGAGCTCTTTGCTCACGGCATCGGGCGCCGGCAGGCGATCACTGGGGCCGAACAGTTTCTCGCCCAGCCAGCCGCCCGCTTCGCTGCCCAGCAAACCACCGATG
This sequence comes from Pseudomonas sp. FP453, assembly GCF_030687495.1. Taxonomy (NCBI): domain Bacteria; kingdom Pseudomonadati; phylum Pseudomonadota; class Gammaproteobacteria; order Pseudomonadales; family Pseudomonadaceae; genus Pseudomonas; species Pseudomonas sp. FP453. Next base: position 1,346,151 of record NZ_CP117435.1, on the reverse strand, counting down.
GCGCCGCCGACAGCCGTACCGATTCCGGGAAACACCAGGGTACCGATGGCGGCTCCCGCAGAGGCGCCAGCCCACGCGCCGCCCGCCGTGCTCAGGCCGGAGCCGATGGCGTTGGCGTCGCCGTTGCGTACGCCCTGGATCACATCCACGGCAGCTGCGGCGGCTCTCAATGGCCCGAGCCGGCGAATGCCGACGGATTGCAGTGTGCCGACAGCATCGGCCAAGGCGCCTGCGCTTAGGTTGGGTGCGCTAGCTGCAACGCTGGCCCCGGCAAAGGACTGAAAACGTTGCGAGTTCGGCCCCGGCTGAAAGCTGTTTGACAAGCCCCCCACGGCCTGGCGATTTCGCTTGGACGGACTGCGCCTCCCTGCGCTGCGCCCAGCGTTTTTTTTGCGCTCTTTGAATTGATTGACGGCCGCGTCCATGACCAGATCAACCGCTTTTTCTATGAACTTGTCTTTGATCGTGTCCAACAAGCCTGCACCGGCAGCCTCAGGCTGGTCCTTCGGCGCGCTCGCGGCCACATCAGCAGCCTTGGGCAGCAGCGCATCGCCGTTGATGAACAGCGTGCTGTTGAGCGTCTCCAACGTCTCGCGCAGCCGCACGTTTTCCTGGGCCAAGGCGTTGATGTCCACACTGAGCGTGACCAGCGCAGAGCGCAGTTCCAACTGCGGCTGCGCGACCCCATCCAGGCTTACGGGGGCCGCCGCACTGGCGGAAAACGGCGCCAGCACATTGCCAAGGTCGGCGTCGCCGATCATCCAGCGCAAGTCCTCCTGGGCGAGCCTCATCCCATATTTCGTGTCTTGCATCCCGCTCTACTCCTGTTTGACGCCAAGGCGAGTGATCGCGATGTCGTAGCGGCGCATGGCTTTGGCGGCGTCCCATTCCAGGATCTCCGCTTCATTGACCGAGTAAACCAGCGGCACCACATCGAGGATTACGTCAATGTCCCGTTGCGAAAGAAGGCCGCCGGTTGATTTAAAAAATCGTCAATGCGCTCCTGCAACCCCGTCCAGTCGGGCACGGTCAGGCCGGCAAGATCGGGGATCATCAGCCCGGTGCAATGGGCGGTAATGAATTCGGCGCGGTCCTTGGCGGTGGCGAGTTTTTTCATCACCTTGGTCGCGCGCAGGGCGGGCATTTCCAGGTCGAGTGCGGTGTGGGTGCGACCGGCGGCATCCACCGGCAGCAGCAGTTGGACCGGTTGTTCGTGGCTCGATGGCGCCGGCTCGCCGAGGAAGAACGACGCAGGACGGGTCGACATCTCATGTACGAACTGGGCGATGGTCACGTAGTCCGGGCGCTTGAGTTGGTCGAGCTCTTTTTCCGACAGGCCGGTGGCGAGTTTCGCCAGTTCGAAGAACTGATCGTCCTCATCATCACCGGCCCGGGCCAGCGCGTCTTTTTGCGCGGCGTAGTACAGCGGTTTGAGTTGAACCTGCTCGATCGTCGCGCCAGTGTCGGCGGTGATCGGCGAGAGCAGGCGGTGCAGCGGTGGCATCCAGGCCATGGGGCAATTCCTTGGGTAACGTTGTAAAAAAGGGCGAGCGCCGGTCCCTGTGGGAGCTGGCTTGCCTGCGATGCAGGCGACTCGGTCATTCAGCTAGACCGAGGTGATGCTATCGCGGGCAAGCCCGGCTCCCACAGGGAACTCGATCGGCCTTAAGGCATCAGCACGGCGCGGCGTGCATCGCCGAGGATATCGACGCCGTTGAGCACGAACTTCTGGGTGCGTACGTCGATGTCGATCACCGGGATGCCGTTTTCCAGGCGGTTGTAGGTGCGGCAGGACAACTCCAGGGTGGTGGTGGCCTTGTCGCCCATTTTCAGCTTGGCTTCCGCCAGGGATTTGAGCTTGCCGCCGACCGTGTGGTAGGTGAAATAGGTCTTGCCGTCCTGGTCCTGGCCGGCTTCGCGCACGTTCAGCAGGATGTCGTCACCCAGGCGCACACCCAGGGCCAGCATGATTTCCGGGCCGGCGCCTTGCAGCATCAATGTGGCATTGAGCACCTTGCCGCTCTTGGCCATTTCCTCGGCGATAAAACGCCCGCCGGACATGGGCTCCATCTCGAACTCGATCGTCGGCGGGGTGAATTCCTCCACCGTCGCGGACAACGGCAGGCCTTGAAGGGTGGCCGCAATGGCCTGTCTGACTCGGTTGGTAAACATTAGAGAACGTCCTCCAGGAACTGCTCGATGATTTCATCGCGGGCGTTGAGTTGATAAATCATGTGTTCGTTCGGCGCGTAGCGGCCGTAGTCGATGACGATGAACCAGGTGCCGTTCTTGTACTTCTCGACACTGTTCAATTCCGGGTGCAGGTACACGCTGCCGCCGGGGATGGTTTCGTCGGCGACCAGGGTTTGCAGCCAGTCGTTGATGCGCTTGACCTCCTGGTCCATGAAGGACTTGGTGAGGTTCTTCGCCATGGCTTTCTGGCCGGCCTTGACCAGCTTGCGGCTGATGGCATCTTCCAGGCCGACATAGCTGATGAACTTGCCGGTGATGGAACGGTTACCCAGCAGCGAGAAACCGCCGAGGATGGTGCGGGCGTAGTAGCTGACGCCGTAGCGGTTGAGCAGGTCGCCTTCGGTGGAGGTGTCGAGGATGTTGTACTCGACGACGCGGGAAACATCCTCGGCGAACGTCACCTGATTGCCCGGGCTTTCCCACTGCTTGACCTTGGCCAATGCGGCGATCGCCAGGGACGACGGCGCCAGGAACACATTCTTCTTCGCCGCCTTGGAGTACACCGACGGCATGTTGTGCACCAGCAGGCAACGGTCGAAGCCAAGGTCGGCGCCTCCCAGTTCGCCGCTGTAGGTCACTTGGCCGGCGACCGCCACGTCCTTGCCATCCAGCACCACACGGGCCTTGATGCGCTTGCCGAAGGCCGCGAACTCACCGGCCACCGCCTTGACGCCGGTGAAGCCCGGGGCGCCGATGATGGTCAGGTCTTCCGGCACGCTGGCCAGTGCCGCCAGGCCCAGCTTGCGACCGGTGACCGGCTCGTCGCCACCGATCACGTTGTTCTGGGTATCGGCCGCGGTTGCGCCCTCCTCCACGATCACCACGTAGACCGGCACCTTCACCACCTTGAGGATCTGGTACACCGCATGAAACAGCGTGCCCGACTCGGCGCCGGTAGGGTCCAGCAACGCCTGGGCGGTGAAACTGTTGATACGGAACGGCGAATTTTTCGGGATCGACGCGTGGGCTTTCGGCGCGGTACCGACCAGGCCGATCACGTTATCGCCCAGGCCACCCATGGCCTCGGGGGATTCGGTCGCGTTGACGGTGATGCCGTTGTGCTCGAAGTTCAAAACCTCAGCCATGATTAGTCAGCCTTCTCGGTGGTGGCCTTTGGGGCCGGGGTGGCGTTGAGGACGCTGGTCAGTTCCAGACGGCCAGCGGTGCGCAAGGCGGTTGCTTCGACGTCCAGCAGGTCGAGTTCCTCGCCGACGACAGACCAGTGGCCGGCGTGGGTGGGGAATGGGATGAGGACGGTGTAGGTTTGGCGGGTGGGCATATGCACTCCATGCACAAAAAAGCCGCTCGAGGCGGCGGGGTTTGAATCAGGAAAGAAAACGCCCCGTCAGGGCGGGGCGTTTATTCGGTTTGGTTGGCGATCCAGGCTGGCGCTACTGGCCGCTGCTGGTTATTGGGGAAGTTCGGCGATTGCGGCCAGTCGCGCAGTGATTGCACGTACAGCAGCAGCTCCGAAAACTGCTCAGTCGTCAGCGTTGTGTTAACACCGATCTCAAGTTCATCGCGATGACGCTCACGCAGCCATTTAGCGCTTTCAATTTCAGCGTCTCGCCACAGGCGCTCTACGACCGCAAGGTCAATCTCAATGACTGGCGCGCTGATCAGGTAGGGCTGACCGTTATCATCGTGCGCGCGGATCTTGCCTCGCTCCGGGTTCGCAATAACCTGTAGAAAAACCTCATCCGAGATCTCTACTGCATCACTCGGAATATTCTCGCCATGTATCGCAGGCAGATACGTGCAGCCTGTCGATGGACTGTAAAAACGCATAAATTCTCCTTATCTGCCGAACGCAAACCAGCGCGCAACAACGGTTGCCACAGAGGTGACTTGTTTATCGCACGTCAAGGTCATGCCTTTTTTCGTGACCTGGTAAACGTAAGATCCGATCACTGAGCTCAAAATATCGCTATCAACAGTCCAGTCGGCATAGAGCACAGAGTAGGGAAACTCAACGGGAAACGAGACGGGTAGCAAGCTATCGCCGCTTGTCTGGTAGTCAACGACGCCCCATTGAATAACCAAGCCGCCAAGCCAACTTGGGAAAACGAAATAGCCCGTTGGGGTAAAGCTTGAGGCAAAGCCGAGGCGCAGCTTCTTCGGTGTGACCATGACCAAATCATTGGTGCTATCGAGCATTTGCACAGCCGTGGCGACCTTGGTTGTGCCTTGTTTGAGCTCGGTTGCCTGCGAGGCCAGTGCTGCCAGTGCCGAAATGTCGATGACGCCCTGGTTGACTGGGGCGTTCCACGCTTTGATGCACCAGATGACCGCCAGGTTTCGCGGGCGAGTACCGCCTAAGCCGACGTTCTGGGTCGTCTGGGTCCCGGTCGCATAAATGGAATAGCTGACGGGATAATCACTTTGCACAATAGGATCCAGGCCATGTGTACTCAAGGCCTCAGCGTCCGGCCCCGTGTGCCACAACCCCCCAACAGATGGGCTTACGGTGCTGTAGTCAAACACCTGCAACGTACTTTTTTGCCAGCTGCCAACTTCTCGGCCTGCGTCTATACCACGGCCATGATCCCAGCCGCGCAAGAATTCTCCGCGAGACTCAGGCAGCCGGAAGTTTCCGACACCTTCATCCCCCTTGTTGAACGCGCCCCCCAGAAATACGGACAGGTCGGGATAAGCTGCGGCGCTCTTGATACTCCCATCGATCTCAAGAAAGCCTGGCGGAACTTTATTCACGGGAAAGGCGATGACCGAGCCGACCGGCAACGCCGAGGCTTTGGCAATCATCGTATCGACCTCAGCCTTCGAATAAGTCCTCTTCTCCACGTAGTCCATCACCCACGCCCGAGTCGCCTTCACCACCGTGTCATCAATCAACAACGTCACATTGGCGGCATTGGTCGTCTCGAAAATCGAGCGAATGTAAAACTCTTTGCCCGCCCCCGACGTCGTCAACACCGGCTTGTACGACTCCGGGTATTTGACGATGGCGTACAAGATCCCGCTGTCCGTCCACAGCCCGGCCTCCCGTACATACCAGCCGCCGACATTTGACGGGATGGTGACCTCAGCCATCAGCCAGTTGGCGTTTTTTTCATCTTGAAACAGCGCGTTCAGCGGCCCACGCCAGACTTCGCGTTTCAGCGCTTTTGCGCTGGCATCAGGGTTATAGACAGCGCCGTTGCCGTCGCCGACGGAGATCTGCGCCAGTTTGATCGGCACGCCGGCAGCCTTGCAGGCGGTTTCGTAGGCGATCCCCGCGTTGGTGAGCAGGGTGTAATAGTCAGCCATTTAGTGCTCCTGTGGATAAAGGGTGGTGGTTTCGACGGTGTAGAGCCCGGCCGCCAAACAGGCGCGGCCCGTGGCCTCAACGCCGGCCAGCACGTTTGGGTAGATCGTGGTGAGTTCGCCGCACAGCGTGGCAGCGCCGATGGTGTGGCGGCCCGACGCGCTCAGGCCGATGGAGACCGAGAAGATGTCGCGCTCGCTTTTGGCATCAGCCAGACGTCGATCGAGTCGCAGGTCAGTGGCTTCGCTGTAGGGCAATTCGGTCCAGACTCGGACGGCAAAAGCTGTAGGGCACACCTCGCGGTTTCTGCTCGTACCAGGCACGCACTTCGGGGCGTAGTCGCAGGCCTTTGACGGCGTTTTCCAGGGCTTGGCGAGTGCCGGCCTGGCGGGCGGTGGGCCAGGCGAGTTTGACCGTCAGGCGCTTCTCGGCCTCGGGCGCGGTGGTACTCCATTCGTTCACCGCGCGGTCCGCTGCCAGGTAGGGCAAAAACGCTGCGGGCGTACGATCCGGGTCCATCAGTTGGGGAAATGGCGGTGTGACCCGTTCCAGCAAGTAGCCGAAGCCCAGGTCCAGGGCCTTTTCCAGGGGTGAACTGTTGGCGGGCAACAGGCTTGTCTTGGGCTCACTCATAGCGTGCGCACCTCCACCTCGACACCCGTGCAGTACGGCGCCTGGAACGCCGAACTGATGATCGGCGCCAGCGGTTCGAGGATTTGCAGCTGCGCAGCGCCGGCGCTGTGGATGGCGTAGTCGATCCAGCTCGGATCGACCCGACCTTCCAGGCGATGACAGGACTCCGCATAGGTTTGCAGCAACTGTTGCGCGGCAACCTGGGTCAACCCCGAATCGGGGCCCGCGTTGATCTTGGCGACCACGCGGATCTTGTAGCGTTGGATCTGCGCGCCCTGGACCGTGACCAGATCGGTCTCCGGCCGTACATCGGGCCGTGCGAAATGTCGCCGCACGCCGTCAAGCAAATCGGCAGAGGCGCTGCCATCGCCATCCCGAGAGAGCACGGTGACCATCACCTCGCCAGGCGCGGTACGCCGACCATTGCCATCCTTGATCCGCGCGGCGTAGCCGTCCGGGTTGAAGGTGTAGCTGACCGTCACCACGCCCGGCGCGGCGCTTTGCACTTTGACCGCTGGCCGTTCGCCCAACGTGAACACTTCGCGGCGATATTGCATGCGCGAGCCCGCCGCAGGGGCGTGGGGTGCCAGGTAATAGCGCAGGCGAGCGTCATCGTCGCTTTCCAGCGTCGGCGGCACAGGCGGGAATGCCGCCGGGTCGCCAGGGTCGAGCACCTGGCGCTCCAGGCCCATGTCTGCGAGGCGCGCATCCAGATTGCTGCCGGTGGCCCACCACGCCAGCATCTGCTTGATGCGCGCATTGTATTGGCGTTCGTGGGTTTGCAGGCGTACGCAAAACGCTTCCAGGGCCAGGGTCAGCAGCTCGCTTTCATTGTCGAGGCTGAGTTGGAGCTTGGCCGCGCTCTGCGGCGCGCGGGTGGCCACATAGTCGACGACGAACGCCTTGAATTCAGCCAGCAACGGCTCGAACGCATCGACCGCGATAATCGCCGGTTCCGCCAGTTGGTTCTGGCCAGGGATCAGCATGCTCATGTGACGACCTCGAAGGATTGTTGGCGGTTTTTCCAGGTGCCGGCAAAACGCAGTAACAAGCCGGCGCCCTGGCGGGTCGCGACGATGACCTGGGGTTGAAAGTCGGTGATGCCGTTCTGCGCGTTGTAGAACGCGTCGGCGGCGTGGCTCTGGGCGAGGATCAACAGGTCGTCACCGAGGTTCTGGCCGAGCAGCTGCGGGATCTTCGAGCCATATAACGGGCGCTTCTGGCGAGTGCCCACGGGGGTGGTCAGCGCTCGGGTGGCGCGCTGGACGAATTGCAGCCAGTCGTCGACCGCTGCCCCGCTGTTCCTATCGATTCCGATCATGGAAAATCCTTATGCGCTGCTGATCACGCGGCCGTGGTGGTCCACCACCGGGCCGCTCAAATGCACGCCGGCGGCATCCAGCAACAAGCCGCTGGCGCCGAGTTGCAGGGTGATGCTGTCTTGGGTCAGCGTCAGCGTGGCGGCGCCGACAGTCACGTTCAGCTGTTCACGGGAACCGCTGACGGTGGTCGGCCCGTTGCTCCAATTGAACGTATGGCTGGCATCGTCGTAGTCGCTTTGGGTGCCGTCCTGATACCGACGCCGGGTCAGCGAGGCCACGCCGGACACTGGCGGAAACAGGCTACTGTTGAGGCCGAACAAGGCCACGGATTGTGCTCCGCCTTCACCACCGCCGTAGTTGAGCAACAGGCACTGCTCACCCACCGAGGGAATGCGGGTTTCAGTCTGCGAACCGGCGCTGGGGTTGAAAAAACGGATGGCCGGGCTGAGCAAATCGCCATGACTGACCTTGCAGGTGTTGCTGGCGGCGTCGACCTCCTGGCACACGCCAATCCGGCAGAAGCTTTCCGCACGTCGGTAGAGGTCTTCGAGCTGGGCTTCCATGTCCACCAGGCGCTCGACAATCGGCCCGAGTTGCATGCGCAGCAATGCGTCGAACATGGACTACTCCTGAAGTGGACGATATTGATCCGGGTCGTTGATGTCGGAGACTTCCCAGGTGCGGGCAAATAACGGTTTGCCGGTGGGATCTTCGAGGAGGCGCGGGCCGAGGTAGAGGGTTTGGCTGAAGGACACGGTCCAGGTGTCGTAGTCCGTTTCCGTGCCGGTTGGCACGGAAGGGGCCGCGACGATAGCGACCGGTAAATCGCACTGATCCGGCGGCAGGCCCCAGCGGTTGTCGAGGGCCAGGTCCATCAGTTGGCTGGCCAGGTCGCAGGCATCAAACGCTGCGGCCCCGCTGGCGACAGTGACCTTGAGTGAAACCGCCAGCACATGCGCCTTGCGCCCCTCAAGGGAGCGCACGCCAGGGCCATTGCGCTCCATGCTGATCAGCACGCCGGTCATGTCGCCGGCGGCGCTGAAGTCCTGGTGATTACCTACACGCAATTGTGGGAAAGCGCTCTTCAGCGCGTCCTCAATCGCCATGGGCAGTTGGGGAGGTTTTTTCGATAGAGGTCATCTTGTTGCGTCCTTGCAGCGGTTACTGCTGATCCGGGCGGTTGACGCCGATACGCTTGGCCGCCCAACGTTCATAAAGGCCGATGGCAACGTCTGCGCCGGCCATGGCGGTCAGGCACCCCAGTGCCGCGGCGGTCCAGACCGACAGGCCGGCCGCATACAACAGCATCACGGCCGAGACCCCGCAGACCATGCACGCCCCAGACCGCAAGGCCAGGCGGCGCACCAGCGACCAGCCCCGGGCGCCCTCCTTGTCGGCGCGCCACACATTTCACCGCTGACCCCGCCGATCAGGGCCAGCACGATCACTAGCCAGATCGGCATTTCCGCTAACGCTTGCTGCTCGTTTGTCATGTCACGCCTCCTGGCTGAGCAATGCCGGCACAGTGCCGGGGTTTGAATACTTCCGTGTGTCGGTTGGCATTCCAAAAAGCCCGGCTGCCCAGGCTTTTCAGTAATGCGTCCCGCGAACTGTCGGCGCTACTGGCGCGGTACGGTTCTTACCTCGATGTTTTTCCGACCACGATCCCTGTCCGCCGGATAACTGCTTCTGGTGCTTTACGCTGCACACCCGGGTCAGTTGCCAACCCTCTGAACCGTTGAGGCCGGTTCATCGCTGCCTGTTCTTGTCATGCGGTGTAACTAAAGAGCGTCGGCATCCTTGCCGGTGTTGCCTGGCGTCCTTGCCATCGCTGTGATGGCTTCCATGCCGATGTTGCGTGCCTTCCTTGTCTTCCTTGGCAGCATCCTTGCTGCCTCCACCAGGCCTTCTTGGCTGGCTTGAGATGGAGAATATGCATGTATGGATATACAGTCAATGCATTAGCGCATTTATTTGTAGAGATTAATGCCCTATCGCATAAGAGCCCTTGCGGGCACTGGGCCTGCCTGCTTTTTGCCAGGCGAAAAAAAACCCGCGCATTGGCGGGTTTTGTCTTACCTAAGGTGGTTAGCGGGCGTACATGCCCCACCAGAACACATGGCCGAGGATGCTGATCTGCTCATCCTGGATGTCCTGGAAACTGTAGTCCTCGTCCGGGTGCTCATCACGATTGAAACTGCGCAGGCGAATCCCGGAAGGCAGGCGATAGAGCTGTTTCACCCGCAGTTGGCCGTTGTGATTGATCGCGTACAAATCACCATCGACGATATCGCCAATCCCGCTCTTGCCCGCATTGACCCCAACCGTCGCCCCATCACGCAGCACGGGCAGCATGCTGTTGCCACGCACGGTCACGCACTTGGCCTGGTCAAACTGCACACCGTTGTGCCGCAGGCTGCGCTTGCCAAAGCGCAGGCTGGCCTTTTCACTTTCCTCGATGACGAATCTTCCTGATCCAGCAGCCAATTCAACCTCGCGCAGAAAAGGGATCGACACCTCGTCATCATTCACGGGGGTGTCATCGTCCCACAGGCTGATGTCCTTGAGCTCCGAATGGGTTGGGTCACGCAGGTCTTCGCGCAAGGCGCCGATGGCTACGCGTCCGCGCAGTTGGTCGGTGCTGACGCGAAAGTACTCGGCGATGCGTGAGATGTGCTTGTCCGAGGGGTCGACAATCTTGCCGTTGAGGATCCGGGACAGCGTGGATTGAGGCACGCCGGTGCGCCGGTGAAGCTCCATGGGGGAGATCCGGTCGCGGTCCAGCAGTTCTCGTAAGACGATAGAAACATTGCGTTTTTGCATAGCGCGGATAGTGACGGGAGTTTTTTGGGTTGGCAAATGCTAATCCGCATATTTTTTTGCATTCTTAGCACCTGTATACCTATCCGCTTGCGACCTGCGAAGCCCCGACCTCGCGTGTTAACCTTGCCGCCATCGCAAAATCAGCAGGGCCAAGCGCCCCCTTTGCCCCACTCCTTTTAACGAATCTGCCTATTACCCAATGAGTAAAAACACTTCCGACTTGTCCTCCCACACCCCGATGATGCAGCAGTACTGGCGCCTCAAGAACCAGCACCCTGATCAGTTGATGTTCTATCGCATGGGCGACTTCTACGAGATCTTCTACGAAGACGCGAAGAAGGCCGCCAAGCTGCTGGACATCACTCTGACCGCCCGTGGGCAATCGGCCGGGCAGTCGATTCCGATGTGTGGGATCCCTTACCACTCGTTGGAAGGTTATCTGGTCAAGCTGGTGAAGCTGGGCGAGTCGGTGGTGATCTGTGAGCAGATCGGCGACCCGGCCACCAGCAAGGGGCCGGTAGAACGCCAGGTGGTGCGCATCATTACGCCCCGGGGACGGTGAGTGATGAGGCGTTGCTGGATGAGCGTCGCGACAACCTGATTGCCGCAGTGCTGGGCGATGAGCGTTTGTTCGGCCTGTCGGTGCTGGACATCACCAGCGGCAATTTCACTGTGCTGGAGATCAAGGGTTGGGAAAACCTGCTGGCCGAGCTGGAACGTATCAACCCGGTGGAGTTGTTGATTCCGGACGATTGGCCAAAGGACCTGCCTGCGGAAAAACGTCGTGGGGCCAAGCGCCGTGCGCCGTGGGATTTTGAGCGTGACTCGGCGCTGAAAAGCCTGTGCCAACAGTTCTCCGTGCAGGACTTGAAGGGCTTTGGTTGCGAAACCCTGACCCTGGCCATCGGCGCCGCCGGCTGCCTGCTCGGTTATGCCAAGGAAACCCAACGCACCGCCCTGCCGCATTTGCGCGCCCTGCGCCATGAGCGCCTGGACGATACCGTGGTGCTGGATGGCGCCAGCCGGCGCAACCTGGAGCTGGACACCAACCTGTCCGGCGGGCGCGACAACACCCTGCAATCGGTCGTCGACCGTTGCCAGACCGCCATGGGCAGCCGCTTGCTGACCCGTTGGCTGAACCGTCCGCTACGGGACTTGAGCGTGCTGCAAGCGCGCCAGTCTTCTATTACCTGCCTGCTGGACGGCTACCGCTTCGAGAAGCTGCAACCGCAGTTGAAGGAAATCGGCGATATCGAGCGCATCCTCGCGCGGATTGGCCTGCGCAATGCGCGGCCCCGCGACCTGGCGCGGCTGCGCGATGCCCTCGGCGCCCTGCCGCAACTGCAAGCGGCGATGACCGAACTGGACACGCCGCACCTGCAACAGTTGGCCGTGACCACCAGCACCTACCCGGAACTGGCGGCACTCCTGGAAAAAGCCATCATCGACAACCCGCCGGCGATTATCCGTGACGGCGGCGTGTTGAAGACCGGTTACGACAGCGAGCTGGACGAACTGCAATCCCTCAGCGAAAACGCCGGGCAGTTCCTGATTGACCTGGAAGCCCGCGAAAAAGCCCGTACCGGCCTGGCCAACTTGAAAGTCGGCTACAACCGCGTACACGGCTACTTCATCGAATTGCCGAGCAAGCAGGCTGAGTCGGCGCCTATCGACTATCAACGCCGCCAGACCCTCAAAGGTGCCGAGCGCTTTATCACGCCGGAGCTCAAGGAGTTCGAAGACAAGGCGCTGTCGGCCAAGAGCCGTGCGCTGGCGCGGGAAAAGATGCTGTATGAAGCCCTGCTCGAGGACCTCATCGGCCAACTGGCGCCGTTGCAAGACACCGCCGCCGCCCTGGCCGAGCTGGATGTACTGAGCAACCTCGCCGAGCGTGCGTTGAACCTTGACCTGAACTGCCCGCGTTTTGTCAGCGAGCCGTGCATGCGCATTGTGCAGGGCCGTCACCCGGTGGTGGAGCAAGTGCTGACGACGCCGTTCGTCGCCAACGACCTGTCGCTGGACGATGACACCCGCATGCTGGTGATCACCGGTCCAAACATGGGCGGTAAATCCACCTACATGCGTCAGACCGCGTTGATCGTGCTGCTGGCGCATATCGGCAGCTTTGTGCCGGCGGCCAGTTGCGAGCTGTCCCTGGTGGACCGGATTTTCACGCGGATCGGTTCCAGCGACGACCTGGCCGGCGGCCGTTCGACCTTTATGGTGGAAATGAGCGAAACCGCCAACATCCTGCACAACGCCACCGAGCGCAGCCTGGTGCTGATGGACGAAGTCGGTCGCGGCACGAGCACTTTCGACGGCCTGTCCCTGGCCTGGGCGGCGGCCGAGCGTTTGGCGCACCTGCGTGCCTATACGCTGTTCGCTACCCACTATTTCGAACTGACCGTGTTGCCGGAAAGCGAACCGCTGGTAGCCAACGTGCATCTCAATGCCACCGAGCACAACGAGCGCATCGTGTTCCTGCACCATGTGCTGCCAGGGCCGGCCAGCCAGAGTTACGGCTTGGCGGTGGCGCAGTTGGCCGGCGTGCCGAACATCGTGATCAGCCGCGCCCGCGAGCACCTCAGCCGCCTGGAAACCACGGCATTGCCCCATGAAACCGTGGTCGCCAGCCCAGCCAAGGCCGCGAGCAAAAGTGCAGCACCTCACCAGAGCGATATGTTCGCCACCCTGCCCCATCCGGTGCTGGAAGAGTTGGCAAAACTTGACCTGGATGACTTGACGCCGCGTAAAGCGCTCGAAATGTTATATGCACTGAAGGTTCGGATATAACGCTGACGCTTGCAAGCTGGTAGACTCTCGCGCGGTTTGGGATGCTGCGGGCTTTTTAGCCTGGCCTGCAGACTATCGCTCCCGAACCTCGCGAGCCCTGCCACAAAGGGTTTCGCTGCCGCCGCCTGAGGAGAGAATTAGAAATGACCTTCGTCGTCACCGACAACTGCATCAAGTGCAAGTACACCGACTGCGTGGAAGTATGTCCGGTGGACTGCTTCTACGAAGGCCCGAACTTCCTGGTCATCCACCCGGATGAGTGCATCGACTGCGCCCTGTGTGAACCAGAATGCCCGGCCGTCGCGATTTTCTCAGAGGACGAAGTCCCGGCAGAGATGCAGGAATTTATTCAGTTGAACGTCGAGCTGGCGGAAATCTGGCCAAACATCACTGAGAAGAAAGACTCGCTGCCGGATGCAGCAGAGTGGGATGGCGTCAAAGGCAAGATCAAAGACCTCGAGCGCTAACAGCGCCGCCGCCAAACAAAAAAAGGCCCTTAGGGGCCTTTTTTGCGTCCGGGGACTTTTTTGCAGGCAAAAAAAGGGGCGGTATGACCCGCCCACATTTTTTCCCTAGTCCCTGTATTCCTTTTCATCATCCTGATGAATCGCATCCTGCGACGTTCCTTCAAACCATCGTTCCTTGATGGCTGTGTCAATCCGTGGACACAGGGCTGATCTTAGAGACTTCCAAGGGAAGTTCAACGGGATCCAACCCATGGACTGACACACAAAGGCCCTCAACAAGATTTAATTAATTGTTATTTTTCAACGCGTTATAAAAAACCTTCAGCGTTTCGGGACGTACATGTCCGGTAAAAAAACCAAACACTTACGAAAAAGTAAGCAAATGCTTACACGAGCAATTGCGCAAAAGCGTAACGGCCACGTCCTGGGCATCTTGCGGGCATGAAAAAGCCCCGACACTGTCGAGGCTTTTTCCCTTCACATCCCTTAGTCGTCGCTGACAGTAATCGTCGGCATTGCCGGCGCCGCGGCTTCCTGCAAGACAATGCGTGCGCCCACGTGACGGGCGAGTTCCTGATAGATCATGGCGATCTGGCTGTCAGGCTCGGCCACAACAGTGGGCTTGCCGCCGTCAGCCTGCTCGCGAATCAGCATCGACAGCGGCAGCGAGGCCAGCAGTTCAACACCGTATTGAGTGGCCAGTTTCTCACCGCCACCTTCACCGAACAGATGCTCGGCGTGGCCGCAGTTGGAGCAGATGTGCACCGCCATGTTCTCGACAACACCCAGCACCGGGATATTGACCTTGCGGAACATCTCCACGCCTTTCTTGGCATCGAGCAGGGCCAGGTCCTGCGGCGTCGTGACGATCACCGAACCGGCCACCGGGACTTTCTGTGCCAGGGTCAGCTGGATATCACCGGTGCCTGGCGGCATGTCGATCACCAGATAGTCCAAGTCGCCCCAGGCCGTCTGGGTGACCAGTTGCAGCAGGGCCCCGGAGACCATCGGCCCGCGCCAGACCATCGGCGTGTTGTCGTCGGTGAGGAAGGCCATGGACATGACTTCCACCCCGTGGGACTCGATCGGCACGAACCACTTCTGATCCTTGACCTTGGGCCGCGTGCCTTCGGCGATGCCGAACATCACACCCTGGCTCGGGCCGTAGATGTCGGCGTCGAGAATGCCCACGCGGGCACCTTCACGGGCCAGCGCCAGGGCCAGGTTGGCCGCAGTGGTGGATTTGCCCACGCCGCCCTTGCCGGAAGCGACGGCGACGACGTTCTTGACGTTGGCCAGCCCCGGGATCTGCGCCTGGGCCTTGTGCGGCGCAATCACGCACTGGATCTCGACCTTGGCCGAACGCACGCCGTCGAGGCCTTCGATGGCCATTTGCAGCATCTGCGCCCAGCCGTTCTTGAACAGGCCTGCGGCATAGCCCAGCTCCAGCTGGACCGACACGTGGTCGCCCTGTACCTCGATGGCACGTACACAGCCGGCACTGACCGGGTCCTGGTTCAAATAAGGGTCGGTGTACTGGCGAAGAACGGCTTCCACCGCTGCGCGATTGACGGCGCTCATGGGCTACTCCCGAAAAAAGACTGACTGAAACAGGCGGCTATCCTAACCGTTCCCGCCGGTCAGCGGCATGCTTTCGCAGGCCGGGAAGATGCTGAAACAGCTCCACGGGGTGAAATATATTTCCCGGCGCTTTATAGTGGCCGACCTCCGTTTCATCAAGTAGCCGAGCCCCATGTCCGAGCCACGCAAGATCCTCGTCACCAGCGCCCTGCCCTATGCCAATGGTTCCATCCATCTTGGCCATATGCTTGAGTACATCCAGACCGATATGTGGGTGCGCTTCCAGAAGCATCGCGGCAACCAATGCATCTATGTCTGCGCGGACGACGCCCACGGTTCGGCCATCATGTTGCGCGCCGAAAAGGAAGGCATCACCCCGGAACAACTGATCGCCAACGTGCAGGCTGAACACAGCGCCGACTTTGCCGAGTTCCTGGTGGACTTCGACAACTTCCACTCGACCCACTCCGAAGAAAACCGCGAGCTGTCGAGCCAGATCTACCTGCGGTTGAAGGACGCCGGGCATATCGACCAGCGGTCGGTCACCCAGTATTTCGACCCGGAAAAGAAAATGTTCCTGGCCGACCGCTTCATCAAGGGCACCTGCCCGAAATGCGGCACCGAAGACCAGTACGGCGACAACTGCGAAAAATGCGGTGCAACCTATGCGCCGACTGAATTGAAGGATCCGAAGTCGGCTATCTCCGGTGCCACTCCGGTACTCCGGGATTCCCAGCACTTCTTCTTCAAGCTCCCGGATTTCCAGCAGATGCTGCAAACCTGGACCCGCAGCGGCACCCTGCAGGATGCCGTGGCCAACAAACTCGCCGAATGGCTCGACAGCGGCCTGCAACAGTGGGATATCTCCCGCGATGCGCCGTACTTCGGTTTCGAGATCCCGGGCGAGCCGGGCAAATACTTCTATGTGTGGCTGGATGCGCCGATCGGCTACATGGCCAGCTTCAAGAACCTGTGCGATCGCACGCCGGAGCTGGACTTCGACGCGTTCTGGAACAAGGATTCCACGGCCGAGCTGTACCACTTCATCGGCAAGGACATCGTCAACTTCCACGCCCTGTTCTGGCCAGCGATGCTGGAAGGCTCGGGCTACCGCAAGCCGACCGGCATCGCGGTGCACGGCTACCTGACAGTCAACGGCCAGAAGATGTCCAAGTCCCGTGGCACCTTTATCAAGGCGCGCACCTACCTGGACCACCTGTCGCCGGAATACCTGCGCTACTACTACGCCTCCAAGCTGGGCCGTGGCGTCGATGACCTGGACCTGAACCTGGAAGACTTCGTACAGAAGGTCAACTCGGACCTCGTGGGCAAAGTCGTCAACATCGCCAGCCGTTGCGCCGGGTTCATCCACAAGGGCAACGCCGGTGTGCTGGTGGCCGAGAACGCTGCGCCAGAGCTGACCGACGCGTTCCTGGCCGCCGCGCCAAGCATCGCCGACGCCTACGAGGCCCGTGACTTTGCCCGCGCCATGCGCGAAATCATGGGCCTGGCCGACCGCGCCAACGCCTGGATCGCCGACAAGGCACCGTGGTCGTTGAACAAACAGGAAGGCAAGCAGGCTGAAGTCCAGGCGATCTGCGCCACGGGCGTCAACCTGTTCCGCCAGCTGGTGATCTTCCTCAAGCCGGTGCTGCCATTGCTGGCCGCCGACGCCGAAGCGTTCCTCAACGTCGCGCCGCTGACCTGGAACGACCACGCCAGCCTGCTCAGCAACCACCAGCTGAACGAGTTCAAGCCGCTGATGACCCGGATCGACCCGGTCAAAGTCCAGGCCATGACCGACGCTTCGAAAGAAGACCTGGTCGCCAGCCAGACCGACACCGGTTCGGCTGCACCCGCTGGCAATGGTGAACTGGCCAAAGACCCGCTTTCCCCGGAAATCGACTTTGACGCTTTCGCCGCCGTGGATCTGCGTGTCGCGCTGATCATCAAGGCCGAAGCCGTGGAAGGTGCCGACAAGCTGCTGCGCCTGACACTGGATATCGGTGACGAGCAACGCAACGTGTTCTCCGGGATCAAGAGCGCCTATCCGGACCCGTCCAAGCTGGATGGTCGCCTGACCATGATGATTGCCAACCTCAAGCCACGGAAAATGAAATTCGGTATTTCCGAAGGCATGGTGATGGCGGCAGGCCCTGGCGGTGAAGAAATCTACCTGCTGAGCCCTGACAGCGGCGCCAAGCCAGGCCAACGCATCAAGTAAGCCTGCACAACAGCCCTGTCGCTTCGGCGACGGGGCTTTTCAGCTAGTCCCCTCTTCTCGCTTGTCGGATAATCAAGTTCTGTTTGTCTAGCCGCCATGCCAATGATCCCAGCATGAACCTCATTCAACGTATCGACGCGCTGCTGCCGCAGACCCAATGCGGCAAATGCGGGCACCCGGGCTGCAGGCCATACGCCGAAGGCATCGCTAAAGGCGAGGACATCAACAAGTGCCCGCCGGGTGGTCAGGAGACGATCGTCGGCCTGGCCCACCTGCTGAGCGTCCCCGTGCTGACGCTGGACGCCAGCCGTGGTGAAGCGCCAGCCCAGGTTGCCTACATCCGCGAAGCGGAGTGCATCGGCTGCACCAAATGCATCCAGGCGTGCCCGGTGGATGCGATCGTCGGTGCTGCCAAGCTCATGCACACGGTGATCAGCGACGAGTGCACGGGCTGTGACCTGTGCGTGGCGCCTTGCCCGGTCGACTGCATCGATATGCGGCCGCTGGTCGACCTGGTGCCAATGGTGGGCGGATTGGCGGCCAGCGAACACGAGCACCACGAACGCAGCCTCAAGCGTGACCGGGCGCGGCGGCGTTATGAACAGCGCAACGCGCGTTTGCAGCGGGAGGAACAGCGCCAGCTGGCAGAACGCCTGGCACGGGCCAAGCGCGTGGTGCCGACGCAAGCTGCACCCGCAGATGCAGGGCAAGCCGCCTCGGATGCAGCGATCAAGAAAGCCAAGATCGGCGTCGCCATGAGCCGTGCGCAGCTGCACAAATCCCTGAAAGCTTTCGGCCATCCGCCAACGTTTGAGCAACAATCGCAACTGATCATCCTGCAACACCAGTTCGAAGCCGCGGAGCAAGCACTCACAGCGCTGGAAGCCAGCAGTCCGCCGCCGCTCCCTGCCAACAAAGACCCTGAGCTCAAGCGCGCGAAAATCCAGCTGGCCATGCGGCGCGCCGAGTTGAAGAAGGCTCAAGAGCAGTGCGCCGACGCGCAACAGCTGGCAACGCTCAGCGCGGCATTGACCGCTGCCGAGCAAGCCCTGCATGACGTCGAGGCGACCTCCGAGCAACCCCGCCCCGACTTGCAGCGCGTGGAAAAACGCCCCATAGACGCCCGACTGCGCCAGCTGAAAACCGCCCTGGCCTACGCCCACGCGGAGGTCAGCAAGCTACAGCGCCAACCGGGCGTCGACGCAGTAGTGCTGGCCGCGGCGAAACACAAACTGGAAGAGGTGCAGCGCCAGGTCGATACCCATGTCAGCGCCTGACCTCTCTATCCTATTGAGGTTGTTGCCTATAGGGCTCCGCGCCTGGGAGCACTTTTCACCATTACGCCGACCGTCTGCAAGGAATTGCCTGCCCCATGAACGCCGTAAAACGCCTGGAAATTTTCCGCAGGTTTCACGAGGACAATCCAGAACCGAAAACCGAACTGGCCTACTCGTCACCGTTCGAGTTGCTGATTGCGGTGATCCTGTCGGCGCAATCCACTGACGTTGGCGTCAACAAGGCCACGGCCAAGCTGTACCCGGTGGCCAATACACCGGAAGCGATCCACGCCCTGGGCGTCGATGGGTTGTCCGAATACATCAAGACGATTGGCCTGTACAACAGCAAGGCCAAAAATGTCATTGAAACCTGCCGAATGCTGGTGGAGTTGCACGGCAGCGAAGTGCCGCAAACGCGCGAAGCCCTGGAAGCCCTTCCCGGTGTCGGCCGAAAAACCGCCAATGTCGTGCTCAACACGGCATTTCGGCAGTTGACCATGGCGGTGGACACGCACATTTTCCGGGTCAGCAACCGAACCGGCATCGCCCGCGGCAAGAATGTGGTGGAAGTGGAGGCTCAATTAATGAAGTTCGTGCCCAAGCCATATCTACTCGATTCCCATCACTGGTTGATTCTGCACGGGCGTTACGTTTGCCAGGCGCGCAAGCCACGCTGCGGCAGCTGTCGCATCGAAGACCTGTGTGAGTACAAGGACAAGACGTCCGACGATTGAGCATCATTGTTTTTTTCGATCAATCGATTGAAAAAATCTTTTTTACCCATTCATGGATTATCGTTATAAGGAGCGCCAACGGCAGTCTTAGCCCGGAGTGAACCTTATGAGCACTGGCAAAGAACAATTGGATGTAGAAGACGACCTCGTTGCAGAGTCGGAAGACGATGGCGAAGCCCCCGTTGCGGAGGTAGCCAAGACCAATCTGAGCAAACGCCGCACTATCGACAATCTGCTGGAAGAGCGACGCTTGCAAAAACAACTGGCCGATTACGACTTCGACCTCTGACCTGCCCGTTGGCGAGCAGAAGCCTCCCTGACGGAGGCTTTTTTCTACCTGTCTCCCTGGCTGGCTATCAAGCGAATTGACGGCGCACTCCTCTATACCAGCCCATTGCGCTGGGCCAACTCAATCAGGTCTACCAGCGAACGTGCATTGAGCTTGAGCAACAAGCGGGTCTTGTAGGTGCTCACCGTTTTATTGCTGAGGAACATGCCATCGGCGATCTCCTTGTTGGTTTTGCCCCGGGCCAGCTGCTGCAGCACCATCATCTCCCGGCCCGAAAGGCGCTCGACCATGTCGGCCTCGGTAGCGTTGCCCATGGTTGAGCGCACTGAGTTGAGTGCCTGGTTCGGGAAATAGCTGTAGCCGGAAAGCACCGCCTTGATAGCACTCAGCAACTCGGTCAGGTCCTGCTGCTTGCAGACATACCCCGCTGCGCCAGCCTGCATGCAACGCATGGAGAAATGCCCCGGTGCCTGGGACGTCAGCACCAGCACCTTGAACGGGGCTGGCTGCTTGAGAGAGGACAGCCGGCAAATAACTTCCAGCCCATCGAGCTTCGGAATCCCAATATCCAGTATGACGATGTCCGGCATATGCTCCCGTGCAAGTTGCAACGCATCGACACCGTTATCAGTCTCGGCAACGACCTCATAACCATGACGCTCCATTAGCATACGCACAGCAAGACGAATGACGGGATGATCATCCACGATCAGCACTTTATTCATAAGAAAGTCCAATTTCGCTGTTCGAATTATTCAGAGCAAACACAATAGCCTAGTCGTTTCCTAGTTGGCATAGCGCTCCCCCCCAAGTAACAGCAAGCAGAGACCCAACCCACAACGATATAGGAATCGGCCTACAAAAAAACACCAACTTGGGTGTATCGAGTTTTATGGAAGCTTTCAGACTTTTCTGGATTCCCACATGTTTTGAAAAAATTATCCAGTGGATAAGGGGTGAGCGGTAAAGGTAGCGCACACAGTTTTCAGCAAATGTCCCTTGCTTGTTGCCTTCACGCGGGTAAGCCGGCAAAAAAAAACCAGTCATTCCAGTTCCCTTCAAAATATCTAGTTACACCAATATTTCCTACAGATCTTTCAATCAGAAACATCCATACCACGCCCGTATGAGTGAATTTTCTGTAAGACATAGTTCCTTACCAGGTGTAAATAATTCATTTCCCCACCATACATACACCAACAAATACTTTTTTCCGCACGGCAAACTTTTCGAGCGACTAACTTTCAACACATGTTAAACATTCACCACCGCGAGCCGGAACTGACTATCGCTGCGCTTTTTCACAGACAAAAAAAAGGCCCCTTGAACAAGGGGCCTCTCTTGGAGCGGGTGGCGTACTCAGAACAACTTGCGACCTTTGTTGGCCGCAATGCGCATGCGCAATGCGTTCAACTTGATAAAGCCCGCTGCGTCCGCCTGGTTGTAGGCGCCGCCGTCTTCTTCGAAGGTAGCGATGTTGGCGTCGAACAGCGACTCATCGGACTTGCGACCGGTGACGATCACGTTGCCCTTGTACAGTTTCAGGCGCACAACGCCGTTCACGTGGGCCTGGGAGGCGTCGATCATCTGTTGCAGCATCAGACGCTCAGGGCTCCACCAGTAGCCGGTGTAGATCAGGCTGGCGTACTTGGGCATCAACTCGTCTTTGAGGTGAGCCACTTCGCGGTCCAGGGTGATGGACTCGATAGCACGGTGGGCACGCAGCATGATGGTGCCGCCCGGAGTTTCGTAGCAGCCACGGGACTTCATGCCCACGTAACGGTTCTCGACGATGTCGAGGCGGCCGATGCCGTGTTCGCCACCGATGCAGTTCAGGGTCGCCAGCACGGTGGCCGGGGTCATCTCGACGCCGTCCAGTGCGACGATGTCGCCGTTGCGGTAGGTCAGTTCCAGGTACTGCGGCTTGTCTGGCGCGTTCTCCGGGGAGACGGTCCATTTCCACATGTCTTCTTCGTGCTCGGTCCAGGTGTCTTCCAGCACGCCGCCTTCATAGGAGATGTGCAGCAAGTTGGCGTCCATCGAGTACGGGGACTTCTTCTTGCCGTGACGCTCGATCGGGATTGCGTGCTTTTCAGCATAATCCATCAGCTTTTCACGGGACAGCAGGTCCCATTCACGCCAAGGCGCAATCACTTTCACGCCTGGCTTGAGGGCGTAGGCGCCCAGTTCGAAACGTACCTGGTCGTTGCCCTTGCCGGTGGCGCCATGGGAAATGGCGTCGGCGCCGGTTTCGTTGGCGATTTCGATCAGGCGCTTGGCGATCAGCGGACGTGCGATGGAAGTACCCAGCAGGTACTCGCCTTCGTAGACGGTGTTGGCGCGAAACATCGGGAAAACGAAATCGCGGACGAATTCTTCGCGCAGGTCGTCAATGTAGATCTCTTTCACGCCCATGGCTTGCGCCTTGGCACGTGCAGGTTCGACCTCTTCGCCCTGACCCAGGTCAGCGGTGAAGGTCACCACTTCACAGTTATAAGTATCCTGCAGCCACTTGAGGATCACCGAAGTGTCCAGGCCGCCGGAATACGCGAGAACGACCTTGTTTACGTCGGCCATGCCATCACTCCACGGGGTTGTACGGAAAGGCGACGATTCTACCGATCAAAACCGTGAAATTACAGGGGCGCGACAGCAAATGAAGATAAAGCGACAGATTATGTCGAACGAGCGACCGATGGTCGCACGTCAGGAGGTGGCGGCCGGATTGCTTGGCGCAGTGGCCGTGGGCGCCGGTTTCTCGGGGGCTGCCACCCGTTCCAGCTGAATATTGACGCGGCGGTTGCGCGCCCGGTTGGCGGCATTGGTGTTGGGCGCCAACGGGTAGCTTTCGCCGTGGAAACGCAGGGTGACCTGGGACTCCTGGATGCCGTTGGCCTTGAAGTACTCCATGACCGCCAAGGCCCGCCGGCGCGAGACATCGCGATTGGTCAAACGATTGCCGCTATTGTCCGAGTGGCCATTGAGCTCGATGTGGTTGACGGTGGGGTCAGCCTTCATGAACTCCACAATCACTGCCAGCTTCTGCTTGGCGGCAGCGTCCAGCTCGATGCCACCACCGGGGAAACCGACTTCCGTCTGCTTGACCTGGTCGTAGTTCATCGGCAGCAACTTGGCGGTACACAGTTGGTAGTCGCTGTAGGCCTTGTTGAAGCGCACCGGCAACAAGCGGATTTCCGAGTAGCCGCCTTCACGCCCGTAATGCCGGACCGTCGGCGAGCGCCCCTCCAGCAAGCCATTGAACAGCCTTCCAGCCTGGGCCTGGGAACTGTTGAACAACACATCGCCACTGCCCGCACGCACCGCACCCAGGTTGATATCACCCCGGCCAGGCTGCCAGGGTGCAGCGGCAGCCAATAAGGTCGCAGAACCCGCCCCCAGCGATCCGCCATAGGCTTTCAGACGAAACGTCGCCTGCTCGCCCGCCCGGCGCACGAACTCACCCGAACCGAAGTCGGTGATCGGCTGGGTCAGACGGCACTCGAACTTGTCGCCCTCCACCTTCCACTCAATATTCTCCAGACGTGTCTGGAACGTGAGGGCCATCGCAGGCAGGCTGGCGAACACACTGAGCAGGGCTAGATATTGCTGGCGCACGGGAGGCTCCACTGGTTTCTACAACACTTCAAAGCGTCATACATCGATAAGGCATACCAAAGGCTATCGGATGCATCCTGCAAAACTTGATAGCGAGTGCCTGCAAGAGTCTTTTCCGGTAGCATTCCCACCAGATTGACCCGCCTGGAATCCCCAATGTCCGACCGCCTGACCCTGCTGCGTCCCGACGACTGGCATATTCATCTTCGCGATGGTGCTGCGTTGCCCCAAACCGTGGCCGATGTTGCGCGCACGTTTGGCCGCGCCATCATCATGCCTAACCTGGTACCTCCGGTGCGTAATGCCGCTGAAGCCGACGCCTATCGCCAGCGTATCCTCGCTGCGCGGCCGGCCGGCAGCCGCTTCGAACCGCTGATGGTGCTCTACCTCACCGACCGTACCCAGCCCGAAGAGATTCGTGAAGCCAAGGCCAGCGGCTACGTGCACGCCGCCAAGCTGTACCCGGCTGGCGCGACCACCAACTCCGATTCCGGCGTGACCAGTATCGACAAGATCCTGCCGGCCATCGAAGCCATGGCCGAAGTCGGCATGCCGCTGCTGATCCACGGTGAAGTCACCCGTGGCGACGTGGACGTGTTCGACCGCGAGAAGATCTTCATCGACGAGCATATGCGCCGCGTGGTCGAGCTGTTCCCGACCCTCAAGGTGGTGTTCGAGCACATCACCACCGCCGATGCCGTGCAGTTCGTCACCGAGGCTTCGGCCAACGTCGGCGCGACCATTACCGCCCATCACCTGTTGTACAACCGCAACCACATGCTGGTGGGCGGGATTCGGCCGCACTTCTATTGCCTGCCGATCCTCAAGCGCAACACCCACCAGGTGGCGTTGCTGGACGCGGCGACCAGCGGTAATCCGAAGTTCTTCCTCGGCACCGACTCGGCGCCCCACGCCCAACACGCCAAGGAAGCCGCGTGCGGCTGTGCCGGTTGCTACACCGCTTATGCAGCCATCGAGCTGTACGCCGAAGCGTTCGAAACACGCAATGCCCTGGACAAGCTCGAAGGTTTTGCCAGCCTCAACGGCCCGCGTTTCTACGGCCTGCCGGCGAATACCGACCGCATCACCCTAGTCCGTGAAGACTGGACCGCCCCTGCCAGCCTGCCGTTTGGCGAGCTGACCGTTATCCCGCTGCGCGCCGGTGAAACACTGCGCTGGCGCCTGCTGGAGGAAAGCAAGTGAGTGAAGACCATTACGACGACGAACACGAGCACAGCGGTGGCGGCTCCCGCCATCCGATGGCCGAGCGGTTTCGCGGCTATCTGCCGGTTGTCATCGACGTAGAAACCGGTGGTTTCAATTGCGCCACCGACGCGTTGCTGGAAATTGCCGCGACCACCATCGGCATGGATGAACAGGGTTTTGTGTTCCCGGAACACACCCACTTCTTCCGCGTCGAGCCGTTTGAAGGCGCGAATATCGAAGCAGCCGCCTTGGAATTCACCGGTATCAAGCTCGATCACCCACTGCGCATGGCCGTGAGTGAAGAAGCAGCGCTGACCGATATCTTCCGTGGCGTGCGCAAGGCATTGAAAGCCAATGGCTGCAAACGCGCGATCCTGGTCGGGCACAACAGCAGCTTCGACCTGGGCTTCCTGAACGCCGCCGTGGCGCGGCTGGACATGAAGCGCAACCCGTTCCACCCGTTCTCCAGCTTCGACACCGCCACCCTCGCGGGTCTGGCTTACGGCCAGACCGTACTGGCCAAGGCCTGTCAGGCAGCCGGTATCGACTTTGACGGTCGTGAAGCCCACTCGGCGCGCTACGACACCGAGAAGACGGCCGATCTGTTCTGCGGCATCGTCAATCGCTGGAAGCAGATGGGCGGTTGGGAAGATTTCGGCGACTGAAGCCATTTCCCGCGCACAAAAAAACCGGCCTTCTCAGGCCGGTTTTTTTGTACCTCGACTCTGGCTTACAGCTTGCCAGCGTTCTCGGTCAGGTAAGCCGCAACGCCTTCTGGCGAAGCGTTCATGCCTTTGTCGCCTTTT
Source organism: Pseudomonas sp. FP453 (assembly GCF_030687495.1). NCBI lineage: Bacteria > Pseudomonadati > Pseudomonadota > Gammaproteobacteria > Pseudomonadales > Pseudomonadaceae > Pseudomonas > Pseudomonas sp. FP453. The sequence continues at coordinate 1,320,863 of NZ_CP117435.1, read as the reverse complement.
TTCCAGTTGGCCGGGCAGACTTCGCCGTGCTCTTCGTGGAATTGCAGGGCGTCGACCAGGCGGATCAGCTCTTCCATGTTACGGCCCAGTGGCAGGTCGTTGATGATCTGGGAGCGTACAACGCCCTTGTCATCGATCAGGAATGCGCCACGGAAAGCCACGCCGCCTTCGGACTCAACGTCGTAGGCCTTGGCAATGTCGTGCTTCATGTCGGCAGCCATGGTGTATTTGACTTTGCCGATGCCGCCATCATTGATGGCGGTGTTGCGCCAGGCGTTGTGGGTGAAATGGGAGTCGATGGAAACGGCTACCACTTCAACGTTGCGCGCCTTGAAATCGTCCATGCGGTGGTCCAGAGCGATCAGCTCCGAAGGGCAGACGAAGGTGAAGTCCAGCGGGTAGAAGAACACCAGGCCGTATTTGCCTTTGATGGCTTCAGACAGCTTGAAGCTGTCAACGATTTCGCCATTGCCGAGGACGGCGGGTACGTCGAAATCCGGGGCTTGTTTGCCGACGAGTACGCTCATTGGATATCTCCTGATGTAAGGGTGACGATTGAAGTAAAAGGACCGGCCCAGTCTGGCGCCCTTAAGCGACAGCCCTGTGACGCAGTCACGCTTCGTGAAGACCGACCATCATACACTGAAAAAACCGTTCGTCAGTGCGGGCACGCTGTCAGCGAATACCCTACGAATCTACTTTGACAATCATTCTCGTTAACATTAAGATCCACCGCACTTAAGCCTTAAACCCGCGACGGTTCTCCCTTATGTATGTCTGCCTCTGTACTGGCGTCACCGACGGACAAATCCGCGAAGCAATCTACGAAGGTTGCTGCAGCTACAAGGAAGTGCGTGAAACCACCGGCGTTGCCAGCCAGTGCGGGAAATGTGCCTGCCTCGCCAAGCAAGTGGTACGGGAAACCCTGACGCAGCTGCAAACAGCCCAGGCCGCAATCCCCTATTCAGCAGAATTTACACACGCCTAAATAGGCGTGTTTTAAAGAACCGGACTTAGTGTCCGGTTTTTTTATGCCCGCAATTCAATTAGTTAGCGCCAAGACGCGGAACACAAACATTCTTATTCCGATTAATTTTCATTTATTATTCAATAACTTAGGTTTGACACTAAGGTTTTCGCCGCTCAAACTCCGCCCTATACACAGCGATTACAGGGCAGGACCCCAGTCATGAAAGGCGACATCTCAGTCATCCAGCAACTCAACAAAATCCTTGCCAATGAACTGGTCGCGATCAATCAGTACTTCCTGCATGCACGCATGTATGACGATTGGGGCCTGGAAAAGCTCGGCAAGCGCGAATACAAAGAGTCCATCAAGGCCATGAAGGACGCCGACGCGCTGATCAAGCGCATCCTGTTCCTGGAAGGCCTGCCGAACGTGCAGGACCTGGGCAAGCTGAACATCGGCGAGCACACCCAGGAAATGATCAGCAGCGACCTCAAGTTCGAACAGAAGAGCCACAGCGACCTCAAGGCCGCCATCGCTCACTGCGAAACCAAAGGCGACTTCGGCAGCCGCGAACTGCTGGAAGATATCCTGGAAGACCAGGAAGAACACATCGACTGGCTGGAAACCCAACTGGGCCTGATCGACAAAGTCAGCCTGGAAAACTACCTGCAATCGCAGATGGGCGAATAAGCCCTCGGCAAGCAGGTATAAAAAAGCCCCGCTCTCTCACGAGAAGCGGGGCTTTTTATTGCAAACGAATCAAGCGTCGGTCTTGGCCGCCGCGTTCGCCGCCGCTTCCTTGATCAGGGCTTGCAGCGAACCATCAGCCGCCATCTCGACGATGATGTCGCTACCGCCGACCAGCTCACCGGCCACCCACAGTTGTGGGAACGTAGGCCAGTTGGCGTACTTCGGCAGGTTGGCGCGGATTTCAGGGTTTTGCAGGATATCCACGTAAGCGAATTTCTCGCCGCACGCCATGATGGCCTGGGACGCCTTCGCGGAGAAACCGCACTGAGGAGCGTTAGGTGCGCCCTTCATGTAAAGCAGAATGGTGTTGGCAGCAATCTGCTCTTTGATCGTTTCGATGATATCCATGGAACACCTCGGCTGGAACTTTGCGACTCACAGGTCGGCACGGTGGCGCATTGTAACGCAAAATTCCAGCCGGGTGCTCAGGCAGCTGCGACCTGCACCGGAACGCCATTGAGCGCGGCGTTGCCCGACAACTCGTCCAATTGCCGTTCGTCGGTCAAGTCGTTCGCACTCGCCCCCGGCTGCCCGCTGGCGATGCTCATCTGCACGCCCGGCCGGCCATGCCCCCAACCGTGGGGCAGGCTGACCACGCCGGGCATCATGTCCAGACTGGCCAGCACTTCCACCTCGATCATGCCGATGCGTGAACTCACGCGCACCCGCTGGCCATCACTCAACTGCCGGCTGGACAGGTCATCGGGATGCATCAGCAACTGATGACGCGGCTTGCCCTTCACCAAGCGGTGATAGTTATGCATCCAGGAATTATTGCTGCGCACATGCCGGCGTCCGATCAACAACAGTTCGTCAGCCACCGGCAGCGGCTGCGCGGCAAACCGCGCCAGGTCGGCAAGGATCACCGCAGGCGCCGCTTGCACCTTGCCATCCGCAGTTTTCAGACGCTGGGAGAGGTTGGCCCTGAGCGGCCCCAGATCCACGCCATGGGGGTGATCTGCCAGCATCGCGACGGACAGCTTATGCTCGGACCCATCACCATACGCTCCGGCCCGCAGCCCGAAGTCGATCATCTGCGCCGGCGCCATGGTCGGCTTGAGCGCAGCCCCCGTCTGCGCGGCGAACGCCTGGGCCAAACCGACAAAGATCTCCCAGTCATGCAACGCGCCTTCGGGCTTGGGCAAAATCGCGCGATTAAAGCGGGTGACATTACGCACGGCGAACATATTGAACGTGGTGTCGTAGTGATCGTTTTCCAGGGCCGAGGTGGACGGCAGGATCAAGTCCGCATAACGCGTGGTCTCGTTGATATAGAGGTCGATGCTGACCATGAACTCCAAGCCATCCAGGGCTTGTTCCAACTGACGACCGTTGGGCGTGGACAACACGGGGTTACCGGCGACGGTCACCAGCGCGCGGATTTGTCCTTCGCCTTCCGTCAGCATTTCTTCAGCCAAGGCCGACACCGGTAACTCGCTGCCATACTCGGGGCGCCCGGAAACCCGGCTCTGCCAGCGATTGAAATGCCCGCCGCCGGTGGACGCCACCAGGTCCACTGCTGGCGACGTGCATAACGCACCGCCGACCCGATCCAGGTTACCGGTGACCAGGTTGATCAACTGCACCAGCCAATGGCACAGCGTGCCGAAGGCCTGGGTCGAAACCCCCATGCGCCCGTAACACACGGCCTTGTCCGCCGCGGCAAAGTCCCGCGCCAACTGGCGAATCTGCCCGGCCGGCACCGCACACTGGCGGCTCATGGCCTCGGCGGTGAACGCGGCAATGGCGCGCTGCACATCCTCCAGGCCTTCGACGGGCAAATGGCTGGCACGGGTCAGGTTCTCGCTAAACAACGTGTTGAGCACCGCGAACAACAACGCCGCATCCCCACCGGGGCGCACAAATATATGCTGGTCGGCCATCGCCGCCGTCTCACTGCGCCGAGGATCAACCACCACCACCTTGCCTCCCCGGGCCTGGATGGCTTTCAGGCGTTTCTCCACATCGGGCACAGTCATGATGCTGCCGTTGGACGCCAGCGGATTGCCACCCAGGATCAGCATGAAGTCGGTGTGATCGATATCCGGGATAGGCAGCAACAGGCCATGACCGTACATCAGGTGGCTGGTAAGGTGATGGGGCAGTTGGTCCACCGAGGTCGCGGAAAAGCGGTTGCGCGTCTTGAGCTGGCCCAGGAAGTAGTTGCTGTGGGTCATCAGCCCGTAGTTGTGCACGCTGGGGTTGCCCTGGTACACCGCCACCGCATTCTGCCCATGCCGGGCCTGGATGCCTGCCAGCCGTTCGGCGACAAGCTTGAACGCATCGTCCCACGGGATCGGCTGCCATTCGCCTGCCACGCGCAACATCGGTTGGTGCAGGCGATCCGGGTCATTCTGGATATCCTGCAACGCCACGGCCTTGGGGCAGATATGGCCACGGCTGAAGGTGTCCAGCGCGTCGCCCTTGATCGAGGTGATCGCCAGGCTGCCGTCGTCGGCGCGCGTGGTTTCCAGGGTCAGGCCGCAGATGGCTTCACACAGATGGCAGGCACGGTGATGGAGAGTCTTGGTCATGGCCAGTCTCTTTATTAGGGCTTTGACTCAACTATGGGCCGCGACCGATGAGGACGCCACCAAGGTTCGCCCCGTGAATCGACGGACATCAGGCCAAGCCATGGGTAAGCATGAGTAAATATTTCAGAAACTTCGCACATCACCGCTGAAACCGACACAACCCGGCCCAGGCCCGCCCCGGCGGATTGCAAAAGGTTACGGGGCCAGTGTACAAATGGCTCGCTGCTGTCAGGAATTCGTCTTCAAAAGCGCTCAGGCGCCCTTCTTGAACACCCCTAAAAACGTAGCCCCTATTGGTAAGACGCGACATTTAATGTCAATATCGCGCCTTCCCCTATTTCGTCGCCCCGTGCGGCTTTCGCCGCAGGTCTCGCCCGTTGTCACAATAAACAAGGCTTTGAGTATCTGCGGTCTGTTGCAAAAAGGTAGTTAATGATGAGCGCAAGGCACTTTCTCTCCCTGATGGATTGCACGCCCGAAGAGCTGGTCAGCGTGATCCGTCGAGGCATTGAGCTTAAAGACCTGCGTAACCGCGGCGTACTGTTCGAGCCTTTGAAAAACCGCGTGCTCGGGATGATTTTCGAGAAATCCTCGACCCGCACCCGCGTGTCTTTTGAAGCCGGCATGATCCAGCTGGGCGGCCAAGCCATCTTCCTGTCATCGCGCGACACCCAGCTGGGCCGTGGCGAGACCGTCGCCGACAGCGCCATCGTGATGTCGAGCATGCTCGATGCGGTGATGATCCGCACCTTCGCCCACAGCACCGTCACTGAATTTGCCGCCCACTCCCGCGTACCAGTGATCAACGGCCTGTCCGATGACCTGCACCCGTGCCAGTTGCTGGCCGACATGCAAACCTTCCTTGAGCACCGTGGTTCGATCCAGGGCAAGACCGTGGCCTGGATCGGCGACGGCAACAACATGTGCAACAGCTATATAGAAGCGGCGATCCAGTTCGACTTCCAACTGCGCGTTGCCTGCCCGGAGGGCTACGAGCCTGACGCCCGTTTCCTCGCACAAGCCGGCGAGCGCGTCACCGTTGTGCGTGACCCACGCGAAGCAGTGATGGGCGCGCACCTCGTCAGCACCGACGTCTGGACCTCCATGGGCCAGGAAGAAGAAACCGCCAAGCGCCTCGCGCTCTTCGCGCCGTTCCAGGTAACCCGTGCCCTGCTCGATCTGGCTGCACCGGACGTGCTGTTCATGCACTGCCTGCCGGCCCACCGTGGTGAAGAAATCAGCCTCGACCTGCTGGATGACAGCCGTTCGGTCGCCTGGGACCAGGCCGAAAACCGCCTGCATGCACAAAAGGCCCTGCTCGAATTCCTCGTCCCGCCGTCGTACCACCACGCATGAGCCAGCCATTCCTGCTGAACCTGCGCAATCTGGCATGCGGCTATCAAGATCAACGGGTGGTGCAGAACCTCAATCTGCACCTCAACGCCGGCGACATCGGCTGCCTGCTGGGCTCCTCGGGTTGCGGCAAGACCACCACCCTGCGCGCGATCGCCGGGTTTGAGCCGGTCCACGAAGGGGAAATCAGCCTGGCGGGCGAAGTGATCTCCAGCGCCGGTTTCACCCTGGCACCGGAGAAACGTCGCATCGGCATGGTGTTCCAGGACTACGCCCTGTTTCCCCACCTCAGCGTGGCGGACAACATTGCGTTCGGCATTCGCAAGCACCCGCAAAAAGACCGCGTGGTCGCCGAGTTGCTGGAACTGGTCAACCTGAAGAACCTGGGCAAGCGCTTCCCCCACGAGCTTTCCGGCGGGCAGCAACAACGCGTCGCCCTCGCCCGCGCCCTGGCGCCGGAACCGCAACTGCTGCTACTGGATGAGCCGTTCTCCAACCTCGACGGCGAACTGCGGCGCAAGCTCAGCCACGAAGTGCGCGACATCCTCAAGGCGCGCGGCACCAGTGCGATCCTGGTGACCCATGACCAGGAAGAAGCGTTCGCCGTGAGCGATCAGGTCGGCGTCTTCAAGGAAGGCCGCCTGGAGCAATGGGACACGCCCTACAACCTCTATCACGAACCGCAGACAACCTATGTCGCGAGCTTTATCGGCCAGGGTTATTTCATCCGTGGCCAATTGAGCTCGCCGGACTCGGTCAGCACCGAACTGGGCGACCTGCGCGGGAACCGCGCCTACCCATGGCCAACCGGTGGCGCCGTGGATGTATTGCTGCGCCCCGACGACATCGTCTACGCGCCAGACAGCACGTTGAAAGCGCGGATCGTGGGCAAGACCTTCCTCGGCGCGTCGACCCTGTATCGCCTGCAACTGCCGACGGGTGCGCAGTTGGAGTCGATTTTTCCAAGCCACGCCGACCATCAGGTGGGCGCGGATGTAGGGATTCGGGTGGCGGCGGAGCACCTCGTACTGTTCCAGGCGTCAGGAAGTGTGGCGGCGCAGATTCCGCAATCCGATTCCGGCGTGCGCCGTTACAGCGCTGCCCACTGACAAAACCGGATCAAAAAATGTGGGAGCGGGCTTGCCCGCGATTGCGGTGGATCAGTCAAAAACATATCGACTGGCACACCGCTATCGCAGGCAAGCCAGCTCCCACATTCGTTTTGCATAGGTTCTAAGAAAGGTAATCAGGCCCGCCCAATCGGCGCAAATTTCGCCTGGGTATGCTCCGCCAACACCGCTGCCGGCAACTCAACCTCAAGCCCCCTTCTCCCCGCACTCACAAAAATCGTCGCAAACGGCTGCGCCGTCTCATCGATAAACGTACGCAAGCGCTTCTTCTGCCCCAACGGGCTGATCCCGCCCAGCAAGTAACCGGTAGAACGCTGCGCCGCTGCCGGATCGGCCATTTCGACTTTCTTGACACCTGCCGCGTGAGCTAGCGCCTTCAGGTCCAGACTTCCGACGACCGGCACCACCGCCACCAATAATTCGCCCTTTTCACTGCTGGCCAGCAAGGTCTTGAACACCTGCGCCGGATCCAGCGCCAACTTCTCCGCGGCCTCCAGGCCATACGAAGCCGCCTTGGGATCATGTTCATAACTGTGAATACGATGTTCGGCGCGAACTTTTTTCAACAGGTCCAATGCAGGGGTCATGCTGGCTCCAGGCGTGGCAAACAGATGGCCAATTCTAGGCCAAGCCCGCGTAAAACGCTCTACTGCGCACGCTTCGCCGTACACACACAATGTTACAAGCGTGGTCATTCACCCGATCAATAGTTTGAAAGTGACCAATGGTTCACTTTCGACCTTTGACAGCCGTCATTCTTGTCTATATTTTTTCGTTTCCGAATCCTGTAGGAATGCTCCTGCAGCACTCGAGCAGTAAGCCGTGTCCGGGATGGGGATCCTTGCCACGGTGAAAATCGCGCAACGCTCCGTTGAGAGCGTGCGCCAGACAAGAACAACAACTGAGGTTTTCCATGACAACTGCTCTTCAACAGCCTTCACTTTCGAGCCAATGCATGGCCGAATTCCTGGGGACTGCGCTGCTGATCTTCTTCGGTACAGGATGCGTCGCTGCGCTCAAGGTCGCGGGTGCCAGCTTTGGTTTGTGGGAAATCAGTATTATCTGGGGGGTTGGCGTCAGCATGGCGATCTACCTGAGCGCCGGTATTTCCGGGGCGCACCTCAACCCGGCGGTCAGTATCGCCCTGTGCATTTTCGCCGACTTCGAAAAGCGCAAACTGCCCTTCTACATTCTCGCCCAGGTCGCCGGCGCCTTCTGCTCGGCCGCCTTGGTGTACACCCTCTACAGCAATCTGTTTTTCGATTACGAACAAACCCACCATATGGTTCGCGGCTCCCAGGCCAGCCTGGAATTGGCGTCGGTGTTCTCCACCTACCCCCATGCGCTGCTGAGCACCGCCCAGGCGTTCCTGGTGGAAGTGGTGATCACCGCGATCCTGATGGGCGTGATCATGGCCCTCACCGATGACAACAACGGCTTGCCGCGCGGCCCGCTGGCCCCGCTGCTGATCGGCCTGCTGATCGCCGTGATCGGTAGCGCCATGGGCCCGTTGACCGGCTTTGCGATGAACCCGGCGCGTGATTTCGGGCCCAAGCTAATGACCTTTTTCGCTGGCTGGGGTGAAATAGCCTTTACTGGCGGTCGCGATATTCCTTACTTCCTGATTCCGGTTTTCGCGCCAATTGTTGGCGCATGCCTGGGTGCTGCGGCCTATCGCGGGCTGATTGCCCGTCATCTGCCGAGCGCCGCACCTACTGTTGCAGAAGAAACACCTGACACGGCTGTCAACGGCAAGACCCGTATTTCCTGATAGCGCCAGCCTGGACGCACCTGCCCTTTTTGCGGCCCAGGCTGATTACCGACTTTCTTATTTCCCAAGGCATTCGACATGACCGATATTCAGAATAAGAACTACATCATCGCCCTTGACCAAGGCACCACCAGCTCGCGAGCGATCATCTTTGATCGTGACGCCAACGTGGTGTGCACCGCCCAGCGCGAGTTCGCCCAGCATTACCCGCAAGCGGGCTGGGTCGAGCATGACCCGATGGAAATCTTCGCCACCCAGAGCGCGGTAATGGTCGAGGCCCTGGCCCAGGCCGGCCTGCACCATGACCAGGTCGCCGCCATCGGCATCACCAACCAGCGTGAAACCACCGTGGTGTGGGACAAGGTCACCGGCCGCCCGATCTACAACGCCATCGTCTGGCAGTGCCGCCGCAGCACCGAGATCTGCCAGCAACTCAAGCGCGACGGCCACGAGCAATACATCAGCGACACCACCGGCCTGGTCACCGACCCGTACTTCTCCGGCACCAAGCTCAAGTGGATCCTCGACAACGTCGAAGGCAGCCGCGAACGTGCGCGCAACGGCGAACTGCTGTTCGGCACCATCGACAGCTGGCTGATCTGGAAATTTACCGGCGGCAAGACCCACGTCACCGACTACACCAACGCCTCGCGCACCATGCTCTTCAACATCCACACCCTGGAGTGGGATGCGAAGATGCTGGAGATCCTCGACATTCCCCGCGAGATGTTGCCGGAAGTGAAGTCGTCGTCGGAAATCTACGGCCGCACCAAAAGCGGCATCGCCATCGGCGGTATCGCTGGCGACCAACAGGCCGCGCTGTTCGGCCAGATGTGCGTCGAAGCCGGCCAGGCCAAGAACACCTACGGCACCGGCTGCTTCCTGCTGATGAACACCGGCGACAAGGCAGTGAAATCCAAGCACGGCATGCTCACCACCATCGCGTGCGGCCCGCGTGGCGAAGTGGCCTACGCCCTGGAAGGCGCAGTGTTCAACGGCGGCTCCACCGTGCAGTGGCTGCGTGATGAGCTGAAAATCATCAACGACGCCCACGACACCGAATACTTCGCCGGCAAGGTCAAGGACAGCAACGGCGTGTACCTGGTGCCCGCCTTCACCGGCCTGGGTGCGCCGTACTGGGACCCATATGCCCGTGGCGCGCTGTTCGGCCTGACCCGTGGCGTACGCGTGGATCACATTATTCGTGCAGCCCTGGAGTCGATTGCCTACCAGACCCGTGACGTGCTCGACGCCATGCAGCAGGACTCCGGCGAACGCCTCAAAGCCCTGCGCGTGGACGGCGGCGCCGTGGCCAACAACTTCCTGATGCAATTCCAGGCCGACATCCTCGGCACCCAGGTCGAGCGCCCGCAAATGCGCGAAACCACCGCACTCGGCGCGGCCTATCTGGCTGGCCTGGCATGCGGCTTCTGGGGCAGCCTGGACGAGTTGCGCGGCAAGGCCGTGATCGAGCGCGAATTCGAACCACAACTGGACGAAGCGGCCAAAGAGAAGCTCTACGCCGGCTGGCAAAAAGCCGTTAGCCGCACCCGTGACTGGGAGCCCCACGAAGGCGCCGAATAAGCCAACGTCAGGTTGTAACTGGCCGGGAGCCGATTCCTGCGTCATCATGGGCCACTTTTGTATGGCAGCCCAAAGGACGCCCAATGAATCTGCCTCCCCGCCAACAACAAATCCTCGAACTGGTCCGCGAACGCGGCTACGTCAGTATCGAGGAAATGGCGCAGCTGTTCGTCGTCACCCCGCAAACCATCCGCCGCGATATCAACCAGCTGGCGGACGCCAATCTGCTGCGCCGCTACCACGGCGGCGCGGCCTATGACTCCAGTGTCGAGAACACCGCGTACGCCATGCGCGCCGACCAGATGCGCGACGAGAAACAGCGCATCGGCGAAGCCATTGCCGCACAGATCCCCGACCACGCCTCGCTGTTCATCAATATCGGCACCACCACCGAATCCATCGCCCGCGCGTTGCTCAACCACAACCACCTGAAAATCATCACCAACAACCTCAACGTCGCCACCATGCTCAGTGCCAAGGACGACTTCGACGTGCTGCTGACCGGCGGCAACGTGCGCCGCGATGGCGGTGTGGTGGGCCAGGCCAGTGTGGATTTCATCAACCAGTTCAAGGTGGATTTTGCCTTGGTGGGCATCAGCGGCATCGATGAAGATGGCAGCCTGCTGGACTTTGATTACCAGGAAGTGCGGGTGTCCCAGGCGATCATTGCCAATGCACGACAGGTGATTCTGGCGGCGGATTCGAGCAAGTTCGGGCGCAATGCCATGATTCGCCTGGGGCCGATCAGCCTGGTGGATTGCTTGGTGACCGACCAACAGCCGGTGCCGGCGTTGGTGCAGTTGTTGAGTGAGCATAAGGTGCGGCTGGAAGTCGTTTAAACCTTCGAACTCTCGGGTGACTGGACCGCCGCCATCGCGGGCAAGCCCGCTCCCACATTCGACCGCATTCCCATGCTGGAACTCGGTCAACTGTGGGAGCGGGCTTGCCCGCGATGGCGATCTACCTAGCACCGACCTCCCCAAGCCTGCATCTGGCTCCTGTTCACAAATTTTCCTTCCCCAGCCCTTCGATGAATTTTTTCAATCGAACTCGGCTGGCTGCGCGCGCATTTATCAGCTACCATTTTCGCAAATGAACATTAATGTTCGAATTCCAAGACGAAAAAATCGCGAGGCCAGCCGATGAACCCTTCCACCTTGCCTGCTCCACCGCTTGCCGAAGTCTATGACGTCGCCGTAATCGGCGGCGGGATCAATGGCGTCGGCATTGCAGCAGACGCAGCCGGGCGCGGTTTGTCGGTGTTCCTTTGTGAAAAGGACGACCTCGCCAGCCACACCTCTTCCGCCAGCAGCAAGCTGATCCACGGCGGCCTGCGCTACCTCGAACATTACGAATTCCGCCTGGTGCGCGAAGCCCTTGCCGAACGTGAAGTGCTGCTGGCCAAGGCCCCGCACATCGTCAAGCAGATGCGCTTTGTCCTTCCGCACCGCCCGCACCTGCGCCCGGCGTGGATGATTCGTGCCGGCCTGTTCCTGTACGACAACCTCGGCAAGCGCGAAAAGCTCGCCGGTTCGAAAAGCCTCAAGTTCGGCGCCGACAGCCCGCTGAAAAGCGAAATCACCAAAGGCTTCGAATACTCCGACTGCTGGGTCGATGACGCCCGCCTCGTGGTGTTGAACGCCATGGCCGCCCGCGAGAAAGGCGCACACATCCACACCCAGACCCGTTGCATCAGCGCGCACCGCAGCAAGGGCCTGTGGGAAATGAACATGGAACGTGCCGATGGCAGCCTGTTCTCGATCCGTGCCCGCGCACTGGTCAACGCCGCTGGCCCGTGGGTTGCCAAGTTCATCAAGGATGACCTCAAGCTGGATTCGCCCTACGGCATCCGCTTGATCCAGGGCAGCCACCTGATCGTGCCGAAACTCTACGAAGGCGCCCACGCCCACATCCTGCAGAACGAAGACCAGCGCATCGTCTTCACCATTCCGTACCTGAACCACCTGACCATCATCGGTACCACCGACCGCGAATACACCGGCGATCCGGCGAAAGTGGCAATCACCGAAGGTGAAACCGACTACATGCTCAAGGTGGTCAACGCGCACTTCAAGAAGCAGCTGAGCCGCGACGACATCGTGCACACCTACTCTGGCGTGCGCCCGCTGTGCAACGACGAATCGGACAACCCGTCGGCCATCACCCGCGACTACACCCTGGCGCTGTCCGGCGGCACGGGCGAGGCACCGATCCTGTCGGTGTTCGGCGGCAAGCTGACCACCTACCGCAAGCTCGCCGAGTCGGCGATGGCGCAACTGGCGCCGTACTTCACGCAGATGCGCCCCAGCTGGACCGCGAAGGCCAGCCTGCCCGGCGGCGAAGACATGACCACGCCCGAAGCTCTGGCCGAAGCGATCCGCCACAAGTTCGACTGGGTGCCGAGCGAAATCGCGCGCCGCTGGTCCACCACCTACGGCAGCCGCACCTGGCGCCTGCTGGAAGGCGTGCAATCGCTGGCGGATCTGGGCGAGCACCTCGGGGGCGGCCTGTACACCCGCGAAGTCGACTACCTGTGCACGGAAGAGTGGGCGACCCAGCCCCAGGACGTCCTGTGGCGCCGTACCAAGCTCGGCCTGTTCACCACCCCGGAAGAACAGGACAACGTGCAGCGTTATCTGTCCAAGGTTGAGCGCAATCGCGGCAAGATCGAAGCGGCCTGATCGATCTTCCGTACAGAAGCCCCTGCGCCGCGAGGCCCGGGGGCTTTTTTACGTCCGCCCCATTCGGTTTTCCGAACGCAACGTCCCTGGCGATTCGGTTTGCCGGATTAAATGTAGGAAAATTCGCCGTCACACAAAGTTAATCATCATATAAATCATAGAGTTAGACTTTTGTTTCGGGTCTGGCACGACTCATGCTCTACACTCCCTGACGATTGCCTGAGACGCCTCAGGAGCCGTCACGGGCATTCGCTGTACAAGAGAGCCGTTTAGCCGGCTTCATAAAAAAAACAAATGTCGAGGAAGTATTGATGCGCATCGTTCCCCATATCCTGGGCGCAGCTATCGCTGCTGCTCTGATCAGCACTCCAGTTTTCGCCGCCGAACTCACCGGCACACTGAAGAAAATCAACGACTCCGGCACCATCACCCTCGCGCACCGCGACAGCTCCATTCCGTTTTCCTACATCGCGGATGGTTCGGGCAAGCCAGTGGGCTACTCCCACGACATTCAGTTGGCCGTCGTCGAGCAACTGAAAAAAGACCTGAACAAACCCGACCTGAAGGCCAAGTACAACCTGGTCACTTCGCAAACTCGTATTCCGCTGATCCAGAACGGCACCGCGGACCTCGAGTGCGGCTCCACCACCAACAACGCCGAACGCGCCCAGCAAGTTGATTTCACCGTCAACATCTTCGAAATCGGCACCCGCCTGCTGGTCAAGAAAGACAAGGATGGCAAGCCGTCCTACGCTGACTTCGCCGACCTCAAAGGCAAGAACGTCGTGACCACCGCCGGCACCACGTCCGAGCGCATCATCAAGGCGATGAACGCCGACAAGCAGATGGGCATGAACGTCATCTCCGCCAAAGACCACGGCGAATCCTTCCAGATGCTGGAAAGCGGCCGCGCCGTAGCCTTCATGATGGACGACGCCCTGCTGGCCGGTGAAGAAGCCAAGGCCAAGAAGCCGGACGACTGGGTCATCACCGGTACTCCGCAGTCCTTCGAAGCCTACGCGTGCATGGTGCGTAAAGACGACCCAGCCTTCAAAAAGGCCGTCGATGACGCCATCGTCGCCCTGTACAAGTCCGGCGAGATCAACAAGATCTACAGCAAGTGGTTCGAGAGCCCGATTCCACCAAAAGGCCTGAACCTGAACTTCCCGATGAGCGACAAGGTGAAGGAGCTGATCGCCAACCCAAGCGACAAACCAGCGCCTGACGTAAAAATCTGATACCTGACTAAGCTTATCTCCTGAGGGAGCCAACCCTCCCTCAGGCGTCTGTTACTACCTGCTGGCTTTATTTGGAACACTCGACCTGGCGGTTTTCGAGCCGATCTTGTGTGCCTGGCGTTCACCGTCGGGCGGGAATGGATTTTCCCCAAGCGGGTGCTTGTACATTGATCGACTTCGAGGGGAGACCCTAATGAATTACAACTGGGACTGGGGCGTGTTCTTCAAGTCCACCGGCGTGGGCAGCGAGACTTATCTCGACTGGTACATCGCCGGCCTGGGCTGGACCATTGCCATCGCTGTCGTGGCATGGATTATCGCCTTGCTGCTGGGCTCCATTCTGGGGGTCATGCGCACCGTGCCAAACCGCCTCGTATCGGGCATCGCGACCTGCTACGTGGAACTGTTTCGTAACGTGCCGCTGCTGGTGCAGCTGTTCATCTGGTACTTCCTGATCCCCGACCTGCTGCCGCAAAACCTGCAGGACTGGTACAAACAAGACCTCAACCCGACCACCTCGGCCTACCTGAGCGTTGTCGTGTGCCTGGGCCTGTTCACCGCCGCCCGCGTGTGTGAGCAAGTGCGTACCGGCATCCAGGCGCTGCCGCGCGGCCAGGAATCCGCCGCGCGCGCCATGGGCTTCAAGCTGCCGCAGATCTACTGGAACGTGCTGCTGCCCCAGGCCTACCGGATCATCATTCCGCCGCTTACCTCGGAATTCCTCAACGTGTTCAAGAACTCCTCCGTGGCGTCCTTGATCGGCCTGATGGAATTGCTGGCGCAAACCAAGCAGACCGCCGAGTTCTCGGCCAACCTGTTTGAAGCCTTCACCCTGGCCACGCTGATCTACTTCACCCTGAACATGAGCCTGATGCTGCTCATGCGCCTGGTCGAGAAGAAAGTCGCAGTGCCCGGCCTGATCTCCGTGGGGGGTAAATAATGGAACTTGATTTCAGCGGTATCATCCCCGCTATCCCAGGCCTGTGGAACGGCATGGTCATGACCTTGCAGCTGATGGTCATGGGCGTGGTCGGCGGCATCGCGTTGGGTACGGTCCTCGCGCTGATGCGCCTGTCGTCCAACAAACTGTTGTCGCGCGTGGCTGGCGCCTATGTGAACTACTTCCGCTCGATCCCGTTGCTGCTGGTGATCACCTGGTTCTACCTGGCGGTACCGTTCGTGCTGCGCTGGATCACGGGCGAAGACACCCCGATCGGCGCGTTCGCCTCCTGCGTCGTGGCCTTCATGATGTTCGAAGCCGCGTACTTCTGTGAAATCGTGCGGGCCGGCGTGCAGTCGATCCCCAAGGGCCAGATGGGCGCAGCGCAAGCGATGGGCATGACCTATGGCCAGACCATGCGCCTGATCATCCTGCCCCAGGCGTTCCGCAAGATGACCCCGTTGCTGCTGCAACAGTCGATCATCCTGTTCCAGGACACCTCGCTGGTCTACACCGTGGGCCTGGTGGACTTCCTCAACTCCGCCCGCTCCAACGGCGACATCATCGGCCGCTCCAATGAGTTCCTGATCTTTGCCGGTGTCGTCTACTTCATCATCAGCTTTTCCGCCTCGCTGCTGGTCAAGCGTCTGCAAAAAAGGTTTGCCGTATGATCTCTATCAAGAACATCAACAAGTGGTATGGCGACTTCCAGGTGCTGACCGATTGCAGCACTGATGTCAAAAAAGGCGAAGTGATCGTGGTGTGCGGGCCGTCCGGCTCGGGCAAGTCCACCCTGATCAAGTGCGTCAACGCGCTGGAACCGTTCCAGAAGGGCGACATCATCGTGGACGGCACCTCCATCGCCGACCCGAAGACCAACCTGCCAAAACTGCGCTCGCGCGTGGGCATGGTGTTCCAGCACTTCGAACTGTTCCCGCACCTGACCATCACCGAAAACCTGACCATCGCGCAGATCAAGGTGCTCGGCCGCAGCAAGGAAGAAGCCACCAAGAAAGGCCTGCAACTGCTGGAGCGCGTCGGCCTGTCGGCGCACGCCCACAAGCATCCCGGCCAGCTCTCCGGCGGCCAGCAACAACGTGTGGCGATTGCCCGCGCGTTGGCCATGGACCCGATCGTCATGCTGTTCGACGAACCGACCTCGGCCCTCGACCCGGAAATGGTCAACGAAGTGCTCGACGTCATGGTGCAACTGGCCCAGGAAGGCATGACCATGATGTGCGTGACCCACGAAATGGGCTTCGCCCGCAAAGTGGCCGACCGCGTGATCTTCATGGACGCCGGCAAGATCATCGAAGACTGCCCGAAAGAAGAGTTCTTCGGCGACATCAGCGCCCGCTCCGAACGCGCGCAGCACTTCCTTGAGAAAATCCTGCAACACTAAAACCGGGCTCGCGCTCCCTGTGGGAACCGGGCCTGTGCAGGCACTGGCTCTTGTGTGGGAGCTGGCTTGTGTGGGAGCTGGCTTGCCTGCGATAGGATCGCCTCGGTGCCACTGATAGACCGAGGTGTCTGCATCGCAGGCAAGCCAGCTCCCACACAAGCCCCAGTGCCCACACAAACACCGGGCCAACAGCTCTGGTTGACCCAAGGCATCTGTGATGAAATGCGACCCCAACCAATTTCGCGCCGCACCGCCATCACTTGCCGTGAAACCACGCCTGATTCGCCAACTGTTCCTGCCGCCGTTGATTATCGCCCTGATGATCGGCCTGGGTTATGTCGGCTTCTGGATCAGTGAGTACTATGGCATCCGCACCCTCAGCGACAACGGCGAACGCCAGCTGGAGCT
The DNA here is from genome assembly GCF_030687495.1 of Pseudomonas sp. FP453. NCBI lineage: Bacteria > Pseudomonadati > Pseudomonadota > Gammaproteobacteria > Pseudomonadales > Pseudomonadaceae > Pseudomonas > Pseudomonas sp. FP453. The sequence goes on along the minus strand of NZ_CP117435.1, from coordinate 1,304,102 downwards.
GCACGCCCGCACCGTCGAAAGCGAACTGAGCAAATACACCTACCTGCCGAGCCTGCTGGAGCTGGAAGCCAGCGTCTCCAAGCTACTGGCCGAGCCGAGCCAGGAAACCCGCAAATCGGTCAACGACTACCTTGAAGGCCTGAACCGACGCAGTCGCAGTCGGGCCATCTACGTGATGGACACCACCGGCCGCGTGCTGGCCACCAGTAACTGGCGCGATGCCGACAGTTACCAGGGTGAAGACCTGTCCTTTCGCGCCTATTTCCAGAACGCCGTACGCGGCCAGCCCGGGCGTTTCTACGGCATCGGCAGCACCAACGGCGAGCCCGGCTACTACCTGGCCCATGGCCTGGAAGAACACGGCAAGATCATCGGCGTGGCCGTGGTCAAGGTGCGCCTCGAAGCCCTGGAAGAGCGCTGGCAGCGCGCGCGCCTCGAAGCCTTTGTCAGCGACGAGAATGGCATCATCATCCTCTCCAGCGACCCGGCCCGGCGCCTCAAGGCCGTGCGCCCGCTGAGCGATGACACCAAGGACCGCCTGGCCCACAGCCTGCAATATTACTGGGCGACGCTCAACGAGTTGGAGCCCCTGGCCCGCGAGCGCCTCAACGAAGGCACCGAGAAGCTCACCTTCCCCGCCAACAGCGAAGTGGTCAACGACGAGCACGAAGTCAGCTACCTGGCGCAAACCCGCCCGCTCAACGACACGCCGTGGAACTTCACCCTGCTCACCCCGCTCAACGACCTGCGCCGCGCCGCGATCAACCAGGGCATCCTGGTGGCCGTGGCCTTTGGCCTGGTGGCGTTCCTGCTGATCGCCTGGAACGAGCGGCGCAAGGTCATCGCCACGCGCCTCGCCGCGCGGGAAGCGTTGCAGGAAGCCAACAGCCAGTTGGAGCGTCGGATTGCCGAACGGACCACCGACCTGCGCGCCAGCAACGAACGGCTCAAGGGCCAGATCCGTGAACGGCGCCAGGCCGAAGAAACCCTGCGCCGCGCCCAGGACGAGCTGGTGCAAGCCGGCAAGCTGGCCGCCATCGGCCAGATGTCCACCAGCATCGCCCACGAATTGAACCAGCCGCTGGCCGCGCTGCGCACCTTGTCCGGCAATACCGTGCGCTTCCTTGAGCGCGGCGCCCTGGACACCGCCAGCGCCAACCTCAAGACCATCAACGAACTGATCGACCGCATGGGCCGCATCACCGCCAGCCTGCGCTCGTTCGCCCGGCGCGGTGACGACCAGGGCGAAGCCAACCTGGGCAAGGCCGTGGATGCCGCATTCCAGGTCCTCGGCGCACGCCTGGACACCCTGCCGCTGACCGTACACAGGGACTTTTCCCACGCCCAATTGCAGATTGATCAGACGCGCCTGGAGCAGATCCTGGTTAATCTGATCGGCAACGCCCTCGACGCCATGCAAGCCCAGCCGGCCCCGGAACTATGGCTGGACGGCAGCAGCGCCGAGGGCAAATACCGCCTGCACGTACGCGACAATGGCCACGGCATCGACGCCGAGGCGCGCAAGCATTTGTTCGAACCGTTCTTCACCACCAAACCCGGCGAGCAAGGCCTGGGCCTGGGCCTGACCCTGTCCGCCAGCCTCGCCGCGGCCACCGGCGGCAACCTTGCCGTGGAGCATCCGGTGGGCGGTGGTACTGCCTTTGTCCTGTGCCTGCCGTTGGCAGGCGCTCAAAAAGCTGAGCCGACATGACTACTGATCCCAAAGACCTCACCGTCCTGATTGTCGAGGACGACCCCCATGTGCTGCTGGGCTGCCAGCAAGCCCTGGCCCTGGAAGATATTCCCAGCGTCGGCGTGGCCAGTGCCGAGGAAGCGCTCAAGCGCATCGGCGAGAACTTCGCGGGCATTGTCATCAGCGATATCCGCCTGCCGGGCATCGACGGCCTGGAGTTGCTGACCCGCCTCAAGGCCCTGGATAAAAGCCTGCCGGTGGTGCTGATTACCGGGCATGGCGATATCTCCATGGCCGTCGGCGCCATGCGCAATGGCGCCTACGATTTCATGGAAAAACCCTTCTCCCCCGAACGCCTGGTGGACGTCGCCCGCCGCGCCCTGGAACAACGCGGGCTGGCGCGGGAAGTCTGGGCGCTGCGCCGTCAGCTGGCCGAGCGTGACTCCCTGGAAGGCCGCATCATCGGCCGCTCGCCGGCCATGCAGAACCTGCGCGAGCTGATCGCCAACGTCGCCGACACCTCGGCCAACGTGCTGATCGAAGGCGAGACCGGCACCGGCAAGGAACTGGTCGCCCGTTGCCTGCATGATTTCAGCCGCCGCCACAGTCACCAGTTCGTCGCCCTGAACTGCGGCGGCCTGCCGGAGAACCTGTTCGAAAGCGAGATTTTCGGCCATGAAGCCAACGCCTTCACCGGCGCCGGCAAGCGCCGCATCGGCAAGATCGAACACGCTCACGAGGGCACACTGTTCCTCGATGAAGTGGAAAGCATGCCGATCAACCTGCAAATCAAATTGCTGCGGGTGTTGCAGGAACGCACCCTCGAACGCCTGGGCTCGAACCAGAGCGTGGCCGTGGATTGCCGGGTGATCGCCGCGACCAAGTCCGACCTCGACGAACTAAGCCGCGCCAGCCAGTTCCGCAGCGACCTGTATTACCGCCTCAACGTGGTAACCCTGGAACTGCCGCCCCTGCGCGAACGCCGCGAAGACATCCTGCAACTGTTCGAACACTTCCTGCAGCAGTCGTCCCTGCGCTTTGACCGCGCCGCGCCGGAGCTGGACAACCAGACCGTGTCGAGCCTGATGAGCCACGACTGGCCGGGCAACGTGCGCGAACTGCGCAACGTCGCCGAACGCTTCGCCCTTGGCCTGCCTGCCTTCAAGAAAAGCGGCGCCACCGGCAGCAGCCAAGGCCTGGCCTTTACCGAAGCGGTGGAAGCCTTCGAGCGCAACCTGCTGGGCGACGCCCTGCAACGCAGCGGCGGCAACCTGACCCAGGCCAGCCTGGAACTGGGCATGGCCAAGACCACCTTGTTCGACAAGGTCAAGAAATATGGGTTGAGCCACTGATGGATCTGTTCCTGAAAGCCGCCCTGGGCGCGGCCGTCGTATTGATCCTGGCCGCGCTGGCCAAGACCAAGAACTACTACATTGCGGGCCTGGTGCCGCTGTTTCCGACCTTCGCGCTGATCGCCCACTACATCGTCGGCAAAGGCCGTTCGGTGGAGGACTTGAAGACCACGATCCTGTTCGGGATGTGGTCGATCATTCCGTACTTTGTGTATTTGGCGACGTTGTATGTGGTGGTGGATCGGTTGCGGCTTGAGGCATCGCTGGCCGTCGCCGCAGTAGCCTGGCTGATGGCCGCGACGGTGTTGGTGAGCATCTGGGTCCGCGTCCACACCTGACACAACTCGGTCAAAAACTGTGGGAGCTGGCTTGCCTGCGATAGCGGTGTGTCAGCCAAAGATGCTTTAACTGAACCACCGCTATCGCAGGCAAGCCAGCTCCCACATTTTAATCCCAGGGTGTCAGCGGACTATTTTGTCGACTTGGATACCCAGCTTCTTCAGGCGATACCAGAAGCTCCGCTCCGAAATCCCGATCTTCGCCGCAGCCGCCGCCTGCACCCCATTGCTCTCCTGCAACGCCGCCAGAATATAAGCCTTCTCCACCTCCGCCAGCGCCGCATCCAGGTCCTGCGGCACCCCCGGCCCATCACTGAGAATCGCCGCAACGCCGCCCTCGCTCGGGCGCGACGCAAACAGATACCCCGGCAAGTCGATGTCCTCGATCACCGGCGTCGCCGCGACAATCGTCGCGCGCTCCACGCAGTTTTGCAGCTCACGGATATTGCCCGGCCAGTGATACGCCGCCATCGCCTGCAACGCCTCGGCGCTGAAGCCGGTGATGCGCTTGCCGGCCGTGGCACTCAGGGTGTGGGCGAAGTGGCGGGCCAACGGCGCGATGTCTTCCACACGCTCGCGCAACGCCGGCAGGGGAATCGGGAACACGTTGAGGCGGTAATACAGGTCTTCGCGGAACTCCTTGTTGGCCACCGCCTCCAGCAGGTTCTTGTTGGTGGCGGCGATCACCCGCACATCCACCTTGCGCTCGCGGGGGTCGCCCACCGGTTCGATCACCCGCTCCTGCAACGCGCGCAGGATCTTGGCCTGCAACGCCAGCGGCATGTCGCCCACTTCGTCGAGGAACAGCGTGCCCTTGTCCGCCTGCTGAAAGCGCCCTACCCGGTCCGACACCGCGCCGGTAAAGGCGCCTTTGCGATGGCCGAACATTTCGCTTTCCAGCAAGCCCTCGGGGATCGCCGCGCAATTGACCGCCACGAACGGTTTGTCGGCGCGGCTGCCGTGTTTGTGGATGGCCCGCGCGACCATCTCCTTGCCGGTGCCGCTTTCGCCGGTGAGCAGGATGGTCGCGGCGCTGTCACGCACTGCGTCCACCGCCTGCAGCACGCTGCGGAATGCCGGGCTGTCACCCACCAGGCTGTCGAACTGGGCGTGTTCATCCAGCTCGGCGCGCAGGCGCGCGTTGTCGCGCAGGATGTCGCGAAACTGCAAGGCCTTGGCCACCGTGATGTCCAGCTCGTCGATGTCGAACGGCTTGGCGATGTAGTCATAGGCGCCGTTGCGCATCGATTGCACGGCGTTCTTCACCGTGCTGTAGGCGGTCATCACGATCACCGGCACCTGGGGATAGCGCACCTTGATCTCGGCCAACAGCGCCGGGCCGTCCATGCCGGGCATGCGCCAATCGCTGATCACCAGGTCGATGTCTTCCTGCTCCAGCACCTTGAGCGCGTGCAAGCCGTTGCCGGCGACAAACACCTGCACCTCGCTCTGGCCCAGGGCCGAGGCGAGCAAGTCGCAGAGCTTGGGCTCGTCGTCGACTACCAGAATGTTATGCGTCATGACTGTCCTCGTCGTCTTCGCCGATAGCCGGAATGTACAGGCTGAACGTGGCGCCGGCATCTTTCTCGCTGGTGCATTCGATGCTGCCGTCGTGACTTTCCATGATCGAGTAGACCTTGGCCAGCCCCAGGCCGGTGCCCGAGGCCTTGGTGGTGACGAACGGGGTGAAGATGCGCTCGATCATTTCTGCCGGGATGCCCTGGCCGCTGTCGGCGATGCTGATCACCGTGTTGTCGCCGACGCTGCGAATCCCCAGGCTCAGGCGCCCGCCGTCGGGCATGGCGTCGATGGCATTGAGGATCAAATTGAGGCACGCCTGCTTGAGTTGCTTGGCATCCGCGTAGATCGTCGCGCCCGGCGCCTGGTCGTCGACCTGCACATCGACATTGTGGGCTGTCAGCTCCGGCGCGCAGAAGCCGAGGATCTCGTCCACCAGCGGCCGCGCCGCCTGCAACACGCGCAACGGCGGGTTGGGCTTGGCGAAGTCGAGGAATTCGGTGATCAGCTCGTTGATGCGGCTGACTTCGCTGACCACGTATTCCAGGTGGCGCTTGTCGGTGTCCGCCAGGTCGGCACGCCGGTGCAGCAGTTGAGTGGCGGTCTTGATAATGCCCAGCGGGTTGCGGATTTCGTGGGCCAGGCCCATGGCGACTTCGCCCAGGGCATGCAAACGATCACGCCGGCGCAGTTGCGCTTCGAGGTGATGCAACTCGCCCAGGCGCTCGGTCATGTGGTTGAAGGTGCTGCTCAGCTGTGCCAACTCATCGCCGCCGCTGACCGCCACGCGGTGCTGGTAATTGCCGGAAATCACCGCATCCACACCCTCGGACAAGTCGCGCAAGGGCCGGGTCAAGCGGCGTGACACCAACACGCCCGCGCCCAGGGACAGCGCCGAGCTGACCAGGAAGATCAGCACAAACAGATTGCTCTGGTTCACCAACCCCACCAGGCTCGAATGGCGCAACAGACCGCTGAAGATCACGCCCTGCAGATCGCCGGCGTCGTTGAAGATCGGCCAGTACAAACCGCTGTAGTTGTTGGTGAACTGCTCGCTCGGTTGCCGGGTATTGCGCATCGCCGCTTCTACGTCCTTGGGGATGCGCGAGGGGTGATCCTGGAAACGCTGGGTGGAGAAAATCTCCGAGAAACCTTTCGGGTTGGCCAGATACAGGCGCAGGTCGAGCGAATGCACTTCGGCCACGCTGGTGAGGAAGCTGCTGTCCAGGTAGGTCGCCACCAGCAGCAGGTAATCGACGCCTTCCTTGCTGGTTTCGAAGGTCGAGACCACGATGCCGGTGTCCACCCCCGACACGCTCACCGTTTGCAGGACCGCGTTACTGGTCAGGCTGATCTGCTTGACGATGTCATCGGAGGCCGTGCTGAACATGATCTTGTGGTCGCTGACGCGAATCAGCGCGACCACGTCGATGTCCGTCGCATCGGCAATGTCGGCGGTCAAGCGGTCGTGCTTGGCGGCCAGGCGGTCCGAGGGCGGGCTGGCGTAGCGCAGGAACAATTTGGCCATGCGCGCGTTGTCGTGAACGATGTCGCCGATCTCGTCCTTGACGATGCGGGTGGACTCTTGCAGCCAGATCCGCACGTTGCTGTCGAAAATCTGCGACAGGGTGGTCGCGGCCAACTCGGCGGCGATCATCGTCGGGATCACGCTGACCAGCCAGAACGCCAGCACCAGCTTGCGCTGGACACTCCAGCGTGAAATCGCAAACGGACGGGCTTTCTGGCGGGTCTTGGTGATCATCAGGTTTCGCTTATCGCAGCAGCCATGGCAGGGTCGGAACGATCCGGTCGAATAAACAGTTTTACAAGCTTGAGCAGGCCGTTGACCAGCCGGTTGCGGTGGCGGAAGAACACACTGTTGCCCTGGAACTCGCAGCCCAGGCGCAGCTTACTGGCATACCCGGCCTGCCCGCACTCGTACAACGCAATATTGTGTTCAATACAGTAGTCCACATTGGTCAGCCAGCTGCGGAAGTACAAGTTGTAGTCGCGGGTGAATTCGACGTCATGCCCGAAGAACTTGTCCACCAGGCGGTGCTCGTCCACCAGGATCAGGTTGAACGCCACCAGGTGGTCATCCACCCAGTAGAGAACACACACCGCGCGTTCTCCGAGGCGTTCCAGCACACCGGTGAAATAGCCGGCGGGCAGGCGTTCGAACTGCAAGTCGGCGCGGGTGAGCGTGGCTTCGTACAGGCGCATGATCTCGGGCAGCACGTCGTCGATAGTGCGCCGCCACTCCACCCGCGGCCCTGGCGCGCGCAGCTTGCGGCGCAGGTCCTTGCGCGTGGATTTGCCCAGGGAGCCGAGGTAGGCGTCCACCGAGCCGTAGGGCAGCGGCAACACGCCCGTGGGCAGGCTCGGCATGCTTTGGAAGCCGGCGGCGCGGCAGCTGTCGGCCCAGTGCGGATCGTTGCTTGGCGCGTCCTTGACTGCGACGAGGCCGATGCCGAACTCATCGGCGTCCTGGCGGGCGGCGGCGAGCAGGTGCGTGAGCAGCAACGGGCGGCGCGATTCAGGCACGCTGCTGGCGAAACCCACATCGCAGCGCTCGGCCACCGGTGAGCCGAGGGCATACAAGCCCAATTGCAAAAGCCCCGGCCACAGTCGGTCCAGGCGTTCGGTCAAACGCTTGCCGGCGCCTGACACCGTGGTGTCGAGGCGGTAATGGGTGATGAACGCGGCAGCTACGGCCACCAGCGTTCCATTGTCGTACACCGCGAGGTAGCGCCATTGGAAATCCGCGATGGCGGCGCTTTCCACGGCGACGTAATAGTCCCAGTCCTCCAGGGCACCGGGGAAACAGTCGTTCCAGGCACTGCGCTGGAGAGCCCGGATGCTCGGGAAGGCTTGGGTGGTAATCACAGATTTCCCTTACTTCTATGGCGGACACCGATCAACTGTGCGCAGCTTTTTTTTGTGGGAGCGGGCTTGCCCGCGATAGCAGTGGATCAGTCAACACCGCCATCGCAGGCAAGCCAGCTCCCACATTGACCGGTGCTGGTTTGAAGGCGGTGTGCTGCTCGACGAACTCGGCACTCAACTCAATCACCCGGCGGTATTGCAGGTCCACGGTGATCATGTGATAGCAGTTGTCCAACAGGATCTTGGTCACCGGCCCGCCTAGGTGGCGTTCGACGTAGTCGGCGTTCCAGCGGCTGGTGATGTCGTCCTCGATGGAATGCAACACCAGCGCCGGCACCTTGACCTCGGCCATGCGTTTCTTCACCACGGCGTTCATCCGGTGCAACTCGCGCACGGTGATGCCTTCCATGGTCAACAAGCCCGCCTCGCTGCTTTCGCCCTCCTTCATCTGCCGCTCGACGATGGCCCGCAGGCGTTCGTTCTTGATGCCGTACGGCGGCTTCTCTTCGAAGCTGCAGATATGCACGCCGAATGGAATCTTCATCAGCAACGGCGTGAGGAACGCCAGTTTGTTGATGCTCCAACCGTCGTACTTCAAGGTGGTCGAATACATCAGCAGCCCGGCGACTTGCCCCGGGTGCTCGGCGGCCACGTACATCGACATCACCGCGCCCATGGACAAGCCGCCGACAAACACCTGTTCGTGGCGCTGCCTGACCTGGACGAAGGTCTTGCGCACGCCTTCGTACCAGTCACGCCAGCAGGTGGCCTGCAAGTCGCTGTTATCGCCGCAATGCCCGGCCAGGGTGGGCACGTACACCGTGCAGTTGCCCGCCTTGGCCAGGCCCTTGGCGACCTGGCGCAATTCCGTCGGCGTGCCGGTCAGGCCGTGGATCAACAGGATCCCGACCGGACCTTCACCGAGAACGAAACCGGCATCACCTTCACCGAGGTCGATCTCAATCACGTTCACCGTTTGGTCGCCCGCACCAGCAGTTGCTCCAGCAGCTTCAAGCCCAGGTCGATTTCCGGGTAGCTGATTTCCAGGGACGGCGCCAGGGTGATCACGTTCTTGTAGTAGCCGCCCACGTCGAGGATCAGGCCGAGTTTCTGGCCGTCCACGATCATGTCGCCTTTCATGCCTTCCTCGACCATGTAGTCCAGGGTCGCCTTGTCCGGGGTGAAGCCGTCCGGGCCGCAGATTTCGCAGCGCAGCGCCAGGCCCAGGCCATCGACGTCGCCGATGATCGGGAAGCGTTTCTGCAGGTCTTGCAGGCCTTCGAGGAAGTATTTGCCCTTGGCCATGACCATCGCGCCGTAGTCGACTTCGCTGGTCATCTTGAACATTTCCAGGCCCACCGCTGTGCCCAACGGGTTGGAGGCGAAGGTGGAGTGGGTCGAACCTGGCGGGAAGACCTTCGGGTTGATCAGCTCTTCACGGGCCCAGATGCCGCCCAGCGGGTTGAGGCCATTGGTCAGCGCCTTGCCGAACACGATCACGTCCGGCTGCACATCGAAGTGCTCGATCGACCACAGTTTGCCGGTGCGGTAGAAGCCCATCTGGATTTCATCGCTGACCATCAGGATGCCGTGCTGGTCCAGCACGTGCTTGAGCTCGCGGTAGAAGTTCATCGGCGGGATCACGTAGCCGCCGGTGCCCTGGATCGGCTCGACGTAGAACGCGGCGTATTCACACTGATTGGTTTTCGGGTCCCAGACGCCGTTGTATTCCGTCTCGAACAAGCGCGCGAATTGCTGCACGCACTGGCTGCCGTACTCTTCCTTGGTCATGCCTTTCGGGCCACGGAAGTGGTACGGGAACGGAATGAAGTTGGCGCGTTCACCAAAGTGGCCGTAGCGGCGACGGTAGCGGAAGCTGGACGTAATCGACGAGGCGCCGAGGGTACGCCCGTGGTAGCCGCCTTCAAAAGCGAACATCAGGCTCTTGCCGTTGGACGCGTTACGCACCACCTTCAACGAGTCTTCGATGGACTGCGAACCGCCGACGTTGAAGTGCACGCGACCGTCGAGGCCGAACTTGTTCTTCGCGTCGACCGCGATCATTTCCGACAGCTCGATCTTGCCCTTGTGCAGGTACTGGCTGGCGATTTGCGGCAGGGTGTCGATCTGCTGTTTCAGCGCATTGTTCAGGCGCGGGTTGGCGTAGCCGAAGTTGACGGCCGAGTACCACATTTGCAGGTCGAGGTAGGCCTGGTCTTCGGTGTCCCACACGTAGGAGCCTTCGCAGCGGCTGAAAATGCGCGGCGGCTCGATGTAGTGAACGGTGTCGCCGTAGGAGCAGTACTTGGCTTCTTTATCCAGAAGGATCTGGTCTTCGGCGGTAGCGATACGGATATCAGACATGGTGGAAGAGTTCCTGGTTGTCGGCAGCAGTAAAGGAGGTGGCGTTGGCGGCGTTGCCCTGGGGCAGCAGCGCCAGCAATGCAGGCACTTCGGCGAAGGTGTCGAAGCGCGCGTGGGGAATCTGGTGGGCGACGCAGTAGTCGGCGAGACTGCCCTTGGCGAACACGAAGTCGGCGGTGGAGGCCACGCACATGTCGGACTTGCCGTCGCCGATCACCAGCACGCGCTTGTGGCGCGGCGTGGATTTGCACTTGCAGTTGCCGGACGCGGCACGGCAGGCGTCGCTGGCATACGGGAAGTCGATGCGCCAGCTGTTCTGGTCGACCTGGCGCAGGCGGTTGGCGAGGATCGGCAGCAAGGTCACGTAGTTGCGCGACAGGATTCGCGCGATGCCCTGCTCGATGCCGTCGCTGACCACTTCGATGGACGCGCCCAGGCCGATGACCTGATCGACGAAGTCGGGGAAGTCCGGGTCGATCTCCACGCTGTCGAAGTAGGCCAGCAGTTCGCCGGGCGTGGCCTTGATCAGCGCCAGTTGGCGGCTCAGGCATTCGCGTGAACCGATATGCCCATCCAGCCATTGCTGCTCGATGGTTTCCCACTCGGGGCCGGCGAAGCGTTGGAGGACGTTGTCGATGACGTCGGTGGGAGTGATGGTCCCGTCGAAGTCGCACACGATATGCCAGTCAATCATTGCGGTTACCTTGAAGATGAGCGCGCTGTCTGCGCTTTCACAAGGGGTAGAGCAGGGACTGTGCCAACTGGTCAGCACCCAGCGGGGCTGGGCTTGCGGGCGGCTATGTGTCGTGGGAGCTACAATTTTTGTAGCTTGCTACAAACAAGATCAGTGCTTGCGCGAAGGCCGCCCTTCGCGCGTTCATGCGCGCATGTTCAGAGAAGGAAGCCGTTCCATGCATAAGGTCAGTGTTGCTGTATTCGCCGGTTTACTCGGGTTGTGGGGCGTTGCCAGCGCGGCCCGGGCCGAAGGCATCAGTGGCGAAGTGGGCGCGGGCCTCAGCTACCAACCCCACGACCCCACCGGCAGCCGCTACGAAACCCGTCCGGTGCCCTATGTGGATCTGGACTGGGGCGACGTCAGCCTGAGCACCGATGACGGCCTGAGCTGGAGCGCGCTGAATACCCAGGGGTTTACCGCCGGGCCCTATATCAATTACTTGCAGGGGCGTACGTCGAACGGCTCGCTGCAAGGCCTGCGCAATGTCTCGGACATGGCTGAAGTGGGTGGTTTCATCCAGTACGCCCCGGCCGATTTCTGGCGTGTGTATGCGCAGGTGGGCCAGGCCGTTGGCGGTGGGCGCGATCAAAGCGGCGTGCTCGGCAAGGTCGGTGGCGAGCTGGGCTACCCGCTGGGTGGCGGGATCATCGGCAGCAGCGGGCTGATGGCGCACTTTGCCGACGCGCGCCAGACCCAGACGTATTTTGGGGTGGACGCCAATGAGTCTGCGGCGTCGGGGTTTCGGCCCTATAACGCCAGTGCGGGGTTCCAGAACCTGACGCTGACGCAAAGCTTCGAGTTTCCGCTGGCGCCCAATTGGTCGTTGCTGACCAGTGCGAGCTGGGTGCACCTGGTGGGTTCGGCGGCGAACAGCAGCATCGTCAAGGACACGGGCGATGTGAACCAGGGGCAAGTGCAGACCGCCATCAGCTACAAATTCAACTGACTCACCGCAGAGCAAAAAATGTGGGAGCTGGCTTGCCTGCGATGGCGGTGGATCAGTCAGTACAGCAGTAACTGATAGACCGCTATCGCAGGCAAGCCAGCTCCCACAGGGGTCTGTATTTCATGGCAGGGGTTTCAGTTTTCTTCGCCTTCGGCCAGCAGCGCAATCCCGCCGATAATCACCGCCACCCCCACCCAGTGCAGCGCGCTGATATGTTCCCCCAGCCCCAGCCACGAACCGAGCAATACCACCACAAACACCAACGAACTCAGGGGAAACGCCAGGGACAGACTGCTGCGCCGCAGGATCAACATCCACACGAAAAACGCGCCGATGTAGCAAGCAATCGCCGCGAGAATCCCCGGGTTGCGCGCCACAGCGGCCAGCCACTGCCAATTGAAATCCATCTGCCCCAATTGATCGCCGGCCACTTTGGTAAACAACTGCCCGGCACTTTCGGTACAGATCAGCAAGGCCCACAACACCACAGTGCCGAAGCGCCCATGCAACCACGCGTGCGTATTCATGCCTGCCCTCCTGCAATCGCCACCAACATCACGCCCAGGGTAATCACCCAGGTCCCCGCCCAACGGCGGCGGCTGACGGTCTCGCCCAGCACCACTTTGCCCACCAGCACCACCCCGCAATAGGCCAAGGCTGCGGCCGGAAACAGCAGGCTCAACGGCGCGCGGGACAAGGCTTCCAGCCAGACAAAAAACTCGATGACGTAAGCCCCGATCCCCGCCCACAACAACGGCGCATTGAACACCTGGCCCCAGAACGCATTCAGGCGAAAGCCGCCTTCCAGCTCCGGCAAGCGGTCGAGGCCGAGCTTGAAACACAACTGGCCGATCACATCGAGCACGATGGAAAACGCCACCAGCAACACCACGGTCAACGTCACGGGAACAGCTCCTCAAACAGGTCGATCAGGGCTTCATTGGTCGCGGCATTGCGCTGCAAATCCTCGGGGCTCCAGCGCTCGGCGGGCGGTTGGTCGGACTTGGCCTCCCAGCGCTTGAAGGCGTTGCTGAACGCTGGCTTGGCGAACTCGCCGCACACATCGATACCGATGATCCGCTTGCCTGCCGCCAATGCACGCAGGGCTTGCAGCAGATGGCTCAGGCGCATTCCGCCCTGGTCCCAGTTGGTGGCGGCGTCTTCACTGGCCAGCACGTCTTTGTCGATGGTGATCCAGATCGCGTCGGTGGGCAGGCTGGCGATCATCTGCTCGAGAAACACGCCCCAGTCCAACTCCGCCAGATTGCGCCAATGCAGGTGATTTTCCTGCTGCTGGTGACCGGCGCCGTCCCCGACCCGGCCCCAGACTTTCGACGGCGGATGCTGCCAGGGAAACAGCTGCAAATGCCCGCGCTTGAGCGCCCCCAGGTTGCCGCCGCGCAGTTGCGGGTTGTGCAGGTCATCGCTGCACGGGCCGAGGGTGACGATGCGTTTGATCGCCGGCATGTTCAGCGCGCGGTTGACCCACGAGCCGCAGTGACGCTTGGGCGCAAAGCGCACCCAGTCGGGGTGGTTGTCGAAGTGGATCAGGCTGACGGGTTCTTTGAGATCGGCGAGAAACGCCGGCGTGAGGTGGTGATAATCGCCGGAGCCGACAAACAGGATTTCCGGCCGTGCATCCACCGGCCGAGGCCGTGTGGCCAGGCGCGCGGCGAAGGACTTCCAGGTTTTTTCGGTGGACCACAGGCGCAGCTTCGGGCCCAGGTCCAGCAGGTCGAGGCGTGTGGCCTGACCGCTGGCCAGGCGCCGGGCAATCGGTGCCTGGCCGGTGAGGCTGTGGTCGAGATCGAGAATATTCAAGGCAGAGGTGCCCCCTTTATGGCTTCAGGGGGTCAATGCAAGGGCCGGGCCAGCGGATCTCTTGAGGACAATGAGTAACCCATGTGGGAGCTGGCTTGCCTGCGATAGCGGTCTATCAGTTATTGCTGAACTGGCTGACCCACCGCTATCGCAGGCAAGCCAGCTCCCACATTTTGAACTGTGTTCGGCTTTAGTTTTGGGCGTCGGTGATGATCTGGCGAATCGCCCCCACAAACGCTTCAGCCGGCTGCCCGCCGCTCACCGCGTACTGGTCGTTGAACACAATGGTCGGCACCGACGTCACGCCACGGGACACCCACAATTCCTCTTGCTCACGTACCTCGGCGGCGTATTCATCGCTGGCCAGAATCTCAGCCGCGCGCTTCAAGTCCAGCCCGACGCTTTCGGCAATGATCGCCAGGGTCGCGTGGTCGGAAGGGTCTTGGCCGTCGCTGAAATACGCCTTGAACAGCGCTTCCTTGAGGTTGTACTGCAAGCCTTCCAGCCCGGCCCAATGCAGCAGGCGGTGAGCATCGAAGGTGTTGTAGATGCGGCTCTGGCCATCGGTGCGGAAGGCAAAGCCCAGCGCGGCGCCCATGTCGCGGATGCGCTCGCGGTTGGCCTGGGATTGCTCGGCGGTAGAACCGTATTTTTCAGTGATGTGCTCGACGATGTTCTGCCCTTCGGCGGGCATGTTCGGGTTCAGTTCGAACGGCTGGAAGTGGATCTCGGCCTGCACCTCGACACCCAGCTGGTCGAGGGCTTCGGTCAGGCCGCGCAGGCCGATGATGCACCAGGGGCAGGACACATCGCTGACGAAATCGATTTTCAGGGGAGTACTCATGGCTAGCAACCTCGTAGGCAAAAACGCGCCGCAAAGGTTGCACGATACACCAATGTCACAACACCTTCGAAGGCTCGCCCAGGTCAATCCGCGCCCAGTGCGCCGCATCTTCGCGATGGGCTTGCAGGTATGGCAGCACCGCCGTCAGCAGCGGCGCCTTGAACGCTTCCTGGAAACGGTGGGCCATGCCGGGAATCAGCTTCAATTCGCTGCCCTGGATATGCGCGGCCAGGTGCACGCCGTGCATCACCGGCAACAGCGGATCGGCGGTGCCGTGCACCACCAGGGTCGGCACGCGCAGCTGGTTGAGCAACGGCACACGGCTCGGTTCGGCGAGGATCGCCATGATCTGGCGCTTGACGCCGTCCGGGTTGAACGCACGGTCGTAGGACAGCGCCGCCTGGTGCAGCAGGGCCTGGCGATCATCTTTCACATTCGGACTGCCCAGCGCCGCCAGCAGATCGGCCTGCTGCTCCAGTGCCACTTCGCGGTTGGGTGCGCTGCGCCGTGACAGCAGTTGCACCAGCGCCGCATTCGGCGCCGGCAGGCCTTCGGCGCCGGAGCTGGTCATGATCAACGTCAGGCTTTCCACGCGCTGCGGGGCCATGGCCGCCAGGTGCTGGGCGATCATGCCACCCATGCTTGCGCCCAGGACGTGGAATTGGCGGACCTGCAACGCATCCATCAAACCCAGCGCGTCGTCGGCCATGTCGGTCAGCGTGTAGGGCGCCGACACCGGCAGGCCGAGCTTGTAGCGCAGCACTTCAAAGGTCAGGTTGGCGCTGGCCGGCGCCTGGCGCCAGGTGGACAGGCCGACGTCACGGTTGTCGTAGCGGATCACCCGAAAACCCTGTTGGCACAGGGCCACGACCACTTCATCCGGCCAGTGGATCAACTGCCCGCCCAGCCCCATCACCAGCAGCAACGCCGGATCGGACGCACGGCCGATGCTCTGGTAGGCGATGCTCACCTGAGCCAGGTCGACCGTTTCGGTCGGGACATTGACATCACATCGAGACGCCGCAAAAGACGGCAGGCCGAACAATAGAGCGGCCAGTAAAAGCAACACGCGCATGAAAAACACCGAAACGCAGAACCCCAGTAGAGCGCGAGTCTGATGAAGTTTGTTCAAGCGCGCTGCCACACTTCCATGACAGTTTAATGAAGAGTGCCCAGCGGTCATGGTCGACACAAACGGCAACATGAGACAAACTCACGCGATTGCGCTTCATCACAAATTGCCTTCATGGAGAGCCCGTGCTCGAGATCCGTCACCTTAAGACCCTGCACGCCCTGCGCGAAGCCGACAGCCTGGTGGAAGCCGCCGAGCGCCTGCACCTGACGCAATCGGCGTTGTCCCACCAGTTCAAGGAGCTGGAAGAACGCCTGGGCATGCAGCTGTTCGTGCGCAAGACCAAGCCACTGCGCTTCACCAGCGCCGGCCTGCGCCTGTTGCAACTGGCCGATGCGGCCCTGCCGCTGCTGCGCGGTGCCGAGCGCGATATCGCGCGGCTGGCCGGCGGCACTGCGGGGCGCCTGCACATGGCCATCGAATGCCACAGCTGCTTCCAGTGGCTGATGCCGACCATCGACCAGTTCCGCGATGCCTGGCCGGAAGTCGAGCTGGACCTGGCCTCCGGGTTTGCCTTCGCGCCGCTGCCGGCCCTGGCCCGTGGCGACCTCGACCTGGTGGTGACCTCCGACCCGCTGGAGCTGCCGGGCATCACCTACGTGCCGCTGTTCACCTACGAAGCCATGCTCGCGGTGGCCAACCAGCATGCGCTCGCGGGCAAATCCTACATCGTGCCGGAAGACCTGCTGACGGAAACCCTGATCACCTACCCGGTGGAACGCGACCGCCTGGACATCTTCACCCGCTTCCTCGAACCCGCCGACGTCGAACCGGCCCAGGTACGCACCTCGGAACTGACGGTGATGATGATGCAACTGGTGGCCAGCGGCCGTGGCGTGTGCGGCATGCCCCATTGGGCGCTGCATGAATACAGCTCGCGCGGCTATGTGAAGGCCAAGCGTTTGGGTGAGAAAGGCTTATTTGCGACGCTGTATGCGGGGATTCGTGCGGACATGCTGGATGCACCGTATATGCGCGATTTCTTGCTGACCGCGAAGGACACGTCGTTTTCCACATTGGATGGCGTCAGCGCCGTTCGCTGAAGGAACCGGCGCCCACAAACAATGTGATCTAACTGTGGGAGCTGGCTTGCCTGCGATAGCGGTGCATCAGTAGCAAATATGCAAGCTGACACACCGCTATCGCAGGCAAGCCAGCTCCCACAGGGGTTATCACTGGCCCGAAAGTTCGCGCCACATGTGGATTTTGTCGAAGTACTCCACGCCCACCCGCACCGCCAGCGGTTCCAGGCCGTATTGGATGAAACCGCAACGCTGGTACAGCGCAAAGGCGGCGTCGTTGCCGGCGGTGACCGTCAGTTGGATGACCTTGAGGCGCGGCTGTTTGCGTGCTTCATCCAGTGCCGCCTCGACCAGTTGACGGCCCACGCCCTGGTGCTGATGGCGGGCATTCACATACATGCCAAACAACGTCACCTTGTGCCGCGCCTTCTCCCGAGGCTCGAACGCCAGGCCGACGATACCGACCAGTGCATCCCCGGCAAAAGCACCGAGCAAGCAATCCAGCGGGCTGTCCAGGCGCTTCTCCCACCAGCTCAGGGGCATCGCTGCCCGCTCGGCCACGCTGGAGGTGAACGCCTGGGGATAAACGCCATACGCCTCCAGCATCAACGCCCGATAAGCCTCGGCATCCTGGGGCCCCAGCGTGCGGATGATCATGCGTTGCGGCGCTGCTCAAGCATCAGCCGCACCGCCAGCGCCGCCAGGACAAAGCCCATGAAATAACGCTGCACCGCCAGCCAGGTCGGGTTGTTGATAAACCAGCTGGCGATGCTCGCAGCAAACATCGCGATCAGCGCGTTGACCATAAAGCTCACGCTGATCTGGGTGAAGCCCAGCATCACGCTCTGGGTGAACACCGAGCCGTGCTCCGGGGTGATGAATTGCGGGAACACCGAGAGGTAGAACACGGCGATCTTCGGGTTCAGTGCGCTGGTGAGAAAGCCCATGGTGACCAGCTTGCGCGCGGAATCGGGCGGCAGTTGCTGGGCTTCGAACGGCGAACGCGCGCCGGGCTTTACCGCTTGCCAGGCCAACCACAGCAGGTACAGCGCACCGGCCCACTTCAATACTTCGTAGGCCATCGGCACCGCGAGAAACACCGCCGTCAAACCCGCCGCAGCGGCGAACAGGTGCACAAAGAACCCCGCGACCACGCCCAGCAACGAGACCAAACCCGCCTTGCGTCCCTGGCAGATCGAACGGGAGATCAGGTAGATCATGTTCGGGCCGGGGGTCAACACCATCAGCAGGCACGCGGCGGCGAAAATCAGCAACTCGTTGAGTGGGATCACGGTTCAGTCCTTTGCGCCTGCACGTCAGGCAGTGGTGGTCAGCGATGCGCGATAAAACGGCAGGATCAGGTCGCGTGTCAAGGGCGCCAACACCAGGCCGCCATCGCCGGCCGGGTCGATCCAGCGGACCTCTTCGATCTCCGCAGCGGGGTGTACCGGGACGTCGATATGCACCTGGAACAGTTGCGCTTCCACGGTGAAACCCGGCTCGTTGGCTGCCGGTGCCGAGAAGTGACCGAGGTAGACGGCGGCGCTCGGGTCGATACGCAGGTTGAGTTCTTCGTGCAGCTCGCGCGCCAGGGCCTCGGCCGGTTTTTCGCCGGCGTCGATCTTGCCGCCCGGTTGCATGAACGCCTGGGTGCCGCGCTTGCGCACCAGCAGGGTCTGGCCGTCGCTGCCGATCAGGAGGGCGGCGGCGATGCGGATAGTGGTTGGCATGGGAGGGCTTCCTTGGCTGCGAAAAAGGCTGCAAGGATCACATGATCGTCGGGAACGCCGCAATCCAATGTGGGAACCGGGCTTGGGTGGGAGCTGGCTTGCCTGCGATAGCATCACCTCGGTCTACCTGAACAACCGAGTTGCCTGCATCGCAGGCAAGCCAGCTCCCACATTTTTGACTGCGTTTCAACTTGGAATCACGGTTTGGTCTTTGATGAACACGCTGTACCGCGCGCCTTCCATGGTCTCGAACGCAATCAACTTATCCACCAACGGCAAGTTCAATACCTTGCCCGCGTTGAGCAGCAACATGCCGTTATCCGCATTCAAACTGCGCGCCAGCACCATGCCCTCCGCAAGCTCCCGGGTGCCGAGCACCTTGACGTTGGGATCCCCCAGGGTCACGTCATTGAGGTAAGTGGCACACACCTTCACAAAATCCTCGACCATCACCGGGTCATACAGGCGCCCGGCGTATTTGCGGATGTACAGCAAGGCCTCGTCGCTGTTCATCTGCCGCTCCAGGATCAGGCCCTTTTGCAGCTCGATAAAATCCACCGCCAGTTTCAACAGGCGCGAACCGGCGGGAATCGCCTCGCCCTTGAGGTGATCCGGGAAACCACTGCCGTCCCAGCGCTCCTGGTGATGGCGGATCAGCCGCGCAGCATCTTTCATCGGGTCCAGGGTCATCAGCAGTGACTCGCTCTGGGTGGCGTAGGCGCGATAACGCTCGCGGTCACTGCTGTGCAGCAGGTCCGAGGGCGAGGCCATCATGCTGTCGCTCCAGCTCAACTTGCCGATGTTGTAGAGCGCGGCGGCCATGGTCAGGTCGCGGTTGCTGGCGTCATCCACGCCGTGGGCCACGCACCAGGTGCGCACCAGTTCGATGATCTGCCGGTTGGTCTGCTTGGCGCGCGGCAGGCGCAGGTTGGCCAGCAGCGAGAACACTTCGGTGCCGGTGGCGTAGCTGTGTTTGAGTTCTTCGTAGGCCAGGTCGAGCATGTCGGCGGTTTGTTGCAGCTCGCTGGTGCGCGCGGCCACGTGTTTTTCCAGGGACGCGTTGAGCCGCTTGAGCTCGTCGTTCTGTTGCCGGGTCAACTGCTCCAGGCGCAGGCGTTCACGCTCGGAATGCTGGTGGGCCAGGGATTGGCGCAGGGCCAGCAGCAACTCCTCGTCGTTCCAGGGTTTGCTGAGGTAGCGGTAGATCTCGCCTTCGTTGATGGCTTTGACGATCAGGGTCAGGTCGGTTTCGCCCGTGAGCAGGATGCGCACGGTGTGCGGGTAATACTGGTGGATATGCGCCAGCAACGACGCACCGTCCATGTCCGGCAGGCGCGCAGCGCTCATCACCAGGTCGATCGGTTGGCTGGCGAGAATCGCCAGGGCGTCAGCGGCGCAGGTGGCGCTGTGCAGGTCGAAGGGCTCCAGCCGCAGCAGTTGGGTGAGGCTGTGGAGGACGTCCGGGTGGGCATCGATCAACAGCACCCCGGCACGGTCGGCATCGGTAAAGGTAACGGACTCTCCCATGGGACACCTCGGATCGTCGGTGTGCGTTCCTTAGGGTATGGGCCTGCCTTCCTGGCGTTTACTGAGTAGTTTAGTAGGTTTTTGGCAGGTGATGGCTTTTCAGTATCACTCGCTAAAAACAGGCATTAAAAACCCGACTCTCTGGCCGGGTTTGCATGGGGCTGGCCCAATATCATGCGCAATGCGCCACTTTCTCAACTTCCTTGGAGATTTGAGCACCCTTGGCGATTTCCGCAGTGCGCAGATCATAGGCAGTCTGCAGGTTAAGCCAAAACTGCGCGGTGGTTTCCAACGCAGCGGCCAAGCGAAGTGCAACATCTGCGCTGATGCTGCGACGCATCAATACGATGTCATTCACCGTGGGCGCGGATACGTGCAGTGCCCGTGCAAGGGCGGCAGCGGTAAGGCCCAACGGCTCCAGGTACTCCTCCTTGAGAATCTCTCCGGGGTGTACGGGTCGCATGCCATTTTTAAACATGATTCACCTCAGTGGTAATCCACAATTTCAACGTTTTCCGGGCCGTGAGGCCCCCAAATGAAACAGACCCGGAATTGAGCATTGATTCGGATACTGTGCTGCCCCTCTCTGTCGCCATACAACGGCTCCAACCTGTTTCCAGGTGGTGACCGCAAGTCAGCGAGGTCAACCGCCGCATCGAGCATGCTCAACTTTCGCTCGATCACCGAAACGATGGCGGACCAACGCCGGGTGCGACCGGTTTCAAACAGGGTTCTGGTATCGGCGCATTTGAAGCTTCTTATCATCGCTTAATGCTTAACGTTATTCGTTAACAAGAAACTCTACATGGGTTTGCGAGATATTCAACCTGCCTTTAAATAGACACCGGGATGTAGCGACGAGCGGTCAGCGCACACGCATAAAAAAACCGCTCCAGAAACAGGAGCGGCCTTCGCGGTAAAACCAGCACGCCTCACGCGTCGGCTTTTTTCGGGCTTGAGCCAAACGACGCAAAACGCTTGTTGAACCCGGCAATCCGGCCTTCGACCTGGGTCTTGCGCTGTTGCCCGGTGTAGATCGGGTGCGACGCGCTGGACACGTCCAACGGGATGTAGGGGTAGGTGTTGCCGTCGCTGTGTGTGTGGGTGCGGTCGCTGTCGGCGGTGGAGCCGATCAGGAAGAACACATCAGCGGCGGTATCATGGAACAGCACAGTGCGGTAGTCGGGATGGATTCCAGCTTTCATAGGGCCTCCGGGGCAAAATCAGTGTTATACAGTAACACAAATAATGCACCCAAACGAGAACCGATTGCAATAAGAATAGACCCGCGGATTCTATGCAGAATAATCCCTTAGGTTGTCTGTGGTTTCCTTACTGGCGCAGAATGGCGGATCGACCTCAAGAGTCCGAACCCAAGGAAACCGTATGAGCCTGTCTTTGCTAAGCCGTTACGCCTTCTTTGCCGTGTGCGTCATTTTCACCCTCGCCAGCCTTCCGTTTATCCAGCATGAATGGCTGTGGCCGATCACCGTGGTCACCGGGATTCTCAGCCTGATCGGCATCTTCGACCTGTTGCAAAGCCCCCACGCAGTGCGCCGCAACTACCCGATCCTGGGCAATATCCGTTACCTGGTGGAAGCCATCCGCCCGGAGATCCGCCAGTACCTGCTGGAATCCGACAGCGACGCCCTGCCCTTCTCCCGCGCCCAACGCTCGCTGGTGTATTCGCGGGCCAAGAACGAATCCGCCGACAAGCCGTTCGGCACGCTGATCGACGTGTACCAATCGGGCTTCGAATTTATCGGCCACTCCATGCGCCCCGCGCCGTTGAGCGATCCCAACGCGTTTCGCGTGATCGTCGGCGGCCCGCAGTGCAAGCAGCCGTATTCGGCGTCGGTGTTCAATATTTCGGCGATGAGTTTCGGTTCCCTGAGCGCCAACGCGATCCGCGCACTCAACCAGGGTGCCAAGCTCGGCAACTTCGCCCACGACACCGGGGAAGGCAGCATCAGCCCCTATCACCGTGAACACGGCGGCGACCTGACCTGGGAACTGGGCAGCGGCTACTTCGGCTGCCGCACCAGCGACGGCCGTTTCGACCCGGAGCGCTTCGCCGTGCAGGCGCAGAACCCGCAAGTGCGCATGATCGAAATCAAGATGAGCCAGGGCGCCAAGCCGGGCCACGGCGGCATCCTGCCCAAGCACAAGGTCACCCAGGAAATCGCCGAGACCCGCGGCATCCTGATGGGCGAAGACTGCATCTCGCCGTCGCGCCACAGCGCGTTCTCCACGCCGATCGAACTGATGCAGTTCATCGCCCAACTGCGCGAACTGTCCGGCGGCAAGCCGGTGGGCTTCAAGTTCTGCCTGGGCCATCCGTGGGAGTTCATGGGCATCGCCAAGGCCATGCTCGAAACCGGCATCCTCCCGGACTTTATCGTGGTGGACGGCAAGGAAGGCGGCACCGGCGCCGCCCCGGTGGAGTTCACCGACCATATCGGCGTACCGCTGCGTGAAGGCCTGCTGTTTGTGCACAACACCCTGGTGGGCCTGAACCTGCGCGACAAGATCAAGCTCGGCGCCAGCGGCAAGATTGTCAGTGCGTTCGATATCGCCAGCGTCTTGGCCATCGGCGCCGACTGGGCCAACTCGGCCCGCGGCTTTATGTTCGCCATCGGCTGCATCCAGTCCCAGAGTTGCCACACCAACAAATGCCCGACCGGTGTAGCTACCCAGGACCCACTGCGCCAGCGCGCACTGGTGGTGCCGGACAAGGCCCAGCGGGTGTTCAACTTCCACCGCAACACCCTCAAGGCCTTGGCCGAAATGCTCGCCGCCGCGGGCCTCGATCACCCGTCGCAGCTGTCGGCCAAGCACCTGGTGCGGCGCATGTCGGCGACCGAGATCAAGCTGTTCTCGCAGTTGCATGTGTTCCTCAAGCCCGGCGAATTGCTGACCGGCGAGGTGAACGGCGAGTTCTATTCGCGCATGTGGCAGATGGCCCGCGCCGACAGTTTTGAACCCCATGAAGTCGTTGCCGCTTAAGGAGCCGCACTGTGTTGAAGGTCATCGCCGAAGATTTCATCAAACCCGAACACGTGGAAACCGTACGCCCGTGGTACGCCGAACTGGTGGAAAAAACCCGCCAGGAGCCGCTGTGCATCGCCTACGATCTGTTCATTGATCAAAAAGACCCCGGGCACTTTGTCTTCATCGAGCAATGGCCCGACCAGGCAGCCCTCGACACCCATTGCCAGACCGAACACTTCACCCGCCTGGTGCCGCAGATCAATGCCTATCAGGCCAAGCCGTGCACCGTGCTGTTAATGGATGCGTTCTAGACCCAACCACTTTTCCCCTGCTGAACCGGACCACCGACGGCATCGCTGAAACAAGGACATTCACATGCCGTTACTCGACTTCGCTGCCATTGCCGGACACCTGCCCGGCACCTGGAAATCCACGCGACTGGGCCAGGTCGGCCCGGCGCAGATCAAGGTGTTGCGCATGGATGCGCAGCCCTATGAAGAAGAAACCCACGACTACAACGAAGGATTGCTGGTGACCAGCGGCCATCTGCTCTTGAGCATCGCCGGCCAGGCCATCCGCGTCGAGGCCGGCCAGATGTACCTCGTCGAAGCCGGCGTTGCCCATGGGGTCCTCGCTGGCAGCCAAGGCACCCTGGTGATCATTGATGTCTAGAGACATTCAGTAATACCCAACCTTTGCAATTGCTTACAAATACCGCCAACCTGCGCCCGCCCGACGGGAGGCGCCCTCGCACCTGCCCGTCATTACTCAAAATTCTGTACAAGAGCCCGCTGCCATGCTGAACGGACGCGACCCGCGCATCGATTTTTTTCGGGGCCTGGCGTTGATCTTCATTTTCTGGGATCACGTCCCCCACAACCCCCTCGGCCAGATCACCCTGCGTAACCTCGGTTTCAGTGACGCGGCGGAAGTCTTCGTGTTCCTCGCCGGCTTCGCCTCGGTAATGGCCTATGGCAAAGTCCTGCAACGCGAAGGCTACTGGATGGCCTGCCTGAAAATCCTGCGCCGCACCTGGGTGCTGTACGTGGTGCACATCTTCTTGCTGGCGATGCTGATGGGCATCGTGTTTTTCGCCAACAGCCATGTGGAGACCCGCGACCTGGTGCAAGAGATGGGCATGACCCACTTCATCACCCATCCGCAACAGGCCCTGCTCGATGAGTTGCTGCTGCGCTTCAAGCCCAACCTGATGGACCCGTTGCCGCTGTACATCGTCTTGCTCGCCAGCCTGGCGCTGGCGTTGCCGCTGATGCTGCGCTGGCCCATGGCAGTGGTGGCGGTGTCGCTGACGGTGTATCTGCTGGCGCCGTGGATGGGCTGGAACCTGCGGGCAATCGAGGACGGCGTGTGGTACTTCAACCCGGTGACCTGGCAGTTGCTGTTTGTACTGGGCGGCGCGGCGGCGATTCGCAGCGGGCAGGCCAAGCCGGTCCAGAGCCAACCCTTGTTGCGCCAGTCGCTGTTTGTCGCGGCGGCGCTGTACGTCGTGGTCACCGGCCTGATTACGGTGGCGTGGCGCTGGCCCGAGATCCATGACGCGCTGATGCCGGCATCGATCAGCGACCTGATCTACCCCATCAGCAAGACCGACCTGTCGCCCGTGCGCCTGTTGCACTTCCTCGCCCTGGCCTACGTCACCGCCAAGCTGCTGCCCACCGCAGGCTGGACGCAAAACCCGGTGGCTGCGCAGGTGTGCCGCATGGGACGGTTCTCGCTGGAGATCTTCTGCCTCGGGGTGCTGCTTGCACCGTTGGCCGACATGCTCAACGCCATGGCCGGCGATGCGCTGCTGATACAACTGCTGACTGCGCTGATCGGGGTTGTCCTGATGGCGGCGCTGGGCGCCTGGCTGGAGTTGAACAAGCGCCTGAGCCAACGCACTACATAGCTAGCGCCCACCACGCGAAAGCGAGTGCTTCCATTCTTTTCCCGATTTTATTCTGAAAGGAAGCACTCGATGCCCAACCACCCCTTTGCCAACGGCTTGTCCGGCCACTTGCAGTCCAGCGAATCCTGGGGCCAGCAACAGGCCCTGGCACTGCTGCGCCAGATAATGGCGCAATCGATGAGCCCGCTGACGTCCGCACAACGGCTCGAATACCTCAGGCTGCAACGTGCCGCCCACGACGCATTCAAGGCAGTGGACGCGGAAAACACCCGGCTGATCAAAGACTTCAAAGACATCGGCGTGGCGCAACTGCGCAACAAACTCGGCGGCCTCGACCCCCACGCCATCACGCTGCACACCCGCTACCTGGAAAAGCTTGAACCGCCCCTGCCCTGGGAACCGCGCAAAAGCACCCTCGGCGGCTTGGCCCAAGGTGCACGTTTTCGCCGTGACGTGGACGAATGGAAGTACCGCACCCATGTTTCAAGCCTGTCGCTTTGGGACGCGGCCTGCCTGAACTTCGACTTCGCCACCGGTACACCCCAGGCCTCGGGGCACCGGTATGTCGATGCGTCGTACCTGACCGGCGTCAGTGAAAAGCGGCTGAGCGTCAGCCAATTCATCGCCATCAGCCGCGAATTGGACCTGGGCGGCCAACTGCAAGCCAGGCTGTCCAGCGCCCTGGGCCCCGGCGGCAAACTGCACGGCTTGATCGAGACCAGTGCGCGCACCCACCTGCTGTTCGAAGCGCTGGAGGCGTATCGCGACCGCGCCACTACGGGCCTGACGCAACCCCTGTACGACAAGCTGGTCGCGGCGATCGATGGCAGCGGCACGGCACTGCCCTTCGAGACCCTGAGCATGGACCTCGATAAAACCATCCTGCCGGCGGTGCCCTTTGCCCTGTCGGGCACGAGCATCCCGTTGCCCCTGTTGCTAATCAAAGGTGGGAAGCCTAGGGGTGGTGTCCTATTTCCCGTTCCGTCCCGGTGGCGCCTTGCGCTATCACACGGATGCCAAGGTGGCCGGCGCGGCGTTTCTCGACGACATCAAGGCCAGCCACCGTGACGGCGACCTGGGCTGGTTCGCGCGACAACTGCCGGTCACCGAGATCAACCTGTTCACTGAGCTGCTGCGTGACGAACCACGGCCTGAGGGCCTGAGCCCGGTGGCGGGGTTTCTTCTATGATTCATTCCACAGCGTATTTCCAGAACAGACCCTGGACCACCTGCGATTCGTCAACGACCCCAAGCCCAGCCGTCCATTGACCCTGGTGCAGGCCCTTACCTATCGCCACACCCAGCATTACCAGGCCAACCTCGCCACCCTCGCCACCCAGCGCTCGGCGCGCGACCTGCAGGCGGTAATCGACGGCGCGGCAGCGATTGCCAGTGAACTCATGGAACTGCTGATAACCCCGGTACCGGGTGGGGTCAGCGGCTTGAACCGGGTGATGCAGGTCGTGGTGTTTGGCAACCTGACCTACAGCCTGATCGTCGGCGTCAACGAAGCCGCCAAGGGCCAGGCCAGTGACTTTGCCGCCGCCATGGCCGACGTCGCGGACCTGGCCGTGAACGGCCTGTTGATCTCCACCGCCGGGCGCGTCCATCGCCAGCGCATCGAAGGCCTGATGCAGCGCATGGGCGGCCCGCGCAAGGTCACCCACAGCGACGGCACGCAGGCGCTGTGGAAACCCGACATCACCCCCTACGCGGTCGCCGACCAACGCCTGCTTGACGGCCAGATGGCCAATGCCCAGGGCCTCTACCTGATAAACGGCCATCACTACGTGCGCGTGCAACAGGGGGATCGACAATACGTGGCACACGTGAGCACCGACCCCAAGACCCAAGGCTTTGTGCTCAAGCGGCGCAACGGCAACGGCAATGGCTTCGCCGCGCCGATCACGTTCGACCCGAAGCGGCAAGCCTGGGTCCTCGACCTGCACGGCGCTGGCCAACTCTCGGACTACCAGTTGATCGAGCAGATGCTACCCAACGGCGAGGCCGCGGTGCCCCCGGCACACCTGCGCAACCTGCTGCGCAGCACCGCCGTGTCCCGCGCCACACTGGACGCGATCTGGGCGGGCGAACCGCCGCCGGTCAATCTGATCGAAGCCGTCCGGCGCGTGCAGATTGATCGGGTGATTGAACAACTGAGCTCAGGCTTCCACCATCGCGGCAACCTGCCCGCCCATGCCGGCAGCGCCCTGTTCGCCCTGTTGACGCAACTGCCGACATGGCCCGCTGACGCCGTGATCCACGTGCGCGACCAGCACGGCCACCTGGTTGAAAGCCATGCGGCCAATGAAACGGCCACGCTGGCCATCAACCTCAGGCGCAGGGACGACGGCACCTACCTGGCCCTCGACGCACCCGACACCGACGTCGCCACCCAAGAGTCCCTGTTCGAGTCGATTATCCGCCAGCAACCCGCCACTTCGACCCTGGGCAAGGAAGGCAGCCCGAACCTCACCGAGGCCCAGCGCATTGCGCGGCTACGCGTGCAGATCGGTGCCCTGGCCGGCCAAAAGCGCACCGCACTGTTCACGGCCATGACCCACTACGCAAGCCATGCGCGGCACCAGGTGCCGGCTGGGGATGCGGCGCGCCCGTTTGTACCGATCAAAAATGCAGGCACGGGCGTGGAGGTCACTGCGCTGCTGAGCAAACTGCAAGCACAATTCCCCCCCTTGAGTCCGCCCAACCTTAAACAATTGCTCGTAATAACGCCCCTGAGCGCAACGCAGCAAAGCACCTACCTCAAGGACGGCAAGTTGCCGGGCAACGTACGCGAACACCTGGAACAACACCGCACTGCGTTGCGCATTGATGCTGTGATCGACGGCCTGTACCACCCTCGCACGTTCAATCCGGACACCGACCTATGGGCCCGAGAGTTTGCCGCCAGCCTGCTGCTGGAGCGTTGCAAGCGCCCCCTGGTAATCACCGAAATGGCCGGAGGCGCCCCCAAGGACCGTTACAAAAACACCGGCCCCGAAGACACCACCGTCGAACTGCTGCACTACGGCGACGGCCGCTACGAAGCCTACGACATGCGCAACGCCGGGCCGATCCCGGTGTCGCCGGCCGTGGACAGTTTCTACCTCGCCATCGGCTCGGTGCTGCAACCCCACGAGCGCAGCCGGCTAGGCATGAGTTCCGCCACCGATGCCCAGGGCCTGCGCAACACCCTGGGCGACCTGATGAGCGAACGCCGAAGCCCTGCCGGCCTGGTCAGCCTGCTCGACTATTCGCTCGCGCAATACGAGAAAAAGCTGGTGTTGCCCACCGACCTGCGCCCCAACCCCGAAGGGCTGTATGACTACAACGGCGAACAGTTGATGCCACTGTACGGCTCGTTCTACCCGGTCACCTTCGACCAACAGCGGCGTGTGTGGCGGCTCAAGCACCCGCAGAAAGTCGGCGTCGATACCCCACGCCTCAAGCACAACCGCCATGGCGCCTGGCGCCTGGAAAGCGAAAACCCGCTGACCTGGGACGACTATCACCTGGTATCGCGCCTGGGGACTGAAGACTTCAGCGTCGATCAGCCCACCGCCGCGCGCCTGCTCAAGGTCACCGGCACACCGCCCCGCGCCTTGCGTGAAGTGCACTGCGCCGGCCTGCCCCCGCCGCCGTTGTTGAAAGACAGCAGCAAGCGCTTTGGTATCGAGCGCAAAATCCTGCATTTCATCAAGGCGATGACCACCTATTCGGCCACCCGTAGCGCCAAGCCCTCCTTGCAACTGCTGCTGGTCTGCGCGCTGCCGCAATGGCCCGCCAGCCATGTGCTGGAACTGCATGATGAGGCCGGACGCACGCTTGCCCATTACCCGGCTGCGAACGCCGGCGCGGCGCAAAAAATCCGCCTGTCCGACACCCAGAGCCGCAGCCAGGAACCCCTGGCCCATCTGGTGCGCAACGATGACCTGAGCCGCGCCCTGCTCGGTGAGCTGCCGCAAAGCCAGGAAGAACGCCTGTTCAAGCTGGCAAAAAAAATCGCCGAGCACGCCTACCGCGAACGCAGCCAACTGTTCGACGCGCTGTACGCCCAGGGCGAACGCAACGGCAACCGCCTGCACGCGCGCCTGCACGCGCATTTCCCGCAGCTGCCCGCCAGCGCCATCCAGGCCCTGATCGACCATGCGACCCCCCATGAAATCAAGCAACTGAGCGAGAAGGACTGGGTCCCCCTGCGCCTGGGCGAACAGGCAAAACTGACCGCCAATGACGTGCGCCTAAACCGGGCGTTCGAGGGGTTGTACCTGTCCACCGTCGCCAACCCCGACAGCGAAAAAATCATCTTGCATGTGCTCAAGCTGCTGCCCGGCTGGCCCACCGATGCCCGCCTGGACATTCACCAGGGCAGCGCCACCGGGCCGTTGCTCGAGAGTGCCGGGTACTTGGCCGGCAGCGAGCGCAAGAGACTGGCGCGGTTGGACGCGCGTTATCAGGCGTATGACGCCGAAGGCCAGTTGATAAGTGACCCGCTCAACACCTCTACCGATCTGCTCACCGCCGTCTGGCGCGTATTGAGCGATACCCAGCGCAAGGCCCTCGGGCTGGACGACAGCGGCGAACTCGCGCCCCTGCGCAATGCCATTGCTGAACTGGCACTCAACCAGCGCGTCGCGATCAAGGACCTGCTCGGCCTGCCGCATATCCCGTATTGGCTGCAGCCGCCCATGCCCGTCAACAGCTCGTTCACGGCCTATCCGTTCACCTTGCGCAACTGGTGGCCGCTGAGCTTGCTGTTCTCGGTGGACATGGTCAGCAAAGTCCGCGAGGTTTACCCCAGGATGTCCAGGGACGACGCGCTCGACCTGACACGCAACCTGCGGCTCAGCGAACCCCAGGTGTTGCAGGAACTGGAGCGGCGAAAAATGGAATACCAGGCATTGGAACTTGAGCTCCATCGCTGGGCGGCCGCCGACTACCCCGGCGACCATGAACTCCTAGGCTGGATGAACCCCAACCTGCGCATTGCCATGACTGCGCAGATCCTCAAAGCCTGGCGCCAGGAGTCACTGGAATATCATCCTGGCCTGCTGCATGCCCACGGCCTGGAGTTGCGACTGGACGGCAACAACCTGCCAAACATCGACTTCATGCCCGCGATCAAAGGCTTCGAACACATTGAATACCTGAAGATCGCAGGCAGTGCGTTCCCCCCCAGCGGCAACGCCTTCCTGAGCCAATTCCCCAACCTCAAGAAACTCCACCTGGACTGCGGCTTGACGCAGTTACCCAGCAGCGTCACGCAGATGACGCACCTCGAGATCCTGGACCTGAGCCACAACAGCATCGTGCTGACCACGCAATCGCAGCAACAGCTGGCCGCGATGACCCAACTGGAAAGGTTGGACCTGAGCCACAACCCGCTGGGCCTGAGCCCGGATGTCTCTGGCATGGCGCGCCTGCACAGCCTCGACCTGCATCGCACCGGCATCAGCCAATGGCCCATCGGGGCGGAGCGCCTGACCCAGTTGCGGGACCTGCGGCTGCAAGAAAACAACATCGCCACGATTCCCGCCGTGCTCTTCACCGACCCGCAGATGCGACCGGCCAACCAGGGCACGTTCCTGCATGACAACCCCTTGAGCGCCGACGCCCTGCAACGTCTGAACGAGCATCGGACGCGCACCGCACAGCCGTTGGGGGGGGCCATACCCGGCATCCACCATGTAGCGCCCGAACCGAGCCCCGTGGACAAATGGCTGGACGGGGTTCCGGCGGCCGAACATGCACAACGAAGAACCTTGTGGGATCAACTGGAGCATGACAATGCCCCAGGCAGCGCCAGCCCTGATGACACGTTTCGGGTCCTGCGGGACTTGACCCAAGCGGACGACTACGTGAACAAGCTGGATCGCCGACCGGCCCTGATCGCCCGGGTCTGGCGCCTGCTGCAGGCCATGGCCGAATCCTATGAGCTGCGCCAAAGCATCTTTCTCAACACCTACGTATCCGGCACCTGCGGCGACGGTGCCCTCCTGACGTTTATCGATATGGAGTTGCGGCACAAGCAACATCAGGCCATGGCGCAACCCAGCTCCAACCAGGCGAACCGGGAGTTGCTGGCATTGGCCGAAGGTCTGTTCTATTTGCGCAACCTGGACCAATTTGCCGAGGACCATCTGCAATCGCTGCATGGCAGCCACCGACCGCCAGCGCCCGAGCCGGACGATGTTGAGGTCAAGCTGTTCTTTCGGCTTGAATTGGCGGAGGAGTTCAAACTGCCCATCCTGAAGGAAAATCGCCGCTACTCGCCAGGCGACCACGTGCTGCCGGAAGACCTGGAAAGAGCGCGTAAAAAACTGCGCGAAGTGGGGAAAACCAGCGCCTTGGAAAACGCCTTGCTGACGGAAGAATTCTGGGTCCAGTACCTGGCGCGGCATGTCCCGGAACCCTTTACCACCATCGAAGAAACCGCCCGCTACAAGCTCGAAGCCCTGAAACAGGAAGTGCCTGACACGATGTCCATGGACTATCAGGAGCGGCGCCAGTCAATCAAGGAAGTCAAGGAAGCCGAGCTCAACCGCCTTATCAGCCAGTTGACCCGTGCGGCCCAAAGCGGGGCGCAACGGGTCGAGTCCAGTCAGACCGATTGAGGCGCAACAGCGCTGGCGTTGTTGGGCTGCAACTTGAACACGTAGAACAGCACCGTCAGCAGCACCAGGAACGCCGGCCCTACGTACAGCGCCACGCGGGTGTCCGGGAAGTACGCCATCAGGCCTACCACCAGCACCAGGAACGCCAGGGCCATATAGGAACTGACCGGGTACAGCCACATGCGGTACTTGAGCCCCGCCTGCTCGGCCGGGCTCAAGCCTTTGCGGAACTTGAGCTGGGCCAGCAGGATCATCAGCCAGGTCCAGATCGCGCCGAAGGTGGCGATGGAGGTTACCCACACAAACACCTGGTCCGGCACCAGGTAGTTGAGCAGCACGCCCAGCAGCAAGGCAAAGATCGACAGCAACAAGGCCTTGCGCGGCACGCCATTGCTCGACGTGGTACCGAACGTGGCCGGGGCCTGGCCGTTCTGCGCCAGGCTGTAGAGCATGCGCCCGGTGCTGAAGATGCCGCCGTTGCACGACGACAGCGCGGCGGTGATCACCACGAAGTTGATGATACCGGCGGCAGTCTTGATACCCAGGCGCTCGAAGGTCATCACGAACGGGCTGCCCTGGGTGCCGATTTCATTCCACGGGTAGATCGACAGGATCACGAACAGTGCGCCGACGTAGAACAGCAGGATGCGCCAGAACACCGAGCCGATGGCACTCGGGATGGTCTTCTGCGGGTTCTTCGCTTCACCGGCGGTGAGGCCGATCATCTCCACACCCAGGTAGGCAAACATCACCATCTGCAAGGACATCAGCACGCCCTGCACGCCATTGGGCATGAAGCCGCCGTGGCTCCACAGGTTGGAAATACCCAGCGCCACGCCGTCGTTGCCAAAGCCGAAGGCAATGATGCCGACACCGCCGATGACCATCGCAATGATGGTGACGATCTTTATCAGCGCGAACCAGAATTCGAATTCACCAAAGGCTTTCACGGCGATAAGGTTGATCGTGCCCATGCTCATCAGCGCCGCCAGGGCCCAGATCCAGCGCGGCGTATCGGGGAACCACACGCCCATGTACACGGCCACGGCAGTGATCTCCGCGACGCAGGTCACCAGCCACAGGAACCAGTAGTTCCAGCCAGTGAGAAAACCCGCCAACGGGCCGAGATAGTCCTGGGCATAACGGCTGAACGAACCGGCGACGGGGTTGTGCACCGCCATTTCGCCGAGGGCGCGCATGATGACCAGGATCGCCAGGCCGCCAATGATGTACGACAGCATGATCGCCGGGCCGGCCATCTCGATGGCCTTGGCCGAACCGAGGAACAGGCCGACACCGATGCAGGCGCCGAGCGCCATCAGGCGGATGTGCCGTTCACCAAGTTCGCGTTTGAGCGGGCCGCCTTGAGCGGTCTCGCCGTGGGGCAGTGGGTTGCCGACTGGCATAGGGGTACAACCTCATTTTGTTATTGGAGTGTCCGCCGAGGGGCTGGCTCGGCGGGGCGTGCAGTATAAAAAGCTCGGCTTAGAGTCTTTCACTATAAAAGCCACCCTATTGAGTGGAAGCACCTGCAAAAACGCTCTAAAACAGGAACATCTAACCTGCGATTACCGTAAAAACCCTATTTTTAACAGCGCCGAGTATTGCATGCTGGGGGAAACTTCGCCATGTCTTGCCCCTCATGAGAAGGCTCTGGATCAAGCCTTTCAGGCGAAACAGAGGGCTCCCACGGCCCCCCCAGAAAGCGCGTGATGAAGGCAGCCACACCATCGCGCAGGATGGTGGTTTCCCATCAGGACCTCACGGATGAACACTCAACAACGCCAGGTAGCCGACCGGCAAATGATCGCGAGCCTCATCGACGACTTGCGCGCAGGCCTGCCCGACACCACGCTGGAGGTGGCCGCACACAGCACCTTGGAGAGCTGGTTGCAACGCTACGCCAAGGCCGCCGATCAGCCATGGCAAAAACAGGCGCTGGCCTGGATCATCGACCCCGACGCCCATGGCCTGGCACTTGCCTACGCAACACCGGCACGGATGAGCGCACGGCAGATCCTGCGCTTCTACGGCTACCCCTACGCCCAGACACCTGCCCAACGCGGCGTATTGATCGACGCTTTGGGCAAGCGCCAGGGCTTTGCCGACAGCCCCGGATTCGCGCCGCTCCAGAATGCCTTCGAAGCATTGCACCAGGACCTGCAAACCCTGTCCCGTGAATTGCGGGCGCTGGTCAGTCGCCTGGACCTGGACGAGGAAACCTTCACCCTGTTCGCCCTGTATCGCACCCGCTGTTGGCTATCCTCCGGTTCATACTGGGCCGATGCAATGAACCGCGGCGCCGCCCTTGTGCAATCATTGACGGAACATCCGGATCTTCTCGCCCTCGCACCGGACGCTGACCTCTATGCGTTCGATCCCGTTGAAGGCACCCTCAGCGGCGGGCGTAACGAGATCAGTCACGCACAATTGTCGACTTTGCCGACCGAGGCCCAATTCGATAGCCTCGTAGAAATCGGCACACACATGCAGACCGTCATCTACAAGGACGCCCGCTTCACCCTGGCGCAATTGCTCAAGCTGCATTCACTGCCGCTGCCCGCAACCCGCGACGAAGCCTGGGATGTGATCGAGCAACTGCAACGCATCGAGACGCTGGCGGTGCCCGCCGGATGTGACTTCGCCAGTTCCGAGCTGGCGCTGCTGCACTACGACAGCCCCGCCAAGGCTCACCCGACGCCTCGCTGGGGCAACTACTGGGCAACCCTGGGCCTGCCCAAACCGGGTGCGCTGACGTTATCGGTGCAACAGCGCACCGACGTCAAAGCCGTGGTCGCGGCATTTTTAGCCGATACCTGCGCCGGTTTACTCACCGTATTACTGGGGACACCACCGTCAGCCGATCCCGATGAATGCTTGCATCGCTTGCTCAACAGCCCTGCCGCACAGCGCTTGGCCGACCGCCTGATCCGCGCCGTAGGCTGGTACGGCCACGCGCCTGGCGAGCCGACCAATCGCGCCAGCCGTGATGCCCTGGTACTCGGCGCATTGATCCTCAGCCTCGACCCCTTGGCCGGTGAGACGCGCTACCGGGTGGCCGGGCTCGACCTCAATCACCCTGCGTTCTGGGGTTGCAACTATGCCGAGCTGCGCCTGGCAATCGAGTTGCACCTGATCGACCAAGGCATCGCCACCGCCCAGACCGCCGCCCTGGTCGCCCATCTGCTGTTGGCAGGCGTAGCGCCTGAATGCCTGGTGCGGGACATCCCCGACTCGCTGTACTTCATGAGCTCCTACGCCTGGATGATTTTCAAGCAGGGCGTACTACAAGCCGAATCCCTGGCCGCCGGCTCGACAAGACAACTGACCTTTATCGACATCATGACCTTGGCCACACACCCAGGGCCCGCCGCTGAACGCCCATGGCGTGAACACTGCGCAACCTCCAGCCTGATCGACTGGGGTCTCGCTCAGGGCCAGTTGCCCCCAGGTGCCGACCACAACCTTGATGCCCTCCAAACGCTGAAACAGCAACTGGAACTGCGCGTGCAGGCGCTCAGAGCGGCAAGCAAGCAGCTGGTCACGCCCCTGATCACCCGGCGAGCCATCGCCCGGGCGGACCTGCAAACAATCTTCCCCAACCACTCGCTGCTGGAAAAAGCCTGCCTGCGCTGGGTCAAGACGCCAGGCAACGCGCCCCCCTTTCGTCGCTCAACGTCAAGACCGCAGAGCCTATTGGACCTGCACATGAGTGGCGACCTTCAACCCATCAGCCCAAAATGGCACTCAACTGATCCGCAGCTTGATCTTGACGCGCTCAAACCGCGCTTCAAGTACTTGAAAACGATCAACACCGTGTTCGACCACGCCGCCGACGCCCACGTGGCACGCCTGAAAAGCGCATACACCCACGCCATCCAATACCTGCTGGCACAGCTACCGCTGGCCGACCGTCAGTCACTGCAATTGGGTGCGCTGCAACTGTGGGTACTTCGCCTACCTGCCCAAGTGCCGCTGGACCAGGAATCACCTGCGCACAAGGCAGCCCGAACCGGGCGCTACGGCGTGTTGCTGCGCTGTGAGCACCACACTGTGGTGACTTATTTCGAGCTGTTCCCGTTGTTCAACCAAGTGCGTAAAAATCCTCGCCTGCCATCGTCATTGCAAGCGGGAGGATGGCCGCTGTCGGTCGCCACCGGCAGTCCCACCAGCACTCACCCGCGCAGCCAGCTGTTTACCGGCAGCCGATTGGCCATCGATTGGTCCGCCTATGCTCAAGGCTCGCCGCCTAAAGTGGACCAATGGGCCAGCGTGATCACCGACCCGTTGCCGTTCGACATCCCTGCCTCCAGCGATGAGCTCCTCCATTTCGACTCGCCACGCTGCCTGGCGATAGCACGCGCAATCACCGACCAACATTTCTTCCTGGATGTCGATGCCCTGCTCACCAGCGCTCGCAGCTCAAACAGCCTGGAGGATCAACGACGCGTCTACGACAGCCTGGCAGACGTGTTGCTGAACTTGATCCCATTCTGGGCATGCGCCCGGGGCCTGGCTTCCGGAGATACCCGACAGATGATCGACGGTGCGTGGAGCTGTTTTTTTGATGTACTGGGGGTGTTTGTGCCAACCCAGGTCTTCGCCTCCCGCGCGGCAGCCGCCTTGCGAAGAACCCTGCCGGTGACCCGCAAGCTATTGCAACTGAGCAAGCTGAGCGCGCTCTATTTGAATGCCACGCTCAACCCGCTCGAGAGCCTGCCGTTCGTATTACGCCTGGGCGTCTACGGCTGGGTGCGCTTGAAACGTGCTGGCCTGCACCTGATCGATGAAGCGCTGGGGCATGCGCGCCGCCGGCTCGTCCAGGGCGCCGGGATCGACTACCGCCGCTTGGTCAACCGCGCAGATGTCGGCAGCGCCCAATTGATCCACGCCGAGGGGGCTACCCCGTTACTGGCGGTCCATCGCGATGCTGGCTGGCACGGCTTCGACCCCTTCAGCGGCCGCCCCTATGGCCCGACGTTGGATGGCTTGCGCCTGGACTCAGCCCTGGTGATCAACCCAGTACACCGGGCCGACGGTTACCTGGCGCGGGTGGTGGAGCCGTTGTTTGAAACGCCACCGCTGATCATCCAGCGCACCGATGCCACCGACCTGCTGGAGCCGCACCGTGTGTGGCGCTGGAACCCGCAAAACCCGGGGCATCTGGACGATATTGCATCACCGGCCCACGTCCATCTCAGCGATAGGTTTGAGCTGACTTGCGCCGCAGGCCGGACCAAACGCAGTCCAGTGCCCACCGTGTGTTTCAGCAAGCGGCTTTATCCGTTCCGAGGCTCGATTCACAAACGCCGGGTTCAAGCACTGGACCATATCCGCCTGACGCCCGGGCCCGTGGTCGCAGGCGCCAAACGCAAACTGGTCTGGCACCGCCATGTACATGAGGTCGATGCAGACTTCGGTAGGTTCAAACTCACCCCCCTACCCACTCAAGAGGCCTTGATCTACAAGCCGCAAGTGCGCGCCCGGCGCATCGACGGCGAACCACAATTCGGCCTGCCCGGCGATGAACTGGACAACCTCCTCAACCACCAGAGCCAAGTTGTGCGCCTCGAGAGCATTTTTGACGGCGTCGACGACAGCCGTACACTCCGGGCAGCCACCCTATCCTTGCCGACTGCTGACTGGTGGGTAGTCGAAGCCGACGTGGGGCTGTTCTACAAAACTGTGGCCACCCCGCTAGGGCCCGATACGCTGCAAATGCAGCAACTGGATTTCAGCCTGGGCGGTGATGATCAGGCGCTGATCCAAGCGTTCTGCAGCTGGCGCAATCAACACTTCAGCGCCGGCGGCATGTTGCCAGACCAACCGCTGGTGGCGCTGCCCACCCTGGAAACCCTCTACCGCCAACTCACCCAACGCGGTTTCACGCCGGCCCGCTTGGCGCGCCTGCGCTCCCAAGCCAGTCGCTTAAGCGTGATGAAACAACGCGAGTTGCTACTCAACGCCTCCGATCAAGGGCGGCGATTGGATGTCAATGTCGTCAACCAGCCGATCCAGCTGGAAGTCTGGCCGCCCAGGCCGCCCGCACTGGGCGCCCCCACTGCAGAGCAAATCAATCGCTATATGGCCGAACAGGCTAACGCCAGCCTTCAGCGCATAGTGGATACCACCCTCATCGGCCGGGCTAACAGCGCTGGCATAGAAACCGCTGAACTACGCCGGCTTAGGGTGGCCGAGCCCATCGTTATGTGGGAGTACAGCAAAATCGGGCACCCTGATTACTCCGAAATCATCCTCAAGACCGGTGCCGGCAATTGCGACCAGATGGCCCATATCGCCTGCGAGTCGATCCGCACCAATGGCGGCACCGCACGCGTCTGGAGCACGTGGCCACCCGCCCATGCCTTCGTCATCGTAGGTACGCCGCCGGCAGGGGTCATGCAAACGCGCAACTTCAGCGAAGCCGGGTGGCAGGACGTGTGGGTCAGCGACCCATGGGCCTCAATCACGTGTCCTGCCGCCCAGTACCTGGCCGAACTGGAAGTCCAGATGAACATATGGGGACTGCAAGATATCCATGTGCGGTTCTACGTCGCCGGGTTGCCTCGTTGGACCCTCGCCAATGACCCGGTATGGATCGCACAACTGAAGAACAGCGACAAACAGCCAAACCCTTGAGGACTACGCGATGGCTGCCATCGTCTAAGCTTCAACCAAGTCCGATCAATCTGCGTGCAGGGATCAATCGACTATGGGCGCACTGTGGCAAACCGACTCGAACAAGGCTGCGCAACAGCGCAGCACTGAGACCCCGGCGCCGTTGCCCGCGAAAAAACACCGCTACACCCGCCGCCTGATCTGGCTGGTAGTGCTGATGGCGTTGATTGCCCTCGGCTTTGCCGCCGCCAAGGAAGTGCGCACCTCGCGCCTGCAAGCCGAACACTTGAGCCGCCTGGCCAACGACCTCACCTACCGCGTGCAACCCGGCCCCAGCGATACCATGGTCTACCCCGGTGCCGGGCCGTTTGACCGGCGCCTGGGCTACAGCGACCTGGAGGGTTTCCTCACACGGCTGCTCAAGCGCGGTTACGTGGTTGAAGCCCAGGCACGGTTCTCTCCGGCGTTGATGGACTACACCGCCAAAGGCCTGTTCGTACCCTACGCGGAAAAGAGCCAGGCTGGCCTGTCGATCACCGACTGCCGCGCGCAGCCGCTGTATCAATACACCTACCCGCAGCAACTCTATGCCCGCTTCGCCACGATCCCGCCGCTGGTGGTGGACAGTTTGCTGTTCATCGAAAACCGCGACCTGCTCGACCCCGCCCAGCCCCAGGCCAACCCGGCGGTAGACTGGCCACGCTTCGCCAAGGCGGCCTGGTCGCAACTTGCGAAAATCCTCCACCTGCCCGGCCAGAGCGCAGGCGGCAGCACCTTGGCGACCCAGCTGGAAAAATACCGCCACTCCCCGGACGGCCTGACGCTGTCCGGCGGCGAAAAACTGCGGCAGATGTTTTCTGCCGGTGTGCGCGCCTATCAAGCCGGGCCGGACACGTTGGTGGCGCGGCAAACCATCGTGCGCGACTACCTCAACAGCGTGCCGCTGTCCGCCGTGCCCGGCCACGGCGAAGTACACGGCATGGCCGAGGGTTTGCGGGTATGGTTCGGCGCCGACTTCAATCAGGTGAACCAGGCACTGCTGGGCCCGGACCTTGCCCCCAAGGCCTTGGCCCTGCGCCAGGTGCTGGCGCTGATCATCGCCCAGCGCCGGCCCTCCCATTACCTGGCCCGAGGCCGCGAAGAACTGGCGCAACTCACCGACAGTCATTTGCGCCTGCTGGCGCAAAACGGCGTGATTGATTCCGCCCTGCTCACGGCGGCGTTGGCGGCGCAGGTCACCTACCGCGACTGGCAGTTGCAACCCACCGTGCAACCGATCGACACCAACAAAGGCATCAGCGTCGCCCGCAGCCGCCTGGCCACCTTGCTCCAACGCCCGCTGTACGACCTTGATCGCCTGGACCTGTCCGCCACTTCAACCCTGCAAGGCCCGTTGCAACAGGACGTCACCGCCTACCTCAAGCAACTGGCCGACCCCGAGTTCGCGCGCCAGACCGGCCTGCTCGGCGAACGCCTGCTGACCCCGGCCAGCACGCCCCAGGTGCGCTACAGCTTCACCCTGTTCGAACTCACCCCCGACGGCGCCCGGGTGCGGGTGCAAACCGACAACACCGACCAACCCTTCGACATCAACGAAGGCAGCAAGCTGGAACTGGGCTCCACCGCCAAGCTGCGGGTGCTCACCACCTACCTGCAAATCATCGCCGAACTGCATGGGCAGTACGCCGCACAGGCCCCGGCAGCGTTGAAAAACCTCCAGTTCGACCCCCAGGACCGCCTGAGCCGCTGGGCCGTGGACTACCTGCTGCAAAGCCCGGACAAAAGCCTGGCCAAGATGCTCGACGCGGCACTGGACCGCACGTACTCCGCCAGCCCCGGCGAAAGCTTTTTCACCGGCGGCGGCCTGCATCATTTTCATAATTTCCGCAGCCAGGACAACGCTCGCAACCCCACCCTGCGCGATGCCCTGCGCGAGTCGATCAACCTGCCGTTCATCCGCCTGATGCGCGACGTGGTGCGCTACACCACCTACGCCGGCGCCAACAACAGCGCGCAACTGCTCAAGGACGACAACGACCCGCGCCGCCAGGAATACCTGGCGCAATTTGCCGACCGCGAAGGCACGGCCTTCCTGCAAAAGTTCTGGAAGAAGTACCAGAAGAAGGACACCCAGGCCCGGCTCGACACCTTCCTCGACAGCCTGCGCCCCACGCCCATCCGCCTCGCCGCCATCCACCGCTACCTGCTGCCCGAGGCCAGCCAGGACAGCTTCAACCGTTTTGTGCGCTCGCACCTGGTCAACGAAAAACTCAGCGACGAGCGTCTCGAACGGCTGTACCAAAGCTATCGCCCCGGCGCCTACGACCTGCCCGACCAAGGCTATATCGCCAAGGTTCACCCGCTGGACCTGTGGTTGCTCGGCTACCTGCTCAACCACCCCGAGGCGACCTTCAGCGAGGTGGTCAAGGCCAGCCGGTTCGAGCGCCAGGAGGTGTATAGCTGGCTGTTCAAGAGCCGCCATCAGAGCGCCCGCGACAGCCGCATCCGCACCATGCTGGAGATCGAAGCGTTCCTGGATATTCATCAGCGCTGGCAGGCCGTGGGGTACCCCTTCGATCACCTGGTGCCGTCCCTGGCCACCGCGATTGGCAGCTCCGGCGACCGGCCGGCCGCCTTGGCCGAGTTGATGGGGATCATCCTCAACGATGGCGTGCGCGGCAAAGTGCTGCGTATCGACAGCTTGCACTTTGCCGCCGACACGCCCTATGACACCCGCATGGTCAATGACCCGGCCCCCGGCAAGCGCGTGCTGCCGATAGAAGTCGCCCAGGCCTTGCGCGGCGCGCTGTCCCAAGTGGTGGACGCCGGCACGGCCAAACGCGTGGCCGGCAGTTTCAAACTGGCCGACGGCACGCCGCTGGCCATGGGCGGCAAGACCGGCACCGGCGATAACCGTATCGAGGCGATCGGCGCGGGTGGGCGAGTAATCAGTTCCAAATCGCTGAACCGCACCGCGACCTTTGTGTTCTATCTGGGCGAGCAGCACTTCGGCACACTCACCGCCTACGTGCCGGGGCGCACGGCGCAGCAGTTCACCTTTACCTCGGCGTTGCCCGTGCAGGTGCTCAAGGGCATGGCGCCGATTTTGTTGCCGTACCTGCAACCGGGCAGCCATACCCTGTGTGCGCCACTGGCTTCAATCGACACTGAAAAATAGCCTGCGTGCCAGCTGCAATTGGATCTCTGCACGGTGCACCTGCAGGGTCGGCACCCGCCCACTCTGACCGCTGCGCATGCGGGAAAACGCCTGGGCTTCGACCTGGGCCTGGGCCTGGCGGCCCATGCGCGCCTGCTCGACGGTCTTGAGGTGAGCAGCGGAGAAGTGGTCATCGAGGTCAGCTTTCTTTTTATAGTGGAAATGGGCAAACGCGAGGGTCTCGCCCGTGCGCGCATTGTTGACCGCGTACTCCTGCAAGTATTCCGGGGGCGGCCCTTTAAGCGGGGAACGCGGGCCACGGCGGACAATCATGACTTCATGGTGTTGGTCGAGGAACGCCACTTCGTCTTGAGTCAGCGGCTGGTTTTTTTTCGCGAGGGTTGCGCGGATTCGCGCAGTTAACCCGGCCTCCTTCAACCGCACCACGGCCGCCCGCAATCGGGTTTCGAGACTGCGCGCCTTGGCCTGTTGCAACGCCGCCAAGCGGGCATGTTCCAGGCTGCGCAATTTCTTCTGGATCGCGTCCGCCACCCACAAGCGCCGCTGCGCCTGGGCCTCCAGCAAGTGTTGCAGGGAAGCCGGATCTTGAGCCCGCGAAGTCGTTGCCTCGACCTTGGTGATATCGCCTTCAACGTCCTGCAACAAGGTCTCGGCGCGTTTCAACAAACTCCCCAACTCGGGGTCGGAACGCCGGGTGGAGGTGGCGGGTTGTTGCTCCCATACGCCGTCGTCCGCCTCGGTGAAGGTACCGATCACACTTCCGCTCGCGTCGGTCAATTGCGCCGTGTGGCTGCCGGCGGCGTCGGTACCGACCACCACCAGGTCGCGGTTGCGCGTACGGATGATTTTCTTGCGGCGGGCGACCGCAACGGTGGGCGTCGGCTGCGTGGGCACGTCGGGTGATAGGGGCTCCAGCAGCGCGCTCAGATCGCGTTCCACCTGTTCGCGCAGGGTGGTGAGCAACGCTTGCAGCTTGCCCAGGGACTCGGCGTCGAACCGCTCCGGCTCGGTCGCGCGCCAGAGGTTGATGCGGTCGTCGGTCTGCGCCAACACGTGGTCTATGCTGTCGAGCAATTCGATCTGCTCGGCATCGCTGGCTTGCAGTTGGGGCAATTCGGCCAGGGAGCGTGTCGCCCAGCGGGCGCGTTCGAAGGTGTGCTTGAGGCTGTCCAGCAACTCGGGCTCATACACCGAGCCGGGCACATCGATGGCCAATCCGGCCAGGGTGCCCAATTGCAGGGACTGCAGATCAAGGATCGAGGGACGCGCCGGGATTGTCTCCGCGGCCAGGTCGGCCTTGCGCCGTCCGAACCTGGGGACTTGCCGCAGTTCATCAAAGCAGCGTTCCTCCACGATGCGCCAGTGAATCACGCTTTCGTAACTGGCCGTCAGCTCGCGCATGCCCCGGTTCAGTTCGGCGTAGGCCTCCTCGCCACGACTCAGCAAGGGCAACAGCCGGGTGCTGGCTTGCTGCACCCGGACGCGCAATTGGCCATCCAATATTTGCAGGGTGAGCAGCGTCGAATACAGCAGCTCGCTCAGTTCTTGCTCATAGCGCGGCCGCGGTGCCAGCTCGCGCAAGCGCCGCAACAATTGCACCTCGTTGCGCACATGCTCGATCTTGCTTTCCAGCGCCGTGCAGTAGCTGGCCAGGACACGTGTGCGTTGCGCATCATCAATCGTTTGCGCAGGTTGCTCGGCGAGGTGCCGGGCGATTTCCATGGCTCGCTGGGCGCGCCCGCTCGCGGTGATGGCTTGGCGGTACTGCGCCTCCAGCACCTGGGGGTCGGCCGGCGCTTGCGCGGCGCCATCGGCCCCGCCGCTGAGGCGCAATTGCAGATCCACCTCCCACACCCCCGGGGCGACGGCTTTGAGCCAGGGGCCAAGGCGATTGCCGTCGGCGCTGGTCACCCGCACCCGCCCGCCTTCAACCCGCACACGGTATTGATGCCCACGCACCAGCGCATCCCATTGCGTCGGGGTCTTTTGTGCGTCACGCAGCAAGCCTTGCCACGGCCCGCTTTTTTCCGCGCCGGGCAGCGTTTTTGGCCAGGGTTCGGCAAAGGTCTTGACGCTCATCGCCTGCAGCCGCGCCAGCAACGCCGGGGTCAGCGCATTACGCGCATTGGCCCAGCTGGCGGGCGCCGTGAAACCGACAGGAGGCAGCCTGAGCACCGGCGCAACGGGGGCGGTGTCCGCCTCGGCCAAGGGCGCAAAGACCGGGTGTTCAAGGGCCACATGCCGACGCACATCATGGGGCGCGGCCTGGTGCGCGAGCACCACCATCAGGTTGGCCAGCATGTCCATCAATGCGATGTTGCGGGCCTGCAGGTCAGTGCTTTGCAGCGCGGCGATATCCTGCTCGGCAGTGTCCAGCAACTGCACCAGCCAGCCCACCAGCATCAATGGCCCGGACAGCAACGGTTGCAGGGTGCCAAACACCAACCAGCCGATCTGTTTGAGGCTGGCCCAGCGTTGCTCGGCGTTGGACACCGATTGCCGGTCCGCCAGCGTCACCAGCGCCTCGGCCATGGCGCTGAACAATTGGTGCGCCGGGTCGAGGCTAGAGACGGTCTTGCTCAACTGCGCAGGCGCGGGTTTCTGGTACGTGGTGAACTCGTCCCCCGGCAGAAAATGCCGCACATGGGGCTCGTGAAAACCATTGTTGGCGTACACCGCCTGGCGCCGCGCGTCGATCCAGGTCAATACGCTGTCCTGCAGCGCGCCGGGTTGCTTGATCGCATCAAACAACCCGGTCAATGAGGTGAACGCCTGTAACGACGGCTCGTACAGCGGGCGATAGAGCACGTGGCAACCATCCTCGCCCTCCTGCGGGCCGATGACGAACATATTGGCCACCCGGTCTGCGGTGGCGGTCGCCGTCGCCTTGAGCGCCAACGGCCACAACGCCATCGCCCGGCCATCGACCTTACGCTCCGTGGCGCTGGCGCGCAGGGCCGCCCGCAGCCGACGA
The DNA here is from genome assembly GCF_030687495.1 of Pseudomonas sp. FP453. Taxonomy (NCBI): domain Bacteria; kingdom Pseudomonadati; phylum Pseudomonadota; class Gammaproteobacteria; order Pseudomonadales; family Pseudomonadaceae; genus Pseudomonas; species Pseudomonas sp. FP453. Next base: position 1,259,909 of record NZ_CP117435.1, on the reverse strand, counting down.
AAACCCTCACGGGTCATGCCATGCTCGCCCTTGATCTGCCACTCCAGCGCCTGCATCGGCAATTGAATGCGCAATTGCTGGCTGAAACGCCGACAACGGCGAGTGGCGTCCGCGCGATCATCGATCAGGTGTTTTTTCAGCATCGCCGGGTAGGCCTGGCCGACATCCGCCGCGCTCACGCAGGCCTTGAGCAGCGCATACGTCAGCCAGGCCGGGGCCGTGGCGCCCTTGAGACGAATCGACTTGGCGGTGTAGCCATGACCGGCGAGGTTTTCCAGGGCCAGGTCGGTCAGGCTGAGGGTCTGCGTGTGCACTTCACCGGCGATGAAGCCGCCGGGCACCGGCACTGCGGCGGCGATCACCCGGTCGAAGGTCAACTCGATATCGGCAGGATGAAGGTTCGCCGCGCGGGGCTCTTTGCCCAGGCAGGTGGTCAGGCGCCCGTCGGCATAGCTGCGCAAGGTGGGGATGCCGTCCAGAAAGTGCTGGTAGCCGTGCTGCTGGCGGTCCAGCACCAGGGCCTGGAGCAACTGCGCGTAGTCGATGCACGCGTCACTGTCGGCATGGGCCAGCCAGGGCGGCAGGTGGTCACGCAGGTATTGCTGGCGGGCGCTGAGGTTGGGTTCGAACCAACGGCGGCTGTCGGTGATGATCGCCAGCAGCTGCTGATAGTCCTCGAGGCTGCGCGGCACCCTGAGATCGAGGCTGGCGATTTCCTGCAACTGGCGCTGCAAATAACTGGCGGCCAAGGCATCGAAGGGATCGCCCTGGGCATCCAGCGCGAACCATTCGCCGGTCAAGGGCGCCAGCAACGGGCTGGCATGGGCCGGCAACAACGCTTGGACTGCGCCGAGGTCGTCCAGCACCTGCACGCCACTGGCCGCACTGAACAGCACCACGCCCGGGCCGGACGGTTGGCTGAACAGCAGCAACGGCAACATCTGCGTAGCGGCGCCGGTGCGCACATGCACCGTCTGCACCCGCAGTGCCGGCCCGTGGGCGCTCCACAGACGATTGGGGCGGCGTGGGTAAAACAGCGACTTGGGGAGCACCACGGCAAACTGTTGCGCGTTCATGCCGGGTGGCCGGGGGGTGTCGTAAAGCAGTTCCAGCAGTTCATCGGACAGGTAGCCCCAGCGCGTCATGTTCACCGGCAGCGCTTCACGCCACCAGGCTTGCAGACGCCGCGCGTACAACCCCAGCAGCTCGCTGCCGCAGCGGTTGATGAGCACCTCCACCTGCGCCAGGCTGAGGTTGCTCGGCACATAGACCTCGCGCACCCGTGTTGCCGCCCGATGATACTGCTCCACCAGCAAGGTCGGCCGCCCGGCGGCGAGGCGTTCCAGAACCCACGCGGTGACCGAACGGAAAGGCCCGCTCGGCCCGGCAATTTCAAGATGCCCGGCGTTGTACTTGCCTTCGGCGAAATGCACATCCAGGTACGCCTGGGCGCTGTCAGCAGCCACCGTGGCAAGGGAGGGCGGGTCAGCAAACACGCTGCGAATTTCGTCAATATGGCCTTGGCGCAAGGAAATCGGGCGGGTGTCAGTGGCGGTCATCAACACAATTCTCGGTGAAGTTCAAAGGCCCACCCTAGCGTGCGGCCGCCCCTGCCCCGCACTAGACAAATACCCCGCAGGCCGACGCCCGCCATGCCGTAACTATCTAACCCCTGGCACTCGTCCCGCCCTCCTAGGCTGTCGGCCTTGTCTACGACTCAAGGTCCATCACCATGCCTGCCACACCGGATAAAGGCCCGCATTACGCACTCATCAAGAACAGCCTGCCCGACTGGCTGCACGCCAGCGCCTGGCACCGAACACAAGCGCTGGGCCGGGCATCCCTGGAGCGGTTGCCCGAACTGATCCATGCGCCTGCCGCCCTGCACGCCCCGCTCAAGGCCGCCAATGCCCAGGCCTGGGCCAGGCAAAACAGCGTCGATCAACGCTTGAAAGACCTGCAGGATGTGTACACCTTCGCCGAGCCCTTGCTGGTTGCTGCACTGCAACGCCAGTACGGGCTGACCCTGGACGTGCGCGCCACCCATGTGTTTCTGGTCAGCCGCCGCGGCACCATTCTCCAGGGCAGCACCAGCCGCACCGTGTCGCTGCTCGACGCGGCCCTGCAAAACTTTGCCAGCAACGAACGCTTCACCGACAGTTCGCGCTACGTCAGACAGCCAGACGCCCGCGGTCAGTTCAACATCGAAACGCACCACACACGCATGAGCATCGAGCAATTCGTCGATCTTTGTCGCGAGCTGGACCTCGGCGCCCAATACGCCAAACACCTGCAAACACACCTGCAACCGGCACTGGAGGCCGACAGGAACAGCCTGCAAGCCCAAGTGATCGCCAGCCAGCAAGCCGCCCTGAACGCGGCCGCGCACCTGGCCCGACTGCGCGGCGAGATCGACCCCGCGACCTTTCACCTGCTGCAACGCGCCGTGAAGGGCGAGCGCGGGGTGATGCAGTTTTATCGATTGCGCCTGATGGACACCCTGCTCACCGGCGTGCTGTTGATTGCCAACGACCTCGACCTGGCGCGGGATGTCGCGCCCGTGGTGGCGTACATCCCCCATGATCCCCACGGCGCGATCCAGGCCTACCCCAGCACCCTGGCCTTTCGCGAGGCGTTGGCGAAAAAACTGCAAGACCCGGCCTACCGCCAGTTCTTCAGCCAATTTATCGACCGGCAACAGCAGCGCGCATTCATCCATGGCCTGCAACAACGGGCGCCCTACAGCGCCAGCCGCATCGACGGCGAACTGTGGCCACAGCTGTACCAGGCCGCACTGAACAAGATCCTCAACGATGGCCGCGAGCAGGCGGTGTCCACCGCACAGGCCGACCGCCGCGCGCGCTGGGCCTGGTGGGACACGTTCAGCCACATCCTGGAGAGTGCGTTGAATGTGGTGCTGTTGGTCGCGACCCCTTTCGTGCCCCTGCTGGGCGAGGCGATGCTGGCCTACACCGCCTATCAGCTGCTGGACGAGGTGGTGGAAGGCGTCGTCGACCTGGCCCGGGGCCAGGCGCTGGAAGCCGCCCGGCATCTGGTGGGGGTGCTCACGGACGTGGTGCAACTGGCGACCTTCAGTGTCGGCGGCAAGCTGCTGGAGTCGGCCTTCGTCAACCAGCTCAAGGCTGTCGAGGTCAAAGGCAAGTCGCGGCTGTGGAACCCGGACCCGACGCCCTATCGGCAATCGCTGCCACTGCCGGCTGAGTCGACACCCGATGAACTGGGCGTGCATACCCATGCCGGGCAGCGCATTCTGCCGGTGGACGGCGCGCACTACGTACTCAGCCCCAATGGCGCCAGCGGTGACTATCGCATCCAGCACGCCAGCCGCCCCGACGCCTATGCGCCGCCGATCCGGCGCAACCCCGGCCCACGCGCCTGGAGCGATACCCGACGCCTGCGTGAACTGGGGCCGTTCAACCCGGCGCAACAGCAACAGATCCTCGCCACCAGCGGCCTCGACCACGACACACTGCGCGCCGTACAAACCGACAACCTGGTGGCACCGCTGTTGGACGATACCGTCAAGCGCGTGCGCCTGAACCAGCAGGCCGCCGAGATCCCCGAACAACTGCGCACGCGCAAGCCGGTGGACCAGGACACCTACTGGAGCCCCTACATCGCCCGCGAACTGCCGGGTTGGCCGCAGGATCGGGCAATCCTGGTGTATGAAAACGCCGACCTGAGCGGCGACCACCTGCGCTTCGGCGAAGCCGACGCCACGCTGACCCTGAGCATCAGCCGCGACGACTTGAACCTGGGCAAGTTGCCCGAACGCCTGGTGGACAACCTCGACAGTACCGAACTCACCACCCTGCTGGGCACGCTGCCCGAAGGCCGCACGCAACAGATAGATGCCCTGCGCAACCGCCTGGCCGACCACCTCGCCCAGCGCCAGGGCTCCTTGTTCGCCTACCTCTACCGCCACAGCGAAGACCTTGTCAGCGAACGCGGCCTGCAGGTGCGCGAAGCATGCCCCGGGCTGCCGAAAAGCCTGGTGGAGCACGTCCTCAGCCAGGCCTGGCCGGAAGAACTGAACCGGTTGGACACCCACAAGCAACTGCCCTTGCGCCTGAAGAACCTTGCCCGCGAATGGCAGTTGCAGGCCAAGGCTGCCCACGCCTACCAAGGCTTCTACGACCCGCAACTGTTGGGACCGGACACCGAGCAGATGCTCCTCGACACCCTGCGCGTCTACAGCGACAGCCTCGAAGACTGCCGCATCGAAATCCGCCAGCACACCGCGATTGCCAAACTGCGCGCCAGTGCCGGGCCGCACAACGCCCGCGCCAAAAGGCTGCTGCTCAAGAACGACGGTCACTATGAAATCCATGACAACGGCCAGGCGCGGGAGCAGCCCGCCACCGACCTGTTCAACGCCGTGCTCGCCGCCCTGCCCCCGGCCAAACGCCAAGCCCTGGGCTACGCGCCAGGTGACGGTGCAGCGTTCAAGCGTTGGGTGATGGACACGCTGCGCGCGCCCGCAGAACGCCGCCGCGTGCTGGCCGACCCGGTGCTCGGCGAAACGCCCGCCAAAGACACCCTGGCCCTCGTCCAAAAACCCATGCACCGCGCGGCGTCCTGGTTTTGCGACCTGTTCCCCAACCCGCTGGAACGTCGGGTCAAGGCGCTGTACCCCTACGCCGATCCAGGCGTCATCGACACCTACCTGCAAACCCTCGACGACCCGCTGCAGTTGCAGCGCTTCGCAGCGCGCGAAGTGGAAAAGGACCGGCTGCAAGAGGATCTGCTGGAATGGGTCAACGCCGCGCCGGACGACGAGCCCATCACGCTCAGCCAGCAACGCCTGACCCTGGCCAGGGGCATGTTGCGTGCCTGGGAGGCCAACATCGAAACCACCGTGCAGACGTTTTCCATACGCGGTGTGCAACTGCCGGGAGAGCTGGGCAACCTGCCGTTGCATGCCAACTTCGATCATCTGCTGCACCTGGAATTGGCCGCTAACCAACTGCTCGACAGCGACATGGCAATCCTCGACCACTTCCCCCGCCTGATAAGCCTCAGCCTGCGTGGCAATCAACTGACGCGGCTGCCACCAGCCGTGGGGCGCATGACCTCGCTGACACAGCTGAGCTTTATGGATGAACGGGTCCAGTGGGACACGGCCGACCTCGCCCAGCTCGGCGAACTGACCCAGCTACAGCGCTTGAACCTCAGCGACAACCGCCAGTTGACCCGTGCCCCGAACCTTGGCGACATGGCGCAGCTGCAAGCCGTGTCACTGAACAACACCGCCATCGAAGACTGGCCCGACGGGCTGTTCGAACAGCCGAGACCCTCGGGGTTTGAACTGGACCTGCAAAACACCGCGATCAACAACGTGCCGCAGTTTTTGCCCTGGACGCCTGAAGCCGAAGTGGTGGCCTGGGCACGCCTGGATCGCAATCGCTTGACCGCCGACGGCGAGCAGCGCCTGGTCAGTTACCGCCTGGCCGCTGGCCTTGACCCCTATCGCACCTACCCCCCCAAGGGTGACAGCACGTACTGGGTAGAAAAGGCGCTGCCACAGCACCAGCCAGGGCTGAAAAGCCTATGGCAGGACCTTGAGCAGGAACACGGCTCCCAGGGATTCTTCGAGGTCATCAAGAGCCTGGAGTTTGCCGATATATTCGAGACCCTGGCCAATGGCGCGCGACACGAATCCGGCCGCGCGCAAATGACCGACAAGGTCTGGCGCATGCTGCGCGCCATGCACGACGACCACACACTGCGTTCGCGCTTGTTCCTCATGGCCAGCCACCCGGTGAACTGCGCCGACGCCGGCGCACAGGTGTTCAACAGCATGGGCGTCCAGGTGCGGCTGGCGGAAATCCACCGCCTGCCGAACCCCGCCTTGCGCGAACGCGAACTGGCTGAACTGGCCAGGGGCAAGTCCCGGCTGGACCGGCTCAACCGGTTCATCCAGGCCGACATTGCCCAGCGCATCAAACCCCGCGCCGAGGGTGGCCAAGGCTTGCGCTACAGCAGTGAATTGGTTGACGGCGTACCGGGCACGGTGGACGAGGTGGAGGTCTACCTGGCCTACCAGACCGCGTTGCAGGAGCGCCTGAAACTACCGTGGATATCGCCGCACATGAGCTACCGCAGGTCGGCCGATGTGAGCCCGAAACAGTTGCAGAACGCCTTCGACAATGTGCAGGTTCCAGAGGCTGGCGACGGGCTGGTGAAGGCCATGCTCGAGCAACCCTTCTGGGACCAGTACCTTCGCGAAACCTATGCCCCAACGTTCCAGGCCAGCCTCGACCATGGCAATGCCTTGCTCGACCCGCTCGACGACCTGTTGTTCGCCCAGAACCAGTGGGCCAACGCCTCCGCCACGGAACGGCAGGCCCAAACACCGCGTTTACTGGCCCTGGCCGACGCCCTCAACGTGCCCCACGCCGAGGTGCTGAGCGGGCAGCCGATGAGCACCGCGACCTATGAGCGCATCCTCGCCGCCGGCTTTACCGCCGACCTGCCCAGCCAGACCGACCTGGCCCGCCGCCTGACCCGCGAGGCGTTGCAGCGACTGGAGGCCCATGAGGCGGGAAACGCCTAACGGCCCTACACCTCCGAGTCCCAGACTACGGTGACGGTGCCGCTATAAGTGCTGCCCGCCTGTTCAAGCATCTGCGCCACGCCGTCGGCCTTCACTTCAAAGTGCAAGGTCGAGGGCTTGCGGTCGATGTAGCGCGACGGTTCGAACAGCTCGGTGCCGCTGCCATCCAGGCGCAAGGGCAGGCGATTGACCGCACGCCCGCCGGCGTCGGTGAGGCCGGGGGGCAGCGACACCGCGACCTCCAGCGGCACCTGATGGCCAGCCGCGTTGCGCAGGCTACAGGTGTTGCCCATGGGCTCGGGGCATTCGAGGGTCATCTTGAAGGCCGAACTGGTCCACAGGTTGACGGTCTGGTCGCGGAACAACCGGCTGGGTTTACGCCCGTTGTGCAGCCAGGCCTGCCAGCCGCCTTGGGGTTCCAGCAGGATACGGTTGCCACCGGGGGGCACCTCGACGTTGAGGTGGTGGTCCACATCGAGCGTGAAGTTAAAGGTCAGCACGTTGTCGTTGGGGACCATTACGTCGCCAAAATCCAGGTCACCACCTGATCCCACAGAGTAAGTAATAGTGCCGGTGTAAAGACCCGAGGCCATGTTCAACGGGTTTGGCGTCCGTATGGCATAGGCATATTCAGTGAGGCTGTACCACATGGAGGTTATTTGTGTTGTCGGCACTCGGTTACAAACCCCGGGACCCTCCGGAACAATCCAAAAAAACAGCGCCCAGGTGACCGCAGTCGCTGCGTAACCGGTGCTGCGGCAGGGCGCAGGAGCGTTGCGCCAAAATTCACGCCAAGTGCCGGACCCTACCGGTCGATCCCAAACAGAACTTGCCGGACGCAAATCCCAGCGGTGACCGATACCCGCCATCCTGAACTGGACAGTTGCTGTTCTGCCTGTATCCCTGTGTGTTACCTGAACATCTCGCCATTCGGAAGGCACCCTCCACATTGCCCCTTGGCGCGGGTCACTGTGATCGGCATTGATCGGCCCACGGGACATCGCAGTGAGGTCGTTGGTGCGAATCGAGAAAATACCCAGTGCCTGACAAACACTGGGGATATGCCAAGGACAGACACCAGACTGCGGCGTAGTGTTGACGAACTCATTGCTGCTCGGGTTGCTCGGGTTGGGTCGGAACTCAGCAGTCACTTCCTGTACGAGCGCCTTGGCTTTTCCCATACACACTAGCAACCCAAGCATCACAACCCAGCGCCGTCTCAAAATACTCACCATACCCTCTCCAATCCTCAGGGCGCAATCGCATCAAACACCATATGCACCGTGCCGTAATAATTGCCCGGCCGATAATCGTCCACCGGCTTGATCGCGGCGATTTCCAGGCCCACGCGCTTGCCGGGGCGGGCGTCGGCGCTGGCGACGACTTCGCTTTGTGTGAGACTCAGTTCGACGCTGTTGAAGGTCACGCGCAGGTCAACCCGGTCGGTGCCGTTGGACAGGTACGCTTCCTGGTCCAGGCGGGCACCGATGGCGCCACCGATGTTTTTCACGTCGAACGGCGCACGCAAGGTGGCCAGTTGCGAACTCACCGGGTTGAAGGCCAGGCGCTGTTCGCGTTGCACCAGTTGCGGGTCCACCGGCAGCACGTAGAAGTCGGCCGTGGGGATCGTCACGTAGACCTCGAAGGTCTCGCGCTCGACGGCGGCCTCGACGCGGGAAACCGATAGCCCCAGGACAATGACCAGCACAATCAGGGCGGCTACTTTGTACATGGGCTCACCCCTTGACCGCGATGGGGCGGCTCTTGTCGCCTTCGATCAGGCTGAAGCGGTATTCGCGGCCAGCCTCCTTGTCGAAGCCGTAGCTGCTCCCGGCACGGATGTGATGGCGCAGGGTCGGCCGACATTCCTGGGGGGCGGCGGCGGCACAGTCCTTGAACTCGTCCACCACCACCACGCTGTTGCCGTTGTTGCGCAGGGTGTAGCGCTGGCCGCTGTCCAGGAGCGCGGTGTCGAAACGGGTGTTTTTGGGGCGGACGAAAAACACCGTGCCGTACCCGGCGAGCACGCGCACGCCGGCGGCGAGGCTGGCCTTGTAGTCGGCGCGCTCTTCGTCCGTTACGGCAAAGTCATCCTCGGCCTGGGGCACTACCGGCACGAAGCGCACGCGGAAGTAACGCTCCTTGTCGCGGTCACCCATGAACAGCAAGCGCGTGCCCTGGGTGCCGTTGGCCGGCACGATCAAGCGCGCCGGGCTGGCCATCAGGCCGTCGCGGGCGGTGGCGCCGGCCTGGTCCTTGAGGGGCACTTCGCGGTAAGTACCGTCGGCGTCGTAGATCATTTCGAGGATGTTGACCTTGACGAAGGCCGTCGACGTGCCGCCGTTGAACACCCGTTTCATGTAGGTACTTTTATCGCCGCTGAGGTAGTCGTACACCACCCCCACATTGATCTGCGGGCCGGCCAGGGCACCGAGGGAAACCAGCCACAGACTGCACAGCATCAACACATGTTTCATTGACTCAACCTCACTAAAAAAGCGTTTTAGACTTCCGAATCCCAGACCACCGTGGCAGTGCCCGAGTAGGTGCTGCCGGGCTGTTCGAGCATCTGCGCGACGCCGTCGGCCTTGATCTCGAAATGCAAGGTGGAGGGCTTGCGGTCGATATACCGCGACGGTTGGAACAGTTCGCTGCCACTGCCATCCAGGGTCAACGGCAGGCGGTCGACCGGGCGCCCGGCGACGTCGGTCAGGCCCGGAGGCAGGGTCACGGCAATGTCCAGCGGCACCTGATGCCCGGCCGCGTTGCGCACGCTGCACGTATTGCCCATCGGCTCGGGGCATTCGAGGGTCATCTTGAAAGCGGTGCTGGTCCACAGATTGATGGTCTGGTCGCGGAACAGCCGGCTCGGCTTGCGCCCGTTTTGCAGCCAGGCTTGCCAGCCGCCCTGGGGTTCGAGTTGGATGCGATTGCCGCCGGGGGGGACTTCGACTTTGAGGATGTGATCCACCTCCAGCACAAAATCCAGGCTTGCAATGCTCTCGTGTGGGAGGACACTGTCACCGAAGTCGAAGTCCATTCCTGGGCCGACGGAATACACTTGGCTGCCGCGATAGGTGCCGGCCGGCATGGCCAACGGATTCGGCGTGCGCAGTTCGTAGCCGAAAAAAATATAGCGGTAGTCGAACCGGTTCAGGTCAAACCGCGCTTGAGTGGCGCAGGCGCCAGCATTTTCAGGCACCAGCCAGAACCATATGACGTAGTAGCTGTTGCCATTGAGTCCACCACTCGGCATGCAAGGTGGCGGCGCGCCGCTCCAACGGCCATAGCTCCACAACGTTCGGTAGTCTCCGCCACCCGTAATGGCCACCACGTCGCCATAATGGTCAGCGCGCCCGCCTATTCCGGAAATTCGAACCTCCAACTGCGCGCTGTCACCACGGTCATTGGTGACCGTAACGTTGCGCCATTCCGACGGCACTTTGAGATATGCACCCTGGCGCGGGTCGGGATGATTGGCGGCTATCGGCCCACCGGTGGTATGGGGAACGGAGCCCAATGGCAAAGTCAGACTGAACAAACCTCGAGGTTCACAGAAATAGCCGAAATGGTCACAGTATCCGGAACTCGGGGTGACATTTTTAAAGCGATTGACCAGCGGATTAGAAGGGTCCGGGCGGAACTCAGCACGGATTTCGGCATTCCCCGCATACACCGGCGATACCACGAGCAGCAAAACCATGCTGATTACAAACCGAGAGAACGTATTCACAATTTGGCTCCGAAACATGTCATTAACCCGCCGCGCGATTGGCGTAAGTGACATCCGCCAAGGTGTCCGGCGTACAGCGCAAATCGCCGATCATCAACACATCGCTCTCCCGCCGCGCCGCCGTGGGGTCCAAGCGGAACTGACACAACAACTGGTTGGCAAACCGCACCTCCAGGGTCGGCGCGCCGGCGGTCATCTCCATGGAGAAGAACCCGTCAACCTCACTCACCGCACGGCTGGCGTGGTTGATCACGTGGTGCCCGCGCAGGGGCTGGCCTTTTTCATCCACCAGGCGGCCAAGCACAGTGACGGTTTTCATTACGCTGACCTTGCGGTATTCCACACCGCCCTTGTTCAGGTGGTAGTTGCTGCGTGCCGGCTGGATAGTGGCGGCGGGTGGGTAATTGCCATCGAAGTCGAACGCCAGGGTGCTGCTCTTGTACGCGGTGATCGGTACAAAATTGCGCCCCGGCCGCAGGCGCGCACTGCCGCCGGAGAGGTCGTCGGCGCGCAGGGTGATGTCGTCGAGGTCGGTTTCCACGTCCACGATCATCCCTGCGCCGCCGCCCTGGGGCTGGCTGCTGAGCACCATCCGGCTGCCGCCCACCGCCACGGTGCTGGCCAGATTGAGGCCGCCGCTCAAATTGTTGTTGAACGAGGAACGCTGCACGTAGGTGTCGCCGTAGAGCAGCTCGTTCTGGAAGCTGGCACGCCCCGATAACCCGACGCCGTAGGTGTCGGCAGTCGCAGTGCCGGAAACGCTTTGCAGCAGGTGGTCCTGGAAGCTTTTCTGGTAGGTCAGCGAACCGTTGTTGTCACGGCTGCCGTCCCGGGCGGTGCGCGTGCCGAGGCTGGCCGACCATTGTTCCCCCGGCGCCCCCAGCGCCACGCTGACGCTGAGGTCGATGCCACGGTTGCGTTGATCGCCGGTGCTGGCAGTGGCCGGGCGGTCGAACACCGACAGGCGCCAGTTGGCATCGCTGCCCAGGAAGGTGCCGCGCTGGGTCCAGCCCACATCCAGGCCCAGCCCTTCCAGGTTGCCTTGACTGTAGGAAAGCCGCGAGTTAATCGAGCTTTTATTGCTCACGCGATGGTTGAGGGACAGCGATGTGTTGCTGGTCTGGCCGACAAACACGTTGCGCTGGCGCAGCCGCGTGCCGTCCGGCAGCAGCTCGTAGGTGCGGGTGGTGTCCAGCCAACTGCGGTTGTGGCTGAACACCACGCTGCCCACGCCGTAGCTGTAAAGGGTTTGCAGGTCCATGCCGGTGCCGTGGTCCTGGGTCTGGTAGACGTTGGCATACAGGCTGAGGCTGTTGCCCAGGGTCCAGTCGATGGACGTGCCGTACTGCATTTTTTCGCGCACTTTACGCGCGGACAGGCCGAGGATCGCCCGTGGGTGCAGCAGGTAGTTGAGGCCCGCCCCGTAGGTGATGAAGCCCGTGGGCTGTTCATCCCAGTTGCTCAATAGCCTGGATTCGCGCCCGACAAAGGTGTTGTAGCGCCAGCGCTCGTCGGCGTTGCGCCAGTTGTTGGGTTTGTAGATCAGCTCCTGGGTGGTCGAGGTGGTCAGGCCGTCTTCGATCAGGCGCACCTCCACTTCGTAGATACCGCCTGGCAAGGGCCGCGTATCCAGGGTTTGCAGGCCGGCGGCGACGGGCTGGGTGTTGATCAGCAGGCCATTGCGGTAGATCTCCACGGAGGCCTGACGGCCGGCCGTGACGTACACCGGGTACACGCTGGGCTTGGGGTTGTTGATCAACAGGCTGTCGGAGCTGCCGTACATCAGGCCGACCGCTGTGTCCGGGTTGGCGCCGAAGGAGCGGATCTGCCGGGTCAAGCCATTGGACCCGGGGGTGAAATACCCCAGGCGCAAAAAGTCGCCCTCCAGCTCGCGCTGGGTATATAGCTCATGCATGGCGTGGTAGAGGGTGGTGTCGGTGCCGCCCAGGCGCGACAGCTGCAGGTTCATCGCCTGGGTCCAGTTGCCAATGCTGGAACTGGCCTCCAGGCCGAAGCGCCCGCCTAACTCTTCGTCCTCGCCACCGGTAATGTTCAGTTGGTTATTGACGATCAGACCGAGGCTGCCGGTGTTCGGCTGATCGTAGTATTGCTTGAGTTGGGCCATGCGCTCGACGTTTTCCGTGAGGATGGAAACCAGCGAATTTTCCAGGCTGTAGTGCACGGCCAACAGTTGTGACGGGCAACTTTGTTGGCATCCGCCCAAGGCCATGCCTTGTTGCAGAAGTTGTTCCCAATTGGCGCGGGTCGTTGCGGAAACAGGGCTATCACCCGTGTCGGTAAACTCCAGCAGGGTAATACGGTCGTCGCGCCCCAATATAATCATGGCTTCGCCGAGAAACTGTTGATCCAGCTCTAAGCGAACCGCCAGGGGCACATCGAAAAAGTGTTATTCGAAATCTTCAGGCAGTCCTTGGGACTGTGACAGCAAGTTGCCCGGCGTGGTGCCGGGCGCGGCCCAGGCACTGGCGCACAGCAACAGTGCAAGTGCGCCCGCAATTGGCGTTCTCGAAAACATGGACGCAATACTCATTCGGTACGGACAGTCGAGACTGTTTAAACCAGGCCGGCTTTCGGGGAGGAAGAGACCGGCCTGTCTTTTCAACCGCCTGCGCTCGGGCGAGCGCAGGGTCTACCCATGGCTTACGGTGCCGGGGTGCGGGGTACCGCGTCGAAGATCACGGTGTAGCTGGAGGTGTACAGACCGTTCTGGGTGTCGGCCGGACGCGCGGCGGTCACCACCAGGTCAGCCTGGGTGCCAGGGGTGGATTGTGGGTCATCCACCACTTCCTGCGGGGTGGCGGTCAGGACGACGCCGTTGAACATGTTGGTCAGCGCGATGCTGTCCGAACCGTTGTACAGCGCAGCGGCGGTCGGGCCACCTTCGATGTAGGCATGCACCGAGCCGTCGGTGTTTTTCACGTCGAAAGTGGCTCGCAGGTTGCTCAGCTCACCGCTGACCGGGTTGTAGTTCATGACTTCCGCTTTACCGAACTCCGGGTCGCGCGGTTGGGCATGGAACTGCTTGGTCGGGATGGTGGCCGAGATGTTGATGGACGAGCGTGCGTCATCGGCAGCCATCGCCATCGGAGAACTGAGGGCGATTGCAACAAACGGTGCCGCTGCGGCAAGTTTCTTGAACATGGTGAATACCTGTCATCTAAATAAGAATTTTGGAAAGTGAATTTCCAACTTATTGCATTGCACGGCAGCTGCCTGTGCAACGCAGGACAAGTATCAAGTTGACTTCCGAGAAAGTAAGCCGTCCGTTTCGTTTAACCCCGTAGCTCTGTTACACCTCGATACACCGGAAAAATATAGCACTTTGCCAAAACTTTAAATGCATCCGTAAGACGCAGACTACGCGAGCTTTAATGAGAATGGTTTAACCAAGAAACTATACGTAAGACGAGGATTACAGCAACTAAAAAACAACAACATATACAACGTATTAGAACTTACAGCACAACTTGAGTAGTTGCTCTAGTCAATCGACGAATGGCGCGTCCAAGCCCTGCGCAGGGGCGACCGTTTGTCGGGCGCTCTTGCACCGGCCTTAAGATATATCTTACGTTATATCTAGACACACACAGAGGCTCCCACCCATGCGAGACCATCCTCACCAGCGCGACGGCTTTGACCCGCGCGCAGGCCGCGGTCGCGGCCCCCGGGTATTTGCACCCGGCGACCTGAAACTGCTGCTGCCGGCGCTGATCGCCGAGCAGCCGTGCCACGGCTACGACCTGATCCGCCGTATCGAAAGCCTGTTTGACGGCGCCTACAGCCCCAGCCCCGGCGTGATCTACCCAACCCTGACGTTCCTGGAAGAGAGCGACCTGATCGTCAGCGATCCAGACGGCGGAAAAAAACGCTACACAATCACCGACGCCGGTCGTCTCTTCTTAAGCGAGCAACAGGTGGCGTTGGACGGTGTGCGCATGCGCATCGACGTGAGCAAGCGCTCACTGCGCGGCCATGACCGCCCGCCCGAGATCCACGAGGCGGTGCACAACCTGCGCCACGCCTTGCACTCGCACCACGGGCGCTGGAGCCCGGAAGAAATCGTTCGTGTCGCGGCGCTGCTCAATCGCACCGCTCAAGCCATTGCCGACGGGAAAGACCAATGAATACGCAAGCTATCCATCGCGTTACCCACGAAATCAAACGCCGCCGCCTGCAAGTGTTGCGGGTGGTCGATATCACCCCACGCATGCGCCGCATTACGTTGGGCGGGCCTGAACTGGCCGGGTTTGTCAGCCTGGGCAGTGACGATCACATCAAGCTGCTGTTCCCGCAGAACGCCGCCGAACAGGCTGCGCTGGAAAGCCCGACGTTCAGCATCAAGGGCGATGGCCCGCAACCGGCGATGCGCGACTACACGCCACGCCGCTTCGACCTGAGCATTGGCGAGCTGGACATCGACTTCGTGCTGCACGGCGATGGCCCTGCGTCCACCTGGGCCGATCAGGCACAAGTCGGCCAGCACCTGTATATCGGCGGGCCACGGGGTTCGATGATCGTGCCGGATATCTTCGACAGCTACCTGCTGATCGGCGACGAAACCGCCCTGCCCGCCATTGCGCGGCGCCTGGAGGAATTGCCGGCGGGGCGCACGGTGCTGGCGGTGATCGAGATCGCCGATGCGGCAGAAAAGCAGGCGCTGAAGAGTGCCGCCGATGTTGAGGTGATCTGGGTGATTCGTGGTCAGGATGACCTGCTGGAGACCGTACAGAAACTGACGCTGCCGGGTGGTTCGCTGTACAGCTTTGTGGCGATGGAAACCAAGGTGTCGCGCCAGGTGCGGCGCGTGCTGCTGGATACGCACAAGGTCAACGAGGAATTCCTCAAGGCCGTGGGTTACTGGCGTGCCGAAGGCAGCGAAGAAGAATAAGCCTGGCTCGGTCAAAAATGTGGGAGCGGGCTTGCCCGCGATAGCGGTGTATCAGCAACAGAGGTATTGACTGACCCACCGCAATCGCGGGCAAGCCCGCTCCCATATCTGAACCTTTTTTCACCTCAGGTCTGGGGTGATTTCAAGAGCTTATCCAGACCCACCACCGCTAAAGCAATCGCCACAAACCCCACCAGAATCCCCCCGGCATTCACAAACACGTGTGGATAACCCAGCGTGTCCACATCAATGAACGGGTACTGATACTGCCCCAGCAAATGCCCACGCAGCAGCACATAGGCGAAGTACACCAGCGGGTAAATCACCCAGGCGCCGATATGCTTGAGCTGCAACGTGCCCTTGGGCACGCACCGCCACCAGTAGATCAAGAACAGCACCGGCATCACGTCGTGCAGCAATTCGTCGGCGATGAATTGAAAGCCTTCGGGCTGCCACAAATGCCGCAGCAACAGGCTGTACGCCAGGCCCACCACGGCGATGCTCACGGCAATGCCACTGCTGACCTTGGGCGCGAGGAAAAACCGCTTTGCCGCCGAGTCGCGCTTGACCAGCGCATAACTCAACACCACCACGGCCAGCGTGTTGGTCAGCACCGTGAAGAAACTGAAGAAGTTGACCAGCCCGCCCAACAGGCTGGCGCCGGACGTCCAGCGCGAATAGAAAATCAGGTACTGCTGGATCGCCAGCCCCACCCAACCCGCCAGCGCCGCTGCCGCGACAAAGCGCTTCACCGGCTCAATCCAACGGACGTTTGGTGCGCATCAGCTTGACGTACAACCCTTCGACTTTCTCTCGCGCCCACGGGGTTTTACGCAGGAAAGTCAGGCTCGACTTGATGCTCGGGTCGCTCTTGAAGCAGCGGATATCAATGCGCTCGGCCAGGCCGTCCCATTCGTAGTGTTCCACCAGGGTGGTGAGGACGTGTTGCAGGGTCACGCCGTGGAGTGGGTCGTTGCTTGTCGCGGTCATGCCGGGCCTATGAAAAAAAGGGTCACGAAGGCGCACACCTTATCACCCCGCCCGCCCAGTGCTAAAAAGTTCCCGTTCCCAGGCGAAAAAGAGATGTTATATTGTAACCATCCATATCAAATCTTTTCGCCGTTTTGCCAAGGAATGTCCGATGTCCCTCTCTTCTCTGTGGCGCTTGTCCCCGCTTGCCGCCGCCCTGCTGATCAGCTCCCACGCCCAGGCCCTTGAGCTGCAACCCCAAGTCATCACCGGCAACCCGCTGGGCAGCGAACAACTCGCTTCGCCCACCACCGTGCTGGAAGGTGATGACCTGACCCTGCAACAAAAAGGCAGCCTTGGCGAAACCCTGAACAAGCAGCCCGGCGTGTCGTCGTCGTACTTTGGCCCGGGCGCCAGCCGGCCGATCATCCGTGGCCAGGACGGCGACCGCATTCGCATCCTGCGCAACGGCGTCGGCGCACTGGATGCGTCGTCGCTGTCCTACGACCACGCGGTACCGCTGGACCCGGTCAACGTCGACCGCATCGAAATCGTCCGTGGCCCGGCGGCGTTGTTGTACGGCGGCAGCGCCATCGGCGGCGTGGTCAACACCTTCGACAACCGCATCCCCACCGAAGCCATCGAAGGCATCCACGGTGCCGGTGAATTGCGCTACGGCGGCGCCGACACCACCCGCAGCAGCGCGGGCCGCCTGGAAGCCGGCAACGGCACGTTCGCCCTGCACCTTGACGCCAACGCGCGGGAATTCAACGACCTGAAAATCCCAGGCCAGGCCCGCAGCCGCCACGCCCCCGAGACCGAAGATGCACCCGGCAAAAACGGCCGCCTGGGCAACAGCGACGGACGCCAGGACGGCGGCGCCGTGGGCGGTTCCTACACCTGGGATGACGGTTATGCCGGCCTGTCCTACAGCAGCTATGACGCGAACTACGGCTCCCCCGCCGAACAGGACGTGCGCATCCGCATGAAGCAGGATCACTACGCGTTCGCCTCGGAAATCCGCAACCTGCAAGGGCCGTTTACCTCGGTCAAAGTCGACGCCGGCTACACCGATTACGAACACCGCGAAATCGAAGGCGGCGAAACCGGCACGGTCTTCAAGAACAAGGGTTATGAAGCCCGCGTAGAAGCCCGTCACCAGCCCATCGGCCCGTTCAACGGCGTGGTCGGCGCGCAAGTGACCCGCAACGAATTCTCCGCCCTGGGCGAAGAAGCCTTCGTGCCGCAGACCGACACCAACGCCGGCGCGCTGTTTATCCTCGAAGAAATGCAGGCCACCGAGCGCCTCAAACTCAGCCTCGGCGGGCGCCTGGAACACACCAGCGTCGATCCGGATGCCAAGGGCAACGAGCGCTTTGCCGGCGCCGACAAATCCAATGACTTCACCGCTGGCAGCCTGTCGTCGGGCGCGGTGTACACCCTCACGCCGATCTGGTCCGTCGCCGCGACCCTCGGCTACACCGAGCGCGCACCGACCTTCTACGAGCTGTACGCCAACGGCGCCCACGTGGCCACCGGCACCTACGAGTTGGGCGACGCCAACCTGAAGAAAGAAAAAGCCGTGTCCAGCGACCTGGCCCTGCGCTTTGACAACGGCACCCACAAGGGCAGCTTCGGCGTGTTCTACAGCCACTTCTCCAACTACATCGGCCTGCTGGGCAGTGGTCGTACGTTGAACGACGAAGGGGAAGAAGACGCGGATGGCATCCCTGAGTACAAATACTCCGGCGTACGCGCGCGTTTCGCCGGTTTTGAAGCCCAGGATCACTGGAAACTCGGCGAAAGCGCCTACGGCAAGTTCGCCCTGGAACTGTCGGGCGACTACACCCGCGCCACCAACCTCGACACCGGCGAAGCCTTGCCACGTATTGCGCCGCTACGTTTGAACAGCGGTTTGCTGTGGGAACTGGACCGCTGGCAGGCGCGGATCGACGTGGAACATGCGGCGGGCCAAGGCCGTGTGCCGGACAACGAAAGCGGCACCGACGGCTACACCACCCTGGGCGCCAGCGCGGGTTATCGCTTCAATGTCGGTGGCAGCCAGTGGCTGGCGTTTGTGAACGGTGAAAACCTGACCAACCAGACCGTGCGTTATGCCAGCTCGATCCTGCGCGACATCGCGCCGGCGCCGGGCAGAAGTGTGCAGGTCGGCATCCGCACCACGTTCTAACCCACACCGAAATCCCCCCTGTGGAAACTGGGCTTTTCTGTGGGAGCTGGCTTGCCTGCGATAGCATCACCTCGGTATCACTGATACACCGAGGTGCCTGCATCGCAGGCAAGCCAGCTCCCACACAAGCCAGCTCCCACAAAAGCCCACCCACACCCGCCTTTTTGCAGCGACGTTCTGTCACTGTTACCAATTCAGAAATGATGCATATCGCGATTCGCCCTTTCTCTCCAACACAACTCCCTTTATCCTTCCCGGCAACAACCTGAAACGTTTCACGCTCCCGGTCGATCCCATCTTGCCGAATATCCCCCTTCGCAAAGACAGCGCTGTCTTACACCCCGCCGCGCCTGGGAATAAATCGCCCGCCTGTGGATAACCGCCTTTATC
Organism: Pseudomonas sp. FP453; assembly: GCF_030687495.1. Taxonomy (NCBI): domain Bacteria; kingdom Pseudomonadati; phylum Pseudomonadota; class Gammaproteobacteria; order Pseudomonadales; family Pseudomonadaceae; genus Pseudomonas; species Pseudomonas sp. FP453. The sequence continues at coordinate 1,241,140 of NZ_CP117435.1, read as the reverse complement.
CACAGAAAAACCGAATATCGCTGAACCAAGCCTGTGCTGAATCGTCATCTACAGTGAAGCACGGGGTTACATAATTCCAACGTAACGGAGAAACACACTATGAGCACTGATGGTGCTTCAAGTCCAAGCCGCTTGCTGCCCAAGCTGCTAGGCGTCTTGCTGCTGATCATGGGCCTGGCCTTGCTGGCCGGCGGCGTCAAGCTGAGCATGCTCGGCGGGTCGTTGTACTACCTGCTGGCCGGTATCGGCGTCGGCCTGACCGGCATTCTGCTGCTGGCCAACCGCCGCGCCGCGCTGGGCCTGTACGCACTGGTGTTGTTCGCCAGCACCGTGTGGGCACTGTGGGAAGTCGGCCTGGACTGGTGGCAGCTGGTGCCGCGCCTGGCCCTGCTGTTTGCCTTGGGCATCGTCATGTTGCTGCCGTGGGTCCGTCGCCCGCTGCTGCGCGGCCAACCGGCGCCACTGGGCACCGGCGCGCTGAGCGTAGCCGTGGTGCTGGCTGGCGCCGCTGCGGTTGCCAGCCAATTCACCAACCCGGGTGAGATCAAAGGCCAACTGGACCGCGACGCCGTCCCTGGCATGGCCAGCGCTGCGCCGGCCCAGCCTGATGGCGACTGGAATTCCTACGGCCGTTCGGCGTTCGGCGACCGTTACTCGCCCCTGGCCCAGATCACCCCGCAAAACGTGAGCAAGCTGGTGCCGGCATGGACCTACCGCACCGGCGACCTGCCTGGCCCGAACGATCCAGGCGAGACCACCGCGGAAAACACCCCGCTGAAAGTCAACGGCATGCTCTACGTGTGCACCCCGCACAGCCAAGTGATTGCCCTGGACCCGGACACCGGCAAGGAAATCTGGCGCTTCGATCCGAAGATCAGCAGCATGGGCGCCGAGAACTTCAAAGGCTGGGCCCACATGACCTGCCGTGGCGTGTCGTATCACGATGACGCCGTCTACGCTTCCGAGCAGAGCCCCACCGGCAGCGCCAGCCCGGCGGCTGCACCGAATGCCTGCCCGAAACGCATTTTCGTACCGACTGCCGACACCCGTCTGATCGCCCTGAACGCCGACACCGGCAAGATGTGCGAAGACTTCGGTGACAAAGGCCAGGTCGACCTGCGCGCCAACATCGGCGGCTTCGCCCCGGGCGGTTACTACTCCACCTCGCCACCGGCCGTGACCAAGAACCTGGTCGTGATCGGCGGCCACGTTACCGACAACGTTTCCACCGACGAGCCGAGCGGCGTGATCCGCGCGTTCGACGTGCACACCGGCAAGCTGGTGTGGAACTGGGACAGCGGCAACCCGGACGACACCACCCCGTTGGCCGAAGGCAAGACCTACACCCGCAACTCGCCGAACATGTGGTCCATGTTCTCGGTGGATGAAAAACTCGGCATGCTCTACCTGCCGATGGGCAACCAGATGCCCGACCAATACGGCGGCGACCGTACCGAAGATTCGGAAAAATTCAGCGCCGGCCTGACCGCCCTGGACATCGACAGCGGCCACGTGAAATGGACCTTCCAGTTCACTCACCATGACCTGTGGGACATGGACGTCGGCGGCCAGCCGTCGCTGATCGACATCAAGACCGAAGCCGGCGTGAAGCAGGCGGTCATGGCGTCGACCAAGCAAGGCAGCATCTACGTGCTCGACCGTGCCACTGGCCAGCCCGTGGTGCCGATCCACGAAATCGCCGTACCGCAAGGCGCAGTCGCTGGCGACCGCACCTCGCCGACCCAGCCCAAGTCCGACCTGAACTTCATGCCGCCGCCGTTGAAAGAACGCGACATGTGGGGCGTGACCCCGTTCGACCAACTGCTGTGCCGGATTGATTTCAAATCCATGCGCTACGACGGCCCGTTCACCCCGCCATCGCTGCAAGGTTCGATCGTGTACCCAGGCAACTTCGGCGTGTTCGACTGGGGCGGCATCTCCGTCGACCCGGTACGTCAACTGGCCTTCGTCAACCCAAGCTACATGGCGTTCAAGTCCAAGCTGATCCCGGCTGCCGACATTGCCAAGCAAGGCCCACGCGTCAGCGAAACCGAAGGCGTGCAGCCGAACAAAGGCGCGCCATACGGCGTGATCCTCGAAGCGCTGCTGTCGCCACTGGGCCTGCCGTGCCAGGCACCGGCCTGGGGTTATGTGGCCGCGGTCGACCTGACCACCCACAAAACCATCTGGATGCACAAGAACGGCACCGTGCGCGACAGCTCGCCGGTTCCAATCCCGCTGAGCATGGGCGTGCCTAGCCTGGGCGGCACATTCACCACCGCCGGTGGCGTGGCGTTCCTCAGCGGCACCCTGGACCAGTACCTGCGTGCCTATGACGTGAAAAACGGCAAGCAACTGTGGGAAGGCCGCCTGCCAGCAGGCGCGCAAACCACACCGATGACCTACACCGGCAAGGACGGCAAGCAATACGTGCTGGTCGTGGCGGGCGGTCATGGTTCCCTGGGCACCAAGCAGGGTGACTATGTGATGGCGTTTAAACTGCCGGATTAAGCTTCACCAGCAGCCATAAAAAGGCGGCGACCTGTTGAGGGTCGCCGCCTTTTTCATGTCCGGTGCCATTCAAAATGTGGGAGCTGGCTTGCCTGCTCCCACATTTGGACATCATTGTCTGGGGGGTCAGTGTTCGATCACTTCTGCGCGCATCACCGCCAACCGGGCGATCAGGCGATTCTGTACCGGCACCGAAATCCCCTCTTGGTCCATCGCCTTGATCAAGTCTTCCACCAACGCATTAAAGTCACTGCGGCTCACATTCTGCCCCTTGTGACTCTCCGCCATGCTGTCCCCGGTATAGGTGCACGGCCCGCCCGCCTCCACGCAGAACTGTTCGATCAGCTTGTTGCGCAGCCGCTGGATATCAATCCGCCGAAACCGCTCGACGATGCGTTCATCGCGGGCGATGTTCAGCAACAGGCCTTCGACAATCCGCGTGATGCCGGGCATGGCGCCCAGCTCGCGGTACAGGCTGTCATCCTTTGGCGGTTGTTGCGCGCAGGCACTGAGGCACACGACGAGAACCAGCGGTAACCAGCGCATCAGAAACTCCCCTGCACGGACAGATAAGTGCCGTTCTGCTTGTCCAGCGTGGCGATTTCACCAAGGCGCGCGTAGGCCAATACAAACGACACATGCTTGTTCGGGAAGTAGCCGACAAACACATCGGCCCAATCGCTCTCACCGGCAAACGACAGGTTGTCGGGCTTTTCACGGTATTCCACGCCCAGCGCCCAGCGCGGGTTGAACAGCAGCGCCACCGAGCCTTCCTTGAGCAGGCTGCGGCTGTCACGGCGGTCGCCGCCAAAGCCGAGCAGGCCGGTTTCGTTGGCGCGGCTGTAGCGCAGGCTGCCGTTGACCAGCACGTTGTAGCCAAAGGCCGCGCCCATGAACAGGCGGCTAGCGGCGAGGTAGCCTTCGACGTCGCTGTTGCGCTTGGCGCCCACCTGCTTGGGGATGTCGAAATTGGTCTGGTGCTTGTATTCCAGGCCCAGCGAAACTTGGGGCAAATCGTCGTAGATCACATCGCCAAACAACCGCACCTTGAGGCCCAGCACGTCCTGGCCGAGGTTGTCTTCGGGCAGGTTGAGCTTGTGCACCAAGGTGCCGAGATCGAAACGCTGGCGGGCGAAAGACACTTCGACGCGGTTGTCATAGGCCAGCGCCAACCCGGCCACGTCCAGCCGATAGTCCGGCAGGTTGACCGTGGTGGCGAAGGCCGTGGCGCCCCATTCGTGTTTTTCGCCGTAGCCGGCCAGCACCGCCCACGGCGTGATCCCGCCGCCCGCCGTGCCTTCGATGCTGCTGGCGCCACCGGTGGCGATCAGGCGGCCGCTGTCGGCCAGCGCCGTTTGCAGGGTCAGGGCGCCAAGGCAACCGATCAGAAAAGAACAACGCACGCGTAAGCCACTCAATGAACCAGGGAAGTTTGCGCACTGAGGGGCAAGGCCACCCAGGCTTCGAAAGCGTCGGCGCTCAACGGCCGACTGATCAGGTAGCCCTGGGCCGTGTCGCACTGCCAGCGTTCCAGCAGGCGCAGGCTGTGGGCGTATTCGACGCCCTCGGCAACCACCTTGAGGCCCAGGTTGTGGCTCATCTCGATGGTGGAGCGCACGATCACGGCGTCTTCACTGGTTTCATCAAGGTTGCGCACAAAGGATTGGTCGATCTTCAGCTCTTGCACCGGCAGGCGCTTGAGGTGCGCCAGCGACGAGTAGCCGGTGCCGAAGTCATCCACCGACAGGCTGATGCCGCAATCGCGCAGCAGGTGCAGGACTTTCAGGGCTTTTTCCGGCTCGCGCATCACCGCGCTTTCGGTGATTTCGAACAGCAGTTGTTCGGCCGGCAAACCATAACGACGCAATAGCGCCGAGACCCGATGGGCCAGTTCGTCACCGAGCAAATCATCCGCCGAGATGTTCAACGACAGTTGCAGGCACAGGCCACGCCGGTTCCATTCGCACAGTTGGCGAATGCCCTCCTCGATCACCCAGTGGGTCAACAACTGAATGCTGCCCGAGCGTTCGGCCAAGGGGATGAATTCTGCCGGCGAGACCATGCCGAACAGCGGGTGCTGCCAGCGCAACAAGGCTTCGGCCTGGCGTACGTGGCCCTGGCGGATGTCGAGTTTCGGTTGGTAATGCAGCAGCAACTGGCCTTGGTTGGGCGCGTGGCGCAGGTCGCGGATCAGGGTGATCTGGCGACGGTGCGCGAGGTCGCGGCCGTGCTCGTAGATCTGCAAGCGGCCGGGTATTTGTGCGGCGTCTTTCATCGCAATCGCCGCCCGCTCCAACAAGGTGTGCGCGCTTTCGCCGTCGGCTGGATAAGCGGCAATGCCGAGTCGGCAATCCAGCGCCAGGTCGTGGCCGTTGATGCGGCGCGGGCGCAGCAGCGCCTGTTGCAACTGGTCGGCCAGGCCCACCGCTTCGTCGCAGCCGGCGCCTTCGAGCAGCAGCAAAAATTCGTCGGCGATCAAATGCGCCAGGGTATCGCCGGGGCGCAGCGCGGCTTGCAGGCTGCGGCTGACTTCCAGCAACAGCTGGTCCACCGCATCCGGCCCGGCGGTTTCGCTGGCGGCGCGCAGGTTGTCGATGCCCAGGTAAATCAGCGCCATTGGCCGGTGCGTGGCGATGGCACTGCCCAGGCGTTCCATGGCCAGCGCGCGGTTGGGCAAGCCGGTGAGGCGATCATGCAAGGCGTTGTGCGCCAGTTGCTGTTCACGTTCGGCGATGCCGCTTTGCATCGAGTTGACCGCGTTGGCCAGGCGCCCCAGTTCGTCGCTGCGCGGCAACACCACGGGCGTCTGGTAGTCGCCCTGGCCGATGCGCTCGGCCGCGAGGGCCAGGGCCTGCACCGGGCGCGACACGCCACGGGCCAGCAGCAAGGCACCGATCAGCGAGGCAATCAACGCGATCAAGGCAATGCCGAGGATCTTTTCATCCAACGGCGCAAAGGCCTGCATCGCCGCGTCCAACGGGCTCTGCAACAAGGCCAGGACCTGGCCGTCGGCATCGCTGGCCAACACCAGCGACTGGCTAAGAAAACTGTGTTCCAGGTGCTCGGTGGTGGCCACGCCGTGTTGGCGGCCCTGCTCCAGCATCAGGTTGGTGAGGCTGTCGCGCAGCACCTGGGGTTGGGTGCTGACCAACTCCCCCGGTTGCTGGCGGTCGATGGTCAGGAACGACACTTCCAGGTTGCTCAGCGAACGCAGCTCTTCGGCGAACGCGCTGTCCATGCGCAAGCCCATCACCACCCGCGCAATCGGCAGCGGCGCCAGCACCGGCGCTTCTACCAACAGGTGCGGCATGCCTTGCAGCGGCACCATCAACATGGTCTGGCGATTGCGCCGTGCGTCACGCAGGGCCTGGTCGTAACGAAAAATCGAACCCTCGGGGACATCATCGAGGGTACTGGCGAGGACAGTGCCATCCATGCCCAGCAGGATCATGTCGCTGGCATTGATGCGCTTGCCGTGGTTGAACAGCACCGAGCGCATGGTCGCCGAATCGCCGCTGGCCACTGCATCGCGAAAACCGAAGTCTGCCGCCAGCAGTTGCACACCATCGGCCAGGCGCCGGCCGCGCACGTCGAGCAAGCGTTCGAACACCCGCGCGCCGACGTCCAGTTGCGCCTTGGCCTGGCTGCGCACGGCGTCGCCCGTCGCCGCTTTCACGCTGAAGTACAGCGCGCCGATCACCACCAGCAACAGCAGGATCAGCACACTGGCGACACGCGCCTGGAAACTACTGCGCAGTTTCACGGGCGGCTCGGTTGAAGGCATCGCCAAACGCGGTTGGCGTGGGTGTGGGCGGCAGGTCGGCGGACGGTGGTTCCAGGCTCAGTTGCACGGCGTGGCTCAGGCCGGCTGCCGGAATGTTCAGCGTGCCGCCGTCCAGCGGTTGCATGTCGGCCAATTGCGGGTGCCACAGGGTGACGTGGTAGGCGCCGGCCGGCAGGTTGTCCAGGCGCACGTGGCCCTGGGCATCGCTGACGCCGAAGCGTGGGTCGTCGGTGACGTAGATGTAGCCGAGCATCCAGTCGTGAATATTGCAGCCGAGCACCACCACGCCGGGCTTGTCGAACAGCAACGGGTCGGTGGGCGTGCCTTCGTACAGGCGCAGTTCGAAGCGCTTGGCTGGCGAAAACGAATAGACCTGGTGACGGATGTTGTCGCTGTTGGGGAAACGCACCTGGGTGCCGGTGTGCACCGCCAGCACATGGGGCGCGAACTTCTGGCCGCGTTGGTCCATGTCGGCCTTGAGCGCACCGACCGGCGCGCCGACCGGGCCTTGCAGGGTGACCACGGCGTCGCTGACCGGTGTCTGGTCGGCCTGGCGCAGCATCACGTCAAGGGTCGCCGCGCGCGCCAGGTCATGGGCCGAGAGCAGCAAGGCGGCGAAGGAAAATTGCAGGAAAATCCGATTCATCAAGGGTCCGCGCGGCAATAGAAAAATAGGCGGCCTGCCTTGGCACTGAAACTGGGGCAATACGTGTCACACCGCAGATGATGCCGCAAACAAGGCAAATTGCCATCATTGATTTTAGCGCAAAGCCTGACCGTTGGTCGGCAAAAACCTATGCAACCGGTCAAGGTATGTAGAGCTTATCGGCGCGACCCACAGAATCTGTAGGCGCGGCAAAGGCCTTTTCTAGAGCGGCACCCGCTCGCGGCGCATCCACATCTCGAACGCCATGGCGTTCAACGGCCGGCTGATCAGGTAACCCTGGGCGGTGTCGCACTTCCACTGCTTGAGCAGCTTCAGGCTCGGCGCGAACTCCACGCCTTCGGCCACCACCTTGAGCCCCAGGTTGTGGCTCATCTCGATGGTGGAGCGCACGATCACCCCGTCGCCGCTGGTGCTGTCGAGGTTGCGCACGAATGATTGGTCGATCTTCAACTCCTGCACCGGCAGGCGCTGCAATTGGGCGAGGGACGAATAACCGGTGCCGTAGTCGTCCACCGACAGGCTGATGCCGCAGCCGCGCAGTTGCTCCAGCACGTTCAGCGCCTGTTGCGGGTTGTGCATGATCGCGCTTTCGGTGATCTCGAAAATCAGTTGCTCGGCCGCCACTGCGTATTGCATCAACAACGCGGTGACGCGAATCGCCAGGTCATCATCGGCCAGGTCGTCCACGGAAATATTCACCGACAGCTGGATATGCAACCCCCGCTGCCCCCACTCGCCGATCTGGCGGATCGCTTCTTCGATCACCCACAGGGTCAGGCTGCCCATGCTGCCGGTGCGTTCGGCCAGGGGAATGAATTCGGCGGGCGAGACCTGGCCCAGGGTCGGATGCTGCCAGCGCAGCAAGGCTTCGGCCTGGCGCACATGCCCGTGGTTGAGGTCGAGCTTGGGTTGGTAGCACAGGAACAATTCGCCCTCGACCACGGCGCGGCGCAGGTCGCGGATCAAGGTGATCTGGCGTTGGTGGGCCAGTTCGCGGTGCTGTTGGTAGATCTGCAAATGCCCCGGCAGGCTCGCCGCATCGTGCCGGGCAATCGCGGCGCGGCTTATCAACTCTTCCACCTGCTGGCCATCGGCGGGGTACGCGGCGATGCCGATGCTGACTTCATGGCGCACTTCGTCATGGCCGATGCGCTGGGTTTCGGTGAGCAGCGCGTAGAGGCGGTCGGCGCGTGCGACGGCGCGGTCGATCTCGGTGTTTTCCAGCAGCACCAGGAACTCACTGCCGGTGATGCGGGCGGCGGTGTCGCTGGCCAGCAGGCTCAATGGACAAGCAGCGGCTGGCTTCGCGCAGCATTTCTTCCACGCCTTGCGGGCCGAAGCCTTCGTTAATCACCCGGTAGTTTTCGATGCCCACGTACAGCAACACCACGGGCCGGCGCGCACTGATCGCACTGCCCAGGCGCTCCATGGCCAGCGCGCGGTTGGGCAGGCCGGTGAGCGGGTCATGCAAGGCGTTGTGCGCCAGTTGCCGCTCGCGCACGGCGATGCCGCTTTGCATGGCATTGAAGGCGCGGGCCAGCAGGCCGAATTCATCGTGGCTGCGCACCCGCACCGGCGTGCGGTAGTCGCCGGCACCAATACGCTCGGCCGCTTCCACCAGCGCATTCAACGGGCTCGACACGCGCCGTGCCAGCAACAGCGCACCGGCCAGCGACACCACCAAGACGGCCAGGGCAATCCCGAGGAACTGCCGGTCCAGCGGCGCAAAGGATTCCAACACATGATCCAGCGGGCTTTGCAGCAGCACCCGCACCTCATCCCCTTCGCCGGTGTTGGCCAGCGACAGTACCTGGTTGAGCATGCGCTGGCCGTGGAAACCTTCGATGTAGGCCTCGCTGCTGACCTGCGCCTGGCGCAGCGTAGCGACGATATCGAGCTGCACTGCATCGGGCTGCGTGGTGAACAACGGCCCGGGGCGGCCGTCCTGCACGGCGAGGAACGACACTTCCAGGTTGCTCATGGAACGCAGTTCGTTGGCAAACTGCGCGTCCATCGGAAAGCCCATGACAACGCGCGCCACGGGCTGCGGATTGAAGACGTCCTTTTGCACCAGCAGGTACGGTCGCCCATCCATGGCCACGATGAGCATTTGCAGGCCACTGCGGCGCGCATGGCGCAAGGCGTTGCCCTGGGGGAACGGCGTGCCGCGGGAGAACAGTGGCAGGGTGCTGACCATCACGTTGCCGTCGAGGCCCAACACAAACACTTCGCTGGAACCGATACCGGTGCCGTGGCGGTCCAGCGCCGCCAGGATCGGCGCAGGCTTGCCTTCGGTCACCGCTTGCTTGAAGGGCTCGTCCGCCGTCAGCCAGTCCAGCCCGTATTGCAGGCGGCGGCCGCGCAGGTCGAGCAGGCGCTCGAACACCTGGCTGCCGGTCTCCAGCTGGACCTCGGCCTGGTTCTCCACGGCACGGGTGGTGGCGGTCTTGACGGCGAAGTAGGTGGCCGCGACCACCACCAACAGCAACAGCGCGAGCACCCCGGCGATACGGGTCTGGAACGTATGGCGCCACCTCATCGCTGTGCCCTCTGGCAGGGTGCGTCTGTTTCTGCCACTACGTCCCTGTGTCATAGGCTTCCCTGGCAACTGCTGACTCGGCGTCAAAAAAACATCCATTTGCATTGGACATTCGATTTAAGCAGATTAGCTGGGAGCTGGGATAAGTACACCCAATAAAACAAGGAATATTTCTGTCAAGTTATTGGCGGCACGCGCTTGACTTTGGGCTTTGCCGGGGCGCGGAGCGCCCGTGGAGGCGTTCCCACGCGGAGCGTGGGAACGATCAATCCAGCAGAACGATGAAGATCCAATGTGGGAGCGGGCTTGCCCGCGATTGCGGTGGGTCAGCCAACACAACTACTAGACCTGACAAAACCCGAAGCTCTGGCTCTGGCTTTTGATTTGGCTTTTGATCTTGGGCGCCCCGTTAACCACGCTGGCCGAACGCAGGCTTGAATTCGTGGGTAACCCGGCAGGACGCCGGGTTAGCCGTCCTGGGCCAAGGATGGCCCATGACGGCGGCCCACGGATTCAAGCCTGCGTTCGGGCACACCGAGCCTAGGCGAGGTGCCGAGTGGTGGGGCGAGGACCTTTTGCTTACTTTTGGGTCCTTCCAAAAGTGAGCCGCTGTAAGAGCGGAACCCTAAGCAGCCGTTACCTAAATAACGGATATGTACTCCGATCAAAAAGCCTCAGCGCCTAACACATCGCTATCGCAGGCAAGCCAGCTCCCACATAAGCCAAGCTCACTCCTCTATTGAGTCAGGCGCCCCGTGCACGCATGAAGTCGCCCCAACGCCGCACCAAATAGTTGTGCTCATCCATCACCGAGTTCCACACCGCGATGTGCCCCATGCGCTGTTCATAAGACCCGCCATCACGCACTTCGCCGATATCGATCAACGGCAGGCCGTCACTGCCGAGCAGCTCTTCCCGCGCAGGCTGGCCGGCGTACCAGTAATCCCACTCGGCGCTGCTCAGGTGGTCGCGGCTGCGCGCCGGGTTGCCGATGTAGTAACCCTGGCGCGCCATCACCGCGCCGGGCCAGCCGGACAGCCACCAGTTGAGGTAGGCGTAGGCCGCATCCAGCACCGGCCCCTGGGCATGGCGCGACAGGGACAAGCCGCCGAACCAGGCGCGGTAGCCTTCACGCGGCACCGCCAGGCGGTATTTCACCCCGGCGCGGTGCAGGCGCATCAGGGTCGGCGACCACAGGCTCTGGATGTCGATGCTCGGGCTGAGCATCAATTGCGCGGCCTCTTCGTCATCCGACCAGAAGGCGGCGAAGTGGCCTTCCTTTTGTTTGCGCACGAGGATGTCGGCGAGCACGTCGATCTCTTCGATGCTCATGTTGCCGATGTCCTTGAACTGCGCGAGCCCCGCGCCCTGCACCGCCAGCGCGGCATCCAGGGCGCCGATGGCGGCGTCGCTTTGCAGCGCGGTGCGTGCGCTCCAGGCCGGGTCGAGCAGCCAGCCCCAGCTTTCATTGCCGTGGCAAAAGCCGTCGGGCAGGCGCTCGGGGCGGTAGGCAAAGCTGTCGGCGTTGTGGGTCAGGGGCAGCATGCTGATGCGTTCGGTGACGGTGCTGCCGAGGCTGCCGTCGTGCTGCACGAAGAGGCGCTCGCTGGGCACGCTGCCGCTGCCGAGGCGGTCATCCGGCGACAGGCGGCCGCGCTTGGGCAGGTCGTTGATCTCGTGCCACAGCGCAATGCGCCGCGTGTCGATGGGCTGGATCGCCCGCGCCGGCCAGACGAAATCGACGTTGTGGAACCACTGGTCATACAGGTCGTAGCTGTCGGGCTGCATCACCGCGATGCGCTGGGCCTGTTCGACATCGTGCACCTGATACACCAGGCGAATGCCCAGCTCCTGCTCGGCGCGTACGCGCAGGCATTCCAGCAAGGTCACCGACGTGCCAAGGACACGCAGGGTAATCATGGCGCGAACCGTCGCGAGAACACGTCGAACGAGCGGCGCAGCTGCGCCGGGTCGAGGCCACGCAGGATAAAGACCAGGCGCGATTGGCGATCGTTGCCCGGCCATGCAGGCAAGTGCACCGGGGCATGCAGGCAGTGCTGCACGCCATGAATGACGATGGGGGCGTTGCTGGCGTTCACGTTGAGCAGTCCTTTGACCCGGAGGATTCGTTCGCCGTGGCATCTTAACAGCATCGACAGCCACACCCCGAAGCCGACCCAATCCAGCGGCTGGTCGAAGGTCAGACAGCACACTTGCGCGGCGCCGTGGGTGGCGGTGATGGGTTGATGCAGCTGCCAGCGGCTGACTTCGACAGCGGGTTCGGCGCTGCGCAGGCCTTCGCCGAGCAGCAGTTGCTCGCCGCTGTGGATGTCCTGGGTATCGAGGATCGGCGTGCCGGCGTTGAGCGCCTGCAAGTGCGCGCGCAGCGCGGTGCTGTCGCCGGCCAGGTCGGTCTTGCTCAACAGCAGGCGATCCGCCGCCGCGACCTGGGCCAGCCATTCCGGGTGCAAACGTTCTTGCAGCGTGGCGTGGCTGGCGTCCACCAGGGTGATGACCAGGCCGATATGAAAGCGCCCGCGCAACTGCACGTCGTTGTTCAGGGTGGCGAGGATCGGCGCCGGGTCGGCCAGGCCAGTGGTTTCCAGGATCACCCGTTTGAAGGCCGGGATTTCCCCGCGCTCGCGGCGTTGCAACAGGCCGAGCAGCGCGTCCTTCAACTCGCCGCGAATCGAGCAGCACACGCAGCCGCTGGGCAGCAGCACGGTGTCCGGCGCGACCTCTTCCACCAGCAGATGGTCGATGCCGACGTCGCCGAATTCATTGATCAGCAATGCCGTGTCGCCGAGGCTTTCGCCTTGCAGCAGGCGCTTGAGCAAGGTGGTTTTGCCGCTGCCGAGGAAGCCGGTGATTACATTCAGGGCGATGCTCATGGGGCTGACTCCAAGTGATCCAGCAGGGTTGGATCGAGCGGGTCCAGCGGGCGGCCGAGCATGGTTTCGGCGGCCTGCCACAGTTGATCCAGGCCGCTGGCCAATTCCTGCTTGCCGGTGGCGCCGAGCAACAGGTACGAGGCACCCTGGAAGTCTTCGACCTTGAGTCGGAACACCGCCAGTACCTGGTTGATCGCCGCGATCCGGCGCAGGCGTTCTCGGCGCCGGGGCACTTCATCGCCCAGGGGGTCGCTCCAGTGCAGGTCTTCGCCGAGCAGCCCGCAGAGTCCGCACATGGCTACACCCCGCTCATGGCATGACGTCGCCGGAGTTCGGGCCGAGGGTCTGGCCGACGAACAGATTGCCACCCGGTTCGCTGGCCAGCAGCACGGCGGTGGGCGCCACTTCATCGGCCAGGCCGAAGCGGCCCAGGGGCAATTCCTTGGCCTTGGCGCGTTTCCAGTCATCACTGATGCCGCCCACCAACGGCGTTTCAATCGGGCCGGGGGCGATGGCGTTGACCAGCACATTGTCCTTGGCCACTTCCAGCGCGAGGGACTTGGTAAAGCCGATCACCCCGGCTTTGGCGGCGGCGTAGTGAGTCAGCTCGGCGCCGCCCTTGATCCCCAGTTGCGAGGCGACGTTGATGATGCGGCCCCAGCGCTGCGCCAGCATGTGCGGCAAGGCGCGCTGGCTGGCGACGAACACGCTGGTGAGGTCGACGCGCAGCATGTCGTTCCACATCTCGATGGACAGGTCGACACACCGCGCCTGGGTGAGCATGCCGGCGTTGTTGACCAGGATATCGATGCCGCCGAACTGCTCGACGCAGGTATCCACACTGGCCTGGGCGCCTTCGACGGTGCCGACGTCGGCCAGGCATTCGACGACTTCGGCACCGAGGTTGCGGCAGGTGATCGCGGTGTCGGCGAGGCTCGCGGCGTTGCGGTCGGCCAGTACCAGGCGTGCGCCTTCGGCGGCGTAGGCGCGGGCGATGGCAGCGCCGATGCCGCTGCCGGCGCCGGTGATGACGGCGCGGCGATGAGTGAGTTCAGGCATATACAAATCTCCTCAGACAAACACCGGTTCCCTGTGGGAGCTGGCTTGCCTGCGATGGCGGTGGTTCAGTAAATACATGTGCTGCTGACCCACCGCTATCGCAGGCAAGCCAGCTCCCACATTTGGACCGAGTACATTCGTTATTAATCAGGCCAGCGCACGGTCAAGCCGCCGTCGATGATGATGCTTTGGCCGGTGAGGTAACTCGACGCATCACTGGTCAAGAACTGCACCAACGACGCCACTTCATCCGCCCGGCCTACCCGCCCCAGCGGAATCGCCCGCGCGGCTTTCGCCAGGCCTTCCGGCCCCAGCGAGTTCTTCGCATCCAGCGACTGCGGCGTCTCGATCAACCCCGGGATCACCGCATTGCAACGAATGCCCTGGGCCGCCAATTCCACCGCCAGCGAGCGGCACAACCCCGGCACGCCGGCCTTGGCCGCTGCGTAATGGCTGTGTTCCTGCCAGCCATACACGCCACCGGCAATCGATGAAATCGCCACCAGCGCGCCGCCTTCGTTCATGTGCCGGGCGGCCGCACGGAAGGTGCGCATCACCCCCGTCAGGTCGACATTGAGCATCTCGTCCCACAGCGCGTCGGTCATTTCCAGCAGCGGCGCACGACGCAGCAAACCGGCGTTGGCCACGGCGTAGTCGAGGCGGCCGAAGTGCTGCACGGCTTGCTCGGCCAAGGCGTCCACCGAGGCCGTGCTGCCGACGTCCAGCGGCAGCATCAGGCATTCGCCGCCGGCTTCTTCCACCAACGCGACGGTGGTTTGAGGGTCATGGGGATCGGCCGGGTAATACCCGCCGACCACCGCCACACCGACTCGCGCATAGGCCACGGCGAGGGCTTGGCCGATGCCGCTGGCGGCGCCGGTAATCAAGGCAACTTTACGGCTCATCACACACTCCTTACTGAACGGTTTCCGGGCGCACATGGCGCGCGGCGAACATCAACATGCCGGACAGGAAGCACGGCACCGCACCGAACCACAGCGCGGCGGTCTGCCAGTCGCTGCCGGCGGACAACACCTGGGTCGCGCCAAACCCTGCGACCACCGCACCAATCGGGCCCATGGCGTGGATGATCGCGCCGCCGGTGGCACGGATGCTGGTGGGGAAGCTTTCGCTGATAAAGAACAGCGCCGCCGAGTACGGCCCGATCAGGAAGAACAGGCCCAGGCTGTACAGCCCGACCACCATCGCCATGTTGCTCGGGCCGAACAACATGCCGGCGAACGCCAGGCCGCCGAGCATCCAGCCCAGGCCGATAACGTTGCGACGGCCGATCTTGTCGCCCATCCAGCCGTGGCTGAGGTAGCCGCAGTAACCCACCAGGTTCGACAGCACGAGGATGATCAGCGAGTTCTCGAACGAAATGTGGTGCACGCTGACGATCACCGAGGTACCGAGCACGCTGAACACCTGGATCGCCGCCCAGTTGAGCAACAGCGCGGCGCCGATCACCAGGGTGGCGCGGCGGGCCGGGCCACGGAACGCGGCCTTGAGACCGGCCTTGCTGTGTTCGTCGTAGTCCACGCCGTAGGTCACGGCGACGTTCTGTGCTTCCGTCACCGCGCCACTTTTGCGCAGTTGGCTGATGCGTTCGTGGATCTGGAACTGCGGGCTTTCCTTGAGCTTGCGCGCCATGATCGCAATCACGATCGCCGGGATCGCGGCGAAGATGAAGCAGCCCTGCCAGCCGATGATCGGCAGCAGCAACGCGGTCAAACCGGCAGCGATCAACGCCCCGACCGGCCAGCCGCCCTGCACCAGGCTGTAGATAAAACCACGGCGCTTGGTCAGGCGCGGGTCTTCCGACGCGCCGTACAGCTCGGTCAAATAGGTGGCGTTGACGGTTTCCTCGGCATAGCCCAGGCCGCCCAGCGAACGGATCAGGATCAGCGGCGACTTGCCCCACGCGCCGCCGATTGCAGTCAGCGCCGAGCACAGTGCAGAACCTGCCACGGTAAAAATGATGCCCTTGCGGCGCCCCAATTTATCGACGATAGGGCCGATGGCCAGGGCGACTACGGCGGTACCCACCGCCACCCATGTCGCGATCTCGGCTTGCTCCACTTCACCCCAGCCAAAGTGCCGGCCGATTTCCGGCAGCAAGGTGCCGAAGAGGATGAAGTCGTACACCGCAAACACCCAGGCGAAAAACGCGATCCAGGTGGCGAAGCGCACTTCCTTGGAGGTCAGTTGCCGGGGTTTCCAGCCGGTCAGGTCAAGCTTGTTGTAGATGGACATGGGTCGCGCCTCAGGGATGGGGGCTGTTTTTTAAGGGTCAGGTACGCGGTTGACGGCGGATAAAGTCATCGGCGATTTCGTCGAAGGTGACGAAGCGCACGCCGGCATGGCTCTGGATGTGTTCGATCAGGCGCTCCAGCATCAGCAGCACTTGCGGGCGGCCGGAAACGTCGGGGTGAATGGTCATGGTGAACACCGCGTGTTCGTGTTCGCGGTAGACCCAGTCGAACTGGTCGCGCCACATTTCTTCGAGGTGACGCGGGTTGACGAAGCCGTGGCTGTTGGGGGCTTTCTTGATAAACATCATCGGCGGCAGGTCGTCGAGGTACCAGTTGGCCGGGATCTCCACCAGGTCGGTTTCTTCGCCGCGCACCAGGGGTTTCATCCAGGTATCGGGGTGCTGGCTGTAGTCGATCTTGGTCCAGCTGTCGCCCTTGCGTACATAGTAGGGGTGGAAGTCGTTGTGCATCAGGCTGTGGTCGTACTTGATACCTTTTTTCAACAGCAGCTCGTTGGTGACCTTGCTGAATTCCCACCACGGCGCGACGTAGCCGGTCGGGCGTTTGCCGGTGACCTGGGTGATCAGTTCGATGGATTTATCGAGGACGATTTCCTCTTGCTCGGCGGTCATGGCGATGGGGTTTTCGTGGCTGTAGCCGTGCACGCCGATTTCGTGGCCGGCGTCGGCCACGGCCTTCATCTGCTCGGGGAAGGTTTCCATCGAGTGGCCGGGGATAAACCAGGTGGTGCGCAGGCCGTAGCGTTCGAACAATTTGAGCAGGCGTGGCGCGCCGATTTCACCGGCGAACAGGCCGCGGGAGATGTCGTCGGGCGAGTCTTCGCCGCCGTAGGAACCGAGCCAGCCGGCGACCGCGTCAACGTCGACGCCAAATGCACAGAGGATGTCTTTAGCCATGGTGTGTCTCCTTAAATAGTCATTGCGGATTCGACGGACAACGCGGCGCGCAACAGGCGAGCGTCTTCCCCCGTCGGGGCGCTGAGCAGCAGCCCGGTGGGCAGGCCCAGGGCATCGCGGCCGCTGGGCAGGTTCACGCCGGGCATGTCCAGGAAACTGCCGGGCATGGTCAGGCGCAGGGTGGCGAGGTTGGTGTGGATGAACAGGTCATCGTCGGCTTCCAGCGGCGCCAGGGGCGGCGCGACATGGGCGACGGTGGGGGTGATCAAGAGGGCGCCGTCGAGGTCGTCGAGCAGTTGCTGTTGCAGGCGGCGGCGGGCTTCGATCAGGTACAGCAATTGGCTGGCGGGCAGCGCGCGCGCGGCCTCGAGGCGGCGGCGCACGCGGGGGTCGAGGTGCTCGGCGTCGGGGCTGTCGAGCAGCGCTTCGTGCAGGGCGAAGGCTTCGAAGGAGCCGAGCCAGCCGTGGTCGCGGATCAACGCCAGGGTGGCCTGGAACGTCGGGCATTCACGTTCTTCGATGATTGCGCCGGCGCCTTGCAGTTGCTCGACGGCGCGCAGCAGGTTGTCGCGCACGGCCGGTTCGACGTCTTGCTGCGCCAGCACAAAACGCTGGCCCTTGAGGCTGCGGGGCGTGTGGACCTGGCGGCGGCCATGGAGCAAATCGTCGATGGCCAACGCGTCGCGCACGCTGCGGGTCAGCGGGCCGAGGCTGTCGAGGGTGCGCGACAACGGGAACACCGCGTCGCGGCTGTAGCGCCGACTGCTGCTGCGGTAACCCACCAGGCCATTCAGCGCGGCGGGGATGCGGATCGAACCGGCGGTGTCGGTGCCCATGGCAATCGGTACGATCCCGGCGGCCACGGCGACCGCCGAACCCGATGACGAACCGCCGGGAATCCGCGCTTGATCGCTGCTGTGGGGGTTGAACGGCGTGCCGAAATGCGGGTTCAGGCCCAGGCCGGAATAGGCCAGCTCGCTGAGGTTGGTCTTGCCCACGCTGACCATCCCCGCGCGGCACAACAGGCCGACGCTGGGCGCATCGAGAGAGGCTGCCGGCGCGTTGCGGCGGTAAGCGGCGCCCGCCGTGGTGATGCTGCCGGCCACGTCGAACAGGTCTTTCCAGACCAGCGGCACGCCATCGAACACGCTCAACGGCTGGCCGGCCCGCCAGCGCGCGGCCGAGGCTTCGGCCTCGCGGCGGGCACGCTCGGCGGTCAGGGAGATAAATACGCTGGGGGCCATGCTCGCGTGGACAAGTGCCTGCTCAAGCACCTGCACCGGGTCGCTGCGACCGCTGGCGAAATCCTCGGCCATGGAAGTGGCGTCTGACATCAAGATGACCCTCACAAAACGTACTTATTAATAAAATGTACATTTTATAAAGGCAGCTTTCGTGCCAGTCTCTGCGGCAAGGGTTTTGCCAAACCCGGGTTTTTCGCCCAGAGCTACGGGATAGATAGCGTGGATAGCGGGAAAAATAGTTTGACTGGAGCCGGCGCCAGGCCTTGAATGAAATAATGTATCTTTTATGAATAAGTACATTTTGGTGCAGAAAAGTAACATTCCTACATTCCCAGCCCCAAAAAAGTGCCACCGACGTGGCGCAGGGTGACAGGCACAACTTATGAGAGAATCCCCGGCCACCGTCCTACAAGCCCCTGAGAAAGCAATGAAAGCAGTGTCTGCCTCGGCCTCGCGCTACGCGATGATTCACCAGGTATTGCGTGACGCGATCGTCAACGGCACGGCCCGCCATGGCCTGGTGTTGCTGGAAGCGCCGCTGGCCGAATTGTTCGGCACCAGCCGCGTGCCGGTGCGCAAGGCCCTGGACCTGCTGCACGACGAAGGCTTGATCTGCCGCTTCAACGGCCGGGGTTACCTGATCAACCCCGAGGGCCTGGCGCTGGAGCCGCTGCGCCTGCCCTTGAGCCATGCGCACCTGGGGCTCAATGGCGAAGCCGAGCTGGTGGACACGCGGCCATTGGGCGAGCGCATCGTCGAGGAAATCGGCGCGGCGCTGTCCACCTGCATTGCCTTCGGCCATTACCGCCTGGACGAGCAAGCCGCCGCCGACCACTACGGCGTCAGCCGCGCCGTGGTGCGTGAGGCGCTGATGCGCCTGCGCGACCGTGGCCTGGTGGAAAAGGAGCCCTACTCCCAATGGCTCGCCGGGCCGTTGACTGCGCGGGAAGTCACCGAAGACTACGAACTGCGCGCCTGCCTGGAACCCGAAGCCCTGCGCCTGAGCGCACCGGGCCTGGACCGCGAGGAGCTGGAAGCGATGTTGCAACGGGTGCTGGACGCGCAGGCCAGCCCGCAGTGCAGCCTGGAAGCCATCGAGCAGATCGAAGAGGATTTGCACCAGCGTTGCCTGGCCGGGTTGCAGAACCGCAAGATCGCCGCGTTGATCCGCCAGGGGCAGAGCCCGATGATTATCAGCCGGATTTTTTACCGGTTGCTGGGGATCGGCGCGGATCCTGCCATGTTGGCCGAGCATCGCTTGATTCTGGAGTTGTTGTTGCATGGGGCGGTGGATGCGGCGGCGCTTAACCTGCGCGAGCATTTGCAGCGGGCCAGGCAGCGGATGTTGCAGCGCCTGAAGGTGTTATCGGTGCTACCGGAGCAACCCCTGCCCTCCTACCTCCACAAAATCAGCTGACTGCACTCAATTCCAAATGTGGGAGCTGGCTTGCCTGCGATAGCGGTGGATCAGCCAATACATCTATTGACTGACACACCGCTATCGCAGGCAAGCCAGCTCCCACAGGGTTCGTGCTGAGGCAAATACTATGCAATATGTTGCTAACTTCACCTGACCATTGAAACCACCGCTACCCCGCCCCATCTAACCTGCATACTTCCTGATGCAGGTGCCCCATGAGCGACCAGCAAGAATTCCCCGAATACGACCTCAACGACTACGCCGACCCCGAAAACGCTGAATCCCCTTCGTCCAACACTGGCCTGGCGCTGCCTGGGCAAAACCTGCCGGACAAGGTCTATATCATCCCGATCCACAATCGGCCGTTCTTCCCCGCGCAAGTGCTGCCGGTGATCGTCAACGAAGAGCCGTGGGCCGAGACCCTGGAGCTGGTGAGCAAATCCGATCACCACAACCTCGCCCTGTTCTTCATGGACACGCCGCCCGAAGACCCACGCCATTTCGACACCTCCAGCCTGCCGCTGTACGGCACGCTGGTGAAGGTGCATCACGCCAGCCGCGAGAACGGCAAGCTGCAATTTGTCGCCCAGGGCCTGACCCGCGTGCGCATCAAGACCTGGCTCAAGCACCACCGCCCGCCGTACCTGGTGGAGGTCGAATACCCGCACCAGCCGTCCGAGCCGACCGATGAGGTGAAGGCCTACGGCATGGCGCTGATCAATGCGATCAAGGAACTGCTGCCGCTCAACCCGCTGTACAGCGAAGAGTTGAAGAACTACCTCAACCGCTTCAGCCCCAACGACCCGTCGCCCCTCACCGACTTCGCCGCCGCGCTGACCTCGGCCACCGGTAACGAGTTGCAGGAAGTGCTGGACTGCGTGCCCATGCTCAAGCGCATGGAAAAAGTCTTGCCGATGCTGCGCAAAGAAGTGGAAGTCGCGCGCCTGCAAAAGGAAATCTCCGCCGAGGTGAACCGCAAGATCGGCGAGCACCAGCGCGAGTTTTTCCTCAAGGAACAGCTCAAGGTCATCCAGCAGGAACTGGGGCTGACCAAGGACGACCGCAGCGCCGACGTCGAGCAGTTCGAACAACGCCTGCAAGGCAAGGTGCTGCCGGCCCAGGCGCAGAAGCGCATCGATGAAGAACTGAACAAACTGTCGATCCTCGAAACCGGCTCGCCGGAATACGCGGTCACACGCAATTACCTCGACTGGGCGACGGCGGTGCCGTGGGGCGTGTATGGCGAAGACAAACTCGACCTGAAACACGCGCGCAAGGTGTTGGATAAACACCATGCGGGCCTGGATGACATCAAGAGCCGCATCCTCGAATTCCTCGCGGTGGGCGCCTATAAAGGTGAAGTCGCCGGTTCCATCGTGCTGCTGGTGGGCCCGCCGGGCGTGGGCAAGACCAGCGTCGGTAAATCCATCGCCGAGTCCCTGGGGCGGCCGTTCTATCGCTTCAGCGTCGGCGGCATGCGCGACGAGGCCGAGATCAAGGGCCACCGCCGCACCTACATCGGCGCCTTGCCCGGCAAGCTGGTGCAAGCGCTGAAAGATGTGGAGGTGATGAACCCGGTGATCATGCTCGACGAGATCGACAAGATGGGCCAGAGCTTCCAGGGCGACCCGGCGTCGGCGCTGCTGGAAACCCTCGACCCGGAGCAGAACGTCGAATTCCTCGACCACTACCTGGACCTGCGCCTGGACCTGTCCAAAGTGCTGTTCGTGTGCACCGCCAACACCCTCGATTCGATCCCCGGCCCGTTGCTGGACCGCATGGAAGTGATTCGCCTGTCGGGCTATATCACCGAAGAAAAAGTCGCCATCGCCAAGCGCCACCTGTGGCCAAAACAGTTGGAAAAAGCCGGCGTGGCCAAAACCAGCCTGACCATCAGCGACGGCGCCCTGCGTGCGTTGATCGACGGTTATGCCCGCGAAGCCGGAGTGCGCCAACTGGAGAAACAGCTGGGCAAACTGGTGCGCAAGGCGGTGGTCAAGTTGCTGGATGAGCCGGACTCGGTAATCAAGATCGGCAACAAGGACCTGGAAAGCTCCCTGGGCATGCCGGTGTTCCGCAACGAACAGGTGTTGTCCGGCACCGGCGTGATAACCGGCCTGGCCTGGACCAGCATGGGCGGCGCGACCTTGCCGATCGAGGCGACGCGCATTCATACGCTCAATCGCGGCTTCAAGCTCACCGGGCAGTTGGGTGAAGTGATGAAGGAGTCCGCCGAAATCGCCTACAGCTACATCAGCTCGAACCTGAAGTCGTTTGGCGGTGACCCGAAGTTCTTCGACGAAGCCTTCGTGCATTTGCACGTGCCGGAAGGCGCCACGCCAAAAGACGGCCCGAGCGCCGGCGTGACCATGGCCAGTGCGTTGCTGTCGCTGGCCCGTAACCAGCCGCCGAAAAAAGGCGTGGCCATGACCGGCGAGCTGACGTTGACCGGGCATGTGCTGCCGATTGGCGGCGTACGTGAAAAGGTGATTGCGGCGCGGCGCCAGAAGATTCACGAACTGATCTTGCCGGAGCCGAACCGTGGCAGCTTCGAGGAGTTGCCGGAGTACCTCAAGGAAGGCATGACCGTGCACTTTGCCAAGCGGTTTGCGGATGTGGCCAAGGTGCTCTTCTGATGGTGATGTAGTGCCTGGACTGGCCTCATCGCGGGCAAGCCCGGCTCCCACATTAATCGGTGTTGTTGATGACAGATCGGTCAAATGTGGGAGCGGGCTTGCCCGCGATGGCGTCAGCCGCCATAACCCACCCCCCTCTTGTCACACCTTGTCTCATCTTCGGTTATGCTCGCCCTTCGTCGTGAATCAACGGAGCCTCCATGACCGCTGCCCGCCTGCTTATCCCCCTAAGCCTTGCCCTGCTGGCCGGGTGCGCCAGTGCCCCCAAGCAAAACATCAGCGTAGACGCGCAAAGCGCCTGCCCGCTGCAGCTCAAAACCGGGCAGAACCTGATCCTCACCCTGCCCAGCAACCCCACCACCGGCTACCGCTGGGCCATCCAGGATTCCGCCGGCGGCGTGCTCCGCGCGCTGAGCCCCGAGGTCTACAGCAGCCGTGAATCCGGCGTGATCGGCGGCGGCGGGCAATCCACCTGGCGCTTCCAGGCCTTCGCCGCAGGCCAGGGCCGTTTGCGCCTGACCTCCCAGCAACCCTGGGAACCCGAAGCCGAACCTGCCGACACTTTCGACTGCGCCATTACGGTGAACTGATATGCCATGGATGATTCTTGCGTTGATGGGCGCCGGCACCTTTATCTACGGCCTGGCCACCCACGCCACCTTATTATGCCTGCTGGTCAAACCGCTGCCGGTGCTGGCGCTGCTGGGCTGGCTGCATGATGCACCGCCCACCGACTATCGACGCTGGATCAGCCTGGGGCTGATTTTTTCCCTGGTGGGCGACGTGCTGCTCGCCTGGCCGGGGGACCTGTTTATCTTTGGCCTCGGCGCGTTTCTGTTGGCGCACCTGGCGTACCTCAAGGCCTATTTCAGTGACTGCCGGCGCTTGGCGCTGCTGCCATTGCTCTTGGCGCTGGGCGTCGGCGCAGTGCTGCTGAGCATCCTGATTTCCCACGGCCTTGGCGACTTGCTGATCCCGGTGGTGGTTTACGCGCTGGTCATCAGCGCCATGCTCTGGCGTGCGCTGGCGCGGTTGGGCAGCGATGTACCGAAACGTTCGGCGCTGCTGGCGGCGGCGGGTGCGGCGTCGTTTGTGTTTTCCGACACGCTGATCGGTATCAACCGCTTTGTGCTGGCGTTCGATGCGGCGCCGTATTTGTTGATCGCCACTTACTGGCTGGGGCAGTGGGGCATCACCGCGTCGGCTTTCCATCAGACAACCCGCGCACACGAGGGCCAACTTGGCTAAAATGCCGGCCTTTCCCCTTTTCGTCGCCGGAACAACCGTGAGCAAAGAACCCGATCGCCTATTCGCCCAGCCCCTGTCCCAGGTGCCGGACTTCGCCTTTAACGAGGACGTGGTGCGGGTGTTCCCGGACATGATCAAGCGCTCGGTGCCCGGTTACCCGACCATTGTCGAAAACCTCGGTGTGCTCGCGGCGCAGTTTGCCCAGCCCAACAGCGTGCTCTACGACCTGGGTTCATCCCTGGGCGCCGTGACCCAGGCCCTGCGTCGCCATGTGCGCACCGATGGCTGCCGGGTGATCGCGGTGGATAACTCGGCGGCGATGGTCGAGCGCTGCCGCGAATACCTCAATGGCCAGGACTCGATGTTCCAGGAGTTGCTGCCGGTGGAGGTGATCGAGGGCGATATCCTCGCGTTGCAATTCCAACCGGCCTCGGTGGTGGCGCTGAACTTCACCCTGCAATTTATCGCTCCTGATGAGCGCCTGGCCTTGCTCACGCGCATCCGCCAGGCGCTGTTGCCGGGGGGCGCGCTGATCCTTTCGGAAAAGCTGCGCTTCAATGATCCCGAAGAACACGCGTTGCTCACCGATTTGCACGTCGCGTTCAAACGCGCCAACGGCTACAGCGAACTGGAAATCGCCCAGAAGCGCAGCGCCATCGAAAACGTCATGAAGCCCGACAGCCTCGAAGAACACCGCGAACGCCTGCTGGCGGCCGGGTTCTCGACAGTCGTGCCGTGGTTCCAGTGTCTTAACTTTGCCTCGTTGATTGCCTTGCCATGATTGATCTGTCTCCCCTCGCCCGCCATCTGGTCGGCACTCCCTTGGCCGTGTGGGCCCAAGGCCTGCAAGCGCAACTCGATAGCAAGATGGAAAAAGGCCATGGCGACCTGGAGCGCTGGCAGAGCGCGCTGGATGCGCTGCCGAAGATCCAGCCCAGCGACGTGGATTTGCTCAACGGCCTGACCCTCGACACCGATTGCGACGACGAAACACGCGAACAGATGCACACCGCCCTGATGGGCCTGAGCCCGTGGCGCAAAGGCCCGTTCCACCTGTTCGGCGTGCATGTGGACACCGAATGGCGCTCGGACTGGAAGTGGTCACGGGTGGCACCGCATTTGAACCTGAAGGGCAAACGCATCCTCGATGTGGGCTGCGGCAACGGCTACTACATGTGGCGCATGCTCGGCGCCGGCGCCGACAGCGTGATT
Source organism: Pseudomonas sp. FP453 (assembly GCF_030687495.1). Taxonomy (NCBI): domain Bacteria; kingdom Pseudomonadati; phylum Pseudomonadota; class Gammaproteobacteria; order Pseudomonadales; family Pseudomonadaceae; genus Pseudomonas; species Pseudomonas sp. FP453. Next base: position 1,216,757 of record NZ_CP117435.1, on the reverse strand, counting down.
GGCGTCGACCCGAACTGGCTGTTTTTCTGCCAGTTCCAGGCGGTGCAGCGTTACTTGTCAGAACCCAAGGCGTGGCACCTGCCGTTCCCGTTCGAAGACCTGCCGGCGAATCTGGAAGGCTTTGATACGGTGTTTTCCATGGGCGTGTTCTATCACCGGCGTTCGCCCATCGAGCATTTGCTCGCGCTGAAAGACACCCTGGTCAAGGGTGGTGAACTGGTCTTGGAAACCCTGGTGGTGGAAGGCGATCAGCAACAAGTGCTGGTGCCGGAAGACCGTTACGCGCAGATGCGCAACGTGTGGTTCCTGCCGTCGGTGCCGGCGTTGATGCTGTGGCTGCGCCGCGCCGGGTTCAGTGATGTGCGCTGTGTGGATGTGAGCGTGACGACCGTCGAGGAACAGCGTGGAACGGAGTGGATGAAGTATCAGTCGTTGAGTGATTTCCTTGATCCTGAAGATCACAGCAAGACGATTGAAGGGCTGCCGGCGCCGATGCGGGCCGTCATCATCGCCAGGAAATAACTCCAATCTCCCTGAAAACATGGAGATCAAAATGTGGGAGCTGGCTTGCCTGCGATAGCGGTGGTTCAGTCACTGATGAGTTGACTGACAGATAGCTATCGCAGGCAAGCCAGCTCCCACATTGGTTTGCGGTGTTAGTTGGATTGCGGCTTCGCGCGGCGGGCCTTGAAGAATTCACTGAGTACGGTGCCGCACTCTTCGGCCAACACCCCACCTTCAAACAGCACCTTGTGATTGAGAAATCCCTGGGTAAAAAACTGCCCCTGGCTCTGCACAATCCCCGCCTTCGGCTCCAGCGCGCCGTACACCACCCGCGCCACCCGCGAGTGCACGATCAGACCGGCGCACATGCTGCACGGCTCCAGCGTCACATACAGCGTGCTGCCCACCAGCCGGTAGTTGCTGATCGCCTGCGCGGCATCACGAATGGCGACCATCTCGGCATGGGCGCTGGGGTCGTTGCCGCTGATGGGGCAGTTGAAGCCGCGGCCGATGATTTCACCGTCCTGCACCAGCACTGCGCCCACCGGCACTTCACCCAATGCAGCGCCTTGGGCGGCAAGGGCCAGGGCTTCGCGCATGAAGTCCTGGTCGCGGCTGCGGTCGATGATCGCCACGGGACGAAACTGGCGCATCACGCCACCTCGATGGCGGCCATCAGGCCGGTTTCCATATGGTCGATCACATGGCAGTGGAACATCCACACCCCCGGGTTATCCGCCACCAACGCCACGCGGGCGCGTTCGTTCTTGCCCAGCAGGTAGGTGTCGGTGAAGTACGGGATCACCTTGTGGCGGGTTCGAGGCGATCACCTTGAAGCTCATGCCGTGCAGGTGGATCGGGTGTTGGTACTGGGTCATGTTCTTCAATTCGAAAATGTAGCTCTTGCCCTTCTCCAGCTTGGCAATCGGGCGGTCGGCGCAGGTCTTGTCGGTGATGTCCCAGGCCTGGCCGTTGATCTGCCACAGGCTGGGCGGCCGACCGTCGTCGACTGAAACGGTACCGACCCACTCGAAATTGAAGTTGAGTTTCTCGGCGTTGGCCAGGTCCGGCTCGGCAATCGGGTTGGCCGGCAATGCGGGTGGCCACTCGGTGGGCGCGTCGCTGTTGGCTACGGAGCGGAACGTGCCCAGGCGAACCGGACCGTTGCGGATCGACAGCTCTTCGCCGGCCGGCGGTGCCTTGATCGCCAGGCAGATGCGCATGCCCGGGCCCAGCCAGTATTCCTTGCCCAATGGGCGCGGCTCGATGGGGTTACCGTCCAGCGCGTAGATCTGCGCTTCGAACGTCGGGGATGTTGATGCGATAGGTCAGGGTGTTGTCGAGGTTGAGCAGGCGCACGCGGGTGATCTGCCCGGCCGGCAAGTCGATCACCGCCTGGGACACGCCATTGATCGTCGACAAGCGCCCGGCCGTACCGCCACGCGCTGCTTCACGGGGCACGCTGAACGCGACGAAAGCGCCCTCTTCGTCCACATGCCAGCTCTTCAGGCTGAGGGTGCGTTCGTGTTTGAAACCAGTGGGTTCGCGCTCTTCGATGATCAGCGGGCCGACCAGGCCACGGCCGAGTTCTTCGCTGCTGTTGACGTGGGGGTGATACCAGTAGCTGCCGGCGTCAGGTACGCGGAACTTGTAGTCGAAATACTCGCCGGGCAGCACCGGCAATTGGGACACGTAGGGCACGCCGTCCATCTCCAGCGGAAGGCGGATGCCATGCCAGTGGATGGTGGTAGCGACCGGCAGGTGGTTGATAAACCGTACCCGCAGCCATTCGCCCTGGCGCACCCGCAACTCGGTGCCCGGCGCCGACGGGCCGAACGCCCAGGCTTCGGTCTTGTGGCCCGGCACCAGTTCCACGTCCAGCGGTGCGGCGATCAGTTCGTAATCGTGGCCCGCTTCGGCCTCGGCGACTTTCCCCAGCCAGTAGCGATAGGCGCCACCGGCACCGACGCCCACTACGGCCAGGCCGGCAAGGCCACCCAGGATTTGTCGACGGGAAAAGGATCGGGACACAACAACCTCACGTATCGGCCGCAAGCCCAGGGCCTGCAAAGGGCAGATACGATACACCTGCATGGCCTAAACAGTAAGGCTTCGCATTGCCGCATGCCCGAATTCTGGACACACCAAAGATCAACTGTGGGAACGGGCTTGCCCGCGATTGCGGTGGGTCAGCCAATGCAGCGTTGACGGGTGTACCGCAATCGCGGGCAAGCCCGCTCCCACATTTTTTGATCTTCAGTGGTTTTTGGATTGTGTTGGGTCAGGCCTTGGCGGCAGCCAGGATCAGGGCCTTCATCTCGGCGACGGCGCCTTTGAAACCGACGAACAGCGCATGCGCCACCAGCGCATGGCCAATGTTCAGCTCATTGATGCCCTTGATCGCCGCCACGGCTTCAACGTTGTGGTAATGCAGGCCGTGACCGGCATTGACGATCAGCCCTTCGCGCAGGCCAACCGCGACACCGTCGATGATGCGCTGCAGCTCATCGGCCACTTCAGTCGGGGTGGTGGCATCGGCATAACGCCCGGTGTGCAACTCGATGGCGGGTGCGCCGACACGGCGCGAGGCTTCGATCTGGCGCGCGTCGGCGTCGATGAACAGCGAGACTTCGCTGCCGATCTGCGACAGGCGGTCCACCGCAGCCTTGATCCGCGCTTCCTGGCCGGCCACGTCAAGGCCGCCTTCGGTGGTGAGTTCCTGGCGGGTTTCCGGGACCAGGCAGATATGCGCCGGGCGGATGCGCTCGGCGAACGCCATCATTTCTTCGGTGACGCCCATTTCGAAGTTCATGCGGGTTTGCAGCACGTCCTTGAGCAGCAGAACATCGCGCTCCTGGATGTGGCGGCGGTCTTCGCGCAGGTGCACGGTGATGCCGTCGGCGCCTGCTTCTTCGGCGTCCAGCGCGGCCTTGACCGGATCAGGGTAACGGGTGCCCCGGGCCTGGCGCAGGGTAGCGACGTGGTCGATATTGACGCCGAGAAGAATGCGATTGCTGCTGGTCACGGAAGCGCTCCTGAATAGGGAAAGAAACGCTGCACAGCATACACGGGGTTGTCAGGGCTTTCGAAACAACTCGCGACTGACCAGCGGCCGTCCGCCCAAGTGCACGGCCAGCGCTTGGCGCATCAGGCGCTTGGCGGCGGATAAAGCACCGGGTGCGCTCCAGTCGGCTTCGCTCATGGCCAGCAGCTCGGTGCCTTGGAACAGGCCCGGTTGCAGCAGGTAGACGCGCTCCAGGCCGGCGTCCACTTGCAGGCGGTACATGCCGTCGGCGGCGATGGGGTCGCCGTGCAGGTCGTTGGCCAGTTCGAAGCCGTAACCCAGGTCGTCGAGCAGGCGCCATTCGAAGGCGCGCAGCAACGGTTCCAGGGGACGGCCTTCGGCGAGGGCGAGCAAGGTGGCGGCGTAGTGATCAAAGACGGCCGGGTGGGGGTCTTCGGCGGGGAGCAGGCGAATCAGCAATTCGTTGAGATAGAGGCCGCTGAACAGCGCTTCGCCATTGAGCCAGGCGGAGGTGCCGACGCTTTCCAGGCGGCCGACGTTTTTCAGCTCGCCCTTGCCGCGGAATTCCACGTCCAACGCCACGAACGGCCTTGCCTGTGTGCCCGCCTTGCCCCGCGCGCTGCGCAAGACGGCGCGCAGGCGGCCTTGGGGCGTGAGGAAATCCACCAGGGCGCTGGTCTCGCGGTAGGCGCGGCTGTGCAGGACGTAGGCGGGTTGGCTGAGGGGTTGGGATTGGGACATGGAAGTCTCTTCGCAGAACTTAAGAACAGCGACAAACCAATGTGGGAGCGGGCTTGTGTGGGAGCCGGGCTTGCCCGCGATGCAGGCACCTCGGTCCTTAAGTCTTTCCGAGGTGATGCTATCGCAGGCAAGCCAGCTCCCACACAAGCCAGCTCCCACAAAAGCCCGCTCACACAGAGGTTCCGCTGTATGTCAGAGGTCGCCGTAGCCCAGGGAACGCAGTGCACGCTCGTCATCGGACCAACCACCCTTAACCTTCACCCACAGGTTGAGCATGATCTTGGAATCAAACAGCAACTCCATGTCCTTGCGCGCTTCGGTGCCGATGCGCTTGATGCGCTCGCCCTTGTCGCCAATGATGATTTTCTTCTGGCCGTCACGTTCGACGAGGATCAGCGCATGAATATGCAGGGTCTTGCCCTGCTGCTTGAACTCTTCGATTTCGACGGTGATCTGGTACGGCAGCTCGGCGCCCATCTGGCGCATGATTTTCTCGCGCACCAGTTCGGCGGCCAGGAAGCGGCTGCTGCGGTCGGTGATCTGGTCTTCCGGGAAGAAGTGCTCGTTCTCCGGCAGGTGGCCGGCGATCACGCGCTCCAGGGCTTCCAGGTTGTGGCCGTGCTGGGCGGAGATCGGGATGATCTGCGCGTTCGGCAGTTGTTCCTGCAGCCAGCTCAGGTGCGGCATCAGCTCGGCTTTGTCTTCGATGCGGTCGGTCTTGTTCAACGCGACGATCAACGGGCCGGTGACATACTGCACACGCTCAAGGACCATCTGGTCTTCGTCGGTCCACTTGGTGCGGTCGACCACGAAGATCACCACGTCGACGTCTTTCAACGCCGCCGAAGCGGTCTTGTTCATGTAGCGGTTGAGGGCTTTCTCGCCACCTTTGTGCATGCCCGGGGTATCGACGTAGACCGCTTGCACGTTGCCTTCGGTCTTGATGCCCAGCATGTTGTGGCGGGTGGTCTGCGGCTTGCGCGAGGTGATCGCGAGCTTCTGGCCGAGGATGTGGTTCAGCAGCGTGGACTTGCCCACGTTCGGGCGGCCGACGATGGCAACATAGCCACAGCGTGTTGCGGTTGAATCAGTCATGGCCATTCTCCACGCCCAGGGCAATCAGTGCTGCAGCGGCCGCTACCTGTTCGGCAATACGACGGCTCACACCCTGACCTCGGCTTTTTTCGTTCAGTAAGGTGATTTCACATTCCACGAAGAACACGCGGCAATGGGGCTCACCCTGGATATCCACCACTTCGTAGCGTGGCAGTTCGCAACCACGGGACTGCAGGAATTCCTGCAGGCGGGTCTTGGGATCTTTGTTGGTATCGACCAGCGTGAGGCTTTCGATCTCGGAGGTCAGCCACGCGGTGACGCGTTCCTTGGCCGCTTCCATGCCTGCATCGAGGTAGATCGCACCGATCAGCGCTTCAAGGGCGTCGGCGAGGATCGACTCGCGGCGGAAACCGCCACTTTTCAGCTCGCCAGAGCCCAGGCGCAGGTACTCGCCCAGGCCGAAACCACGGGCCAGCACGGCCAGGGTCTCGCCCTTCACCAAGCGTGCGCGCAGGCGCGACAGCTGGCCTTCACGGGCTTGCGGGAAGCGCTCGAACAGCGCCTCACCGGCGACGAAATTGAGGATGGCATCACCGAGGAATTCCAGGCGTTCGTTGTTACGCCCTGCAAAGCTGCGGTGTGTGAGGGCAAGGACCATCAATTCCTGGTCCTTGAAGGTGTAGCCGAGCAGACGCTCGAGACGTGCTAGAGAAACGGTCACGGTTTACCCATATCTGTGTGGTGGCACCGGCGGCCATCGACGATTGACGCAGTGTTCAAATTCAAATCCTGGTTGGTGCTGCATGGCGCCGGACATTTGTCCAAGCCCCAGAAAAGCATTCGGCGCTGTGTTCACAGCGCCGCCTGTATTACTTGATCAGCCCGACTCGCGAGAAGTTCGGCAAGTGGCTGAGCTTGGACTCCGGCCAACTCATCCAGACCGCGAAGGCCTTGCCGACGATGTTCTCGTCGGGAACCATGCCCAGCATGTCCTTGGGAATGTTGGGATCGTTCCAATAGCGGCTGTCATTGGAGTTGTCACGGTTGTCGCCCATCATGAAGTAGTGCCCGGCAGGCACCTTCCACTCACCATCAGGCTGGCGGTAGCGCGACATTTCCTTGCGGATCTCGTGCTCCACCGCGCCGAGTTTCTCCTGGTACAGCTCGGCGCTGCCCAGGGAATTCGGCTCGGAACCGATCAGCTTCTCAGCCACCGATTCACCGTTGATGAACAGGCGCTTGTCGCCGGTGTAGCGGATCACGTCGCCCGGCAGGCCGATCACACGCTTGATGTAGTTGACGTTCGGGTCGCTCGGGAAGCGGAACACCATCACATCGCCGCGTTGCGGGTCGCCGACTTCAATGACCTTCTTGTCGATCACCGGCAGGCGAATGCCGTAGGCAAACTTGTTCACCAGGATGAAGTCGCCCACGTCCAGGGTAGGTTTCATCGACCCCGAAGGGATCTGAAACGGCTCCACCAGGAACGAGCGCAACACCAGCACGATGAACAGCACCGGGAAGAACGACTTGCCGTATTCAACCAGCAAAGGCTCTTTGTTCAGCTTCTCGACCACCACGGCATCGGGCTGGCTGACGCTGCCCTGATAGGACGCGATAGCCGCCCGCCGACGCGGGGCGAAGAACACCAGATCGAGCAACGCCAGGAGACCACAGACGGCAACGGCGATGACCAGCAACAGCGGGAAATTTAGCGACATAGGACCTAACTATCCAACCTGAGCACCGCAAGGAAGGCTTCTTGTGGAATTTCCACGTTGCCCACTTGCTTCATGCGTTTTTTACCGGCCTTTTGCTTCTCAAGCAGCTTGCGCTTACGGCTTACGTCACCGCCGTAGCATTTGGCCAGTACGTTCTTTCTGAGAGCCTTGACGGAGGTCCGCGCAATGATCTGCCCGCCAATGGCGGCCTGGATCGCGACGTCGAACATCTGGCGCGGAATCAGTTCTTTCATCTTCTCGGTCAACTGGCGACCTTTGTAGTGCGCGTTGTCCTTGTGCACGATGAGTGCCAGGGCATCGACCTTGTCGCCGTTGATCAGCACATCCAGTTTCACCAGATTAGCCGATTGGTAACGGTCGAAGTGGTAATCCAGCGAAGCATAGCCGCGACTGGTGGATTTGAGACGGTCGAAGAAGTCCAGGACCACTTCGTTCATCGGCAGATCGTAGGTCACTTGCACCTGGGTACCGAGGAACAGCATGTCGTGCTGCACGCCACGCTTCTCGATGCACAGGGTGATCACGTTGCCCAGGTGCTCTTGTGGCACGAGGATGTTGGCCCGCACGATCGGCTCGCGCATGTCTTCGATGGAAGACAGGTCTGGCAGCTTGGACGGGTTGTCGACGTAAATCGTTTCACCGGTTTTCAACGCCAGCTCAAAAATAACCGTTGGCGCGGTGGTGATCAGGTCCAGGTCGTATTCGCGCTCCAGGCGCTCCTGGATGATCTCCATGTGCAGCATGCCGAGGAAGCCGCAGCGGAAGCCGAAGCCCAGGGCGTCGGAGCTTTCCGGGGTGTACTGCAACGACGAGTCGTTGAGGGTCAGCTTTTGCAGGGCTTCGCGGAAATCTTCGAAGTCGTCGGAGCTGACCGGGAACAGGCCGGCGTAGACCTGCGGCTGGATGCGCTTGAAGCCTGGCAGCACGTCGACGTCGGGGGTGGAGCTCAAGGTCAGGGTGTCACCGACCGGTGCACCGTGGATGTCCTTGATACCGGCAATGATGAAGCCCACTTCGCCGGCTTTCAGATCGGTGGTGGCGGTGTGTTTCGGGTTGAATACACCGACGCTGTCCACCAGGTGGATCTTGCCGGTGGATTTGACCAGGATCTTGTCGCCCTTCTTCACGCGGCCGTGGCGCACGCGGACCAGGGACACAACGCCCAGGTAGTTGTCGAACCAGGAGTCGATGATCAACGCTTGCAGCGGATCTTCGTAGTTGCCGGTCGGCGCGGGAATGGTCTTGACCAGGCGCTCGAGCACTTCGTCGACACCCAGGCCGGTCTTGGCGCTGCACTCGACGGCGTCGGTGGCGTCAATGCCGATGATTTTTTCGATTTCTTCTTTGACGCGGTCTGGATCGGCCTGTGGCAGGTCGATCTTGTTCAGCACCGGCATCACTTCCAGGCCTTGCTCGATCGCGGTGTAGCAGTTGGCGACGGACTGGGCTTCAACGCCCTGGCCGGCGTCCACCACCAGCAAGGCGCCTTCGCAGGCGGCCAGCGAGCGGCTGACTTCGTAGGTGAAGTCAACGTGGCCGGGGGTGTCAATGAAGTTCAGCTGGTACTTGATACCGTCTTTTGCGGTGTAGTACAGGGTAACGCTGTGGGCCTTGATGGTGATGCCGCGCTCACGCTCGAGGTCCATGGAGTCCAGGACCTGGGCTTCCATTTCACGCTCGGCAAGGCCACCGCACATTTGAATGAACCGGTCGGCCAGCGTCGACTTGCCATGGTCAATGTGGGCGATGATGGAGAAATTGCGGATATGACTCAAATCACTCACGGATCAACACTCAAAAAGGCTGCAGGCAGATTGCCCGCTGAAAAATAGCCGGGAATTGTACCTGATGCTCTGCCCGGGCGTCATCTTTGCTGACCAGAACAAAAATGCCCCGATCTCTCGACCGGGGCATTTTTTGCTCATAAGCGCGCTATCAACCGGCCCGGCGCAATAGCCAGAAGCCGGCCACGGCGCAGATCGCGGTCGGCACCAGCACCGCAAACAGCGGCGAGAAGCCGAACACCAGGCTCGACGGGCCGAGCAGGTCCTGGGCGATGCGGAAGGTGAAGCCCACCAATACACCGGTAAACACGCGCTGGCCAAGGGTCACGGAGCGCAGCGGGCCGAAGATGAACGAAATCGCCATCAGCACCAAGGCGGCGGTCACCACCGGCTGCAACACCTTGACCCAAAACGCCAGCCAGTAACGACCGTTGTTCAGGCCCTGCTCCTTCAAGTAGTGGATATAGCTCCACAGGCCGGAGATCGGCAGGCTTTCGGGGATCATCACCACGGTATTGAGCAGTTCCGGCTTGAGGGCGATGTCCCACGCCTCAGTCGGTGCGTTGATCACTTCGGTGCTGGACTTGGTGCCCTGGCCCGCGTTGCGGAAATAAGTCGTGGTGATGTCGGTCAGTTGCCACTTCTCGGCGCTGTACTGCGCACGTTTGGCGAAACTGGACGACAGCAGGTGGCGCTCCTTGTCGAACGTGTAGCGCGTCACACCAATCAACAGGCCACCGGGTTGCACGGCGTTGATGTGGATGAACTCGTCACCCTGGCGATGCCACAGGCCATGCTTGGAGCTTTGTGCATCCCCCGAACCCTGGGCCAGGGCGCGGTTGGCCTGGGCGGTGGTTTCGGCCGGTGGCGCGACGTACTCGCCGATCAGCACGCTGCACAGCATCAGCAGCAGCATCGGCTTCATCACGGCCCAGACGATGCGGCCGATGGACACCCCGGCGGCCCGCATGATGGTCAGTTCGCTGTTGCTGGCCAGGCTGCCCAGGCCGATCAGGCAACCGATCAGCGCGGCCATCGGCATCATGTCGTAGAGGCGGCGCGGCGCGGTGAGCGCCACGTAGCTCAGCACGTCCCACACGGTGTAGGTGTCGGTGACGTTGCCGACTTCATCGATGAAGGCGAACAGCGAGGCCAGGCCCAGGATGATGCCCAATACCGCCAGGATGGCGATCAGTACGCTGCTACCAATGTAGCGATCGAGCTTAGCCACGAGCCAACTCCTTCTGGCCACGACGGCTCAACATTTTCAGACGGATAGGTTCCCAGTAGAGCAGCCCGAGGCCGATCACCAGGAAGATCCCGTGAACCCACCACAGGCCCAGGGTCGGCGACAGCTTGCCCTTCTCCAGGGAGCCACGGGCGGAAATCAGGATGGTCAGGTACGCCATGTACAGCAGGATCGCCGGCAACAGCTTGAGGAAACGGCCCTGGCGCGGGTTGACGCGCGACAGCGGCACGGCCATCAGGGTCACGATAAACACCAGCAGCGGCAGGGAAATCCGCCATTGCAGCTCGGCGATGGAGCGCAGTTCCTTGCTGCCCAGCAGCTCGGTGGTCGGGATGGCATCGCGGTCGGTGACTTCGTCGCTGACGTCCGGGCGCGCCAGCAGCACGCCGTAGGTGTCGTACTTGATCGCACGGTAATCGGCCATGCCGGGGCTGCCGTCATAGCGGTAGCCGTTTTCCAGGATCAGGTAGCGGCTGCCGTCGGGGCGTATTTCCTGGCGGCCGGAATCAGCCACCAGCACGGAGATGCCCCGGTCTTTCTTGTCCTGGCCCAGGCGCTTCTCGGAGATGAACACCCCGCCAAGGTTGGCGCGGTCTTCGGTCATGGTTTCGGTGTAGGTGACCCGCGTGCCGTCATTGAGCGCCTGGAAGCGGCCCGGTTCGAGGGTGTCGAACTCGGTCATGGCGTCCTGCTTGTTCAGCACCAGCTGGAACTGCATGGCACCCTGGGGCGCCAGGCTCAGGCTCAGCCAGGCCACGATCAGCGCCACACCGGCGGCCGGGATCATGGTCATGCCCAGCAGGCGTTGCTGGCTCATGCCGGTGGCCGAGAGCACGGTCATTTCGCTTTCGAGGTACAGGCGGCCATAGGCCAGCAAGATCCCGAGGAACAGGCCCAGGGGCAGGATCAGCTGCAGGAACCCCGGCAGGCGAAAGCCCATGA